>JANXVC010000512.1 GCA_025351925.1 Rhodospirillales bacterium | reverse complement strand
CGCTGGAAGCCGGCGGCAATATCGGCGGCTTCCTGGGCCGGGAGCGGCGACGGCAGGCCGGCGATGCGCTGGGCCACCGCGGTCTTCAGGCCCGAAAAGCTGAAATCGCATCCGGCACGGCCCCGTAGCGGCTGTGGGAAGGGGTGCCGGGCCGCGTCGCCGGTGGCCGCAAGCCGCTCCAGCGCGGGGCCGCCAGGCCAGGGCAGGCCGAGCAGTTTGCCCACTTTGTCGAACGCCTCGCCGACCGCGTCGTCGATCGTACCGCCCAGGCGGCGATAGTGTCCTACGCCGTCCACCGCCACGCATTGGCAGTGCCCGCCGGACAGCAGCAGCAGGAGATAGGGGAACGGCGCGCCGCCCACGACCAAGCCGGGCAGCCGTGCGGTAAGCGCATGGGCCTCCAGGTGGTTGACCGCGACGAAGGGTAGGCCGGCCCCGAGGGCGATGCCCTTCGCCATCCCGGCGCCGACGATAAGGCCGCCGATCAGGCCAGGCCCGCAGCTGGCCGCAACGCCGCCGAGATCACCGAAATCAAGGCCCGCCTTATCCATGACCTGCTGCACCAGGCTGGGCAGATGCGCTAGGTGGGCGCGTGCCGCGACCTCCGGCACGACACCGCCGAACGGAGCGTGATCGGCCTGCTGGCTCAGCACCGCCTCGGCCAGGATCGCGCCGTCCGGCGCCAGAATCGCGCAGGCCGTCTCGTCGCACGACGATTCGATCCCAAGTACGGGCTTTTCGGGTCTTGGGCCGGTCTGCATGGCTCGGGCTTTCCTTAGTCGGCCCGATCTCATAGGACACCTGGATGCCCAACGCCCAGCCTGTGCTCGCCCCTGTGTTGCACAAAGTCCCCGCCGAGACCGCGCCAAGCCACCATGGCCGCAGCCTGCCGCTGCGGGTGGGCACGCGGGGCTCGCCGCTCGCGCTGACCCAAACCCGGCTGTTCCTGTCGCTGCTGACCCGGTTCTGCCCGGTGCTGGCGCCCGGCTTCAGCAACGAGCAGGTGTTCCAGCAGCACGTCATCCGCACCACCGGCGACCAGGTGCAGGACCGCAGCCTGGCCGACATCGGCGGCAAGGGGCTGTTCAGCAAGGAGATTCACGAGGCGCTGATGGACGGCCGCATCGACTTCGCGGTGCATAGCCTAAAGGACCTCGAGACCGAGATGCCGTCCGGCATCGTGCTGGCTTGCACGTTGCGGCGGGAGGATGCGCGGGACGCGCTGATCCTCGGCCCCGACTGCCTGCCGCCCAAGCCCGGCGATCCGCTGGCCGTACTGCCCGCCGGCGCCATAATTGGCACCAACTCGCTGCGGCGCCAGGCGCAGCTGCTGCACGCGCGGCCCGACCTGCGCATGACCTTGCTGCGCGGCAACGTGCAGCCGCGTATCGCCAAGGTGATGCGGGGCGACTGCAGCGCGAGCCTGCTGGCGCTGGCCGGCCTGCGCCGCCTGGGGCTGGAGGATGCGACGACCCTGCCGCTCGATCCCGACGCGATGGTGCCGTCGGCCGGGCAGGGGATCGTGGGAATCACGGTCCGCCGCGACGATACGGCGCTGCGGGAGCTGCTGGCGGGCATCGAGGACCCGGAGGCGCGCGCCGTCTCGACCGCTGAGCGCAGCCTGCTGGCCCTGCTGGACGGCTCCTGCCGCACCCCGATCGGCGGCCACGCCCGGCTGCTGCCATCCCCGGCCGGCCGGGTCCCGCAGCTGCATCTGACCGGCCTGGTGGCGCGGGCGGACGGGTCGTTCCTGCTGAAGCGCAGCATCCATGGTTCCGCGGACGACGCTGCGCGGCTGGGCGCCGAGCTGGGCGCCAGCCTGCGCGCCGACAGCCCGCGCGACATCTTTGGCTAGTAACGGCGTCCTGGTCACCCGCCCGCAGCCCGGAGCGTCCGAGACGGCGCAGCGGCTGCTGGCGCTGCATCACAATCCGATCATCGCGCCGCTGCTGCGCATCCGGTCGCTCGCCTCAGCGCCGTGCGGCAGGTTCGGTGCGGTCCTGGTGACCAGCGGCAACGCCGTGCCGTGCCTGCCGCCCAGCCTGCACGGCACGCCGCTGCTGGCGGTGGGCAATGCGACGGCCGACCGGGCGCGGGCGGCGGGATTCACCCAGGTCATCAGCGCGGACGGCGACGCGGCGGCACTGGCTAATCTGACGCGGCAAACCTGCCAGCCCGGCACAGCCCTGCTGTTCGCGACGGCCCGCGGGCAGGGTGCGCCGCTGGCGGCGGCGCTGCGGACGCATGGCTTCGTGGTGCACCGCCGGGCGGTCTATGCCGCGTATCCGGCCACGCGGATGCCGCCGGCCGCGACGCAGGCTTTGCGCGACGGCAGCCTGGCTGCGGCGATGTTCCTATCGGCGGAGACCGCCCGCGCCTTCGTCCGCCTGCTGCCTCCGCTGCTGGCGCCCGCGCTGGCCGCGGTTGACGCTTTGGCGATCGGACAGCCCGCGGCGGACGTGCTGTGCTTCTTGCCCTGGCGTCGCGTGCGCGTCTCGGCTAAGCCGACACAGGACTCATTATTGGCATTGCTATGACCGAACCAGACGTTCCTGATCCCATTAACCCCGTTTCGGCGGAGACGCCTGAGCGCGTCAGGATCGACGAGCCGCCGCCGCGACAGCGCAGGGACTTTTTGCCGCTGCTCTACCTGCTCGGCTTCCTGGTGCTCGCGGGATCGCTGTTTTATTTGTATCAGAATCCCAGCATGCCGGCGGGCGTGGCTCAGGAGGCAGAGCGGGTTGACACGCTGCAGCAGCAGCTTGAGGCGGTGAACGGCCGCCTGACCGCATTGGAGCAGCGGCCCGCACCGGCGCCGGTATCCGCGCCGGCACCCACGCCCGCGGCGCCGGCAAATTTTGCGCCGCTTCAGGCTCGAGTTGCTGCTTTGGAGCCTAAAGTAGCGGCGTTGGAGCCGAAGGTAGCAGCATTGGAGCCCAAGCTTTCGGCCCTGGAGCCAAGGCTCGCTGAGTTGGGGCCGAAGCTTTCGGCTTTAGAACCCAGAGTGGCCGCACTGGAGCCAAAGGTCGCGGAGCTGGAGCCAAAGATCGCTGCTTTGGAGCCAAAAGTCGCTGTGCTAGAGCCTAAGCTCGAAGCCTTGGAAAATCGTCCCGCTCCGCCTCTACCGCCGCCGCCGGACTTTGGGCCGATCACCGCGCAGCTCGACGCCGGTCTGGCTAAGCAAAACACCGAGCTGTCCAAGCAGTCAGCCGGCCTGAAGGGTCTGACGACTCGGGTCAACACGGTTGAGGGCCGAGTGGCCGCCGTAGAGAAGCAAGGCAGCACGATAACGGGGCAACTCGGCAGTCTTGCGGAGCGCGCTTCGCGTGTAGCGCGGGTGCAGACTGCCGCAGCGGCGCTGGAAGCTGGCCAGAAGCTGGGTGAAATCCCAGGCGCTCCCCCCGCATTGGTCCGTTTCGCCTATAATGCGCCACCGACCGAGGCGGCGCTGCGCAAGTCATTCAACAACGCTGCCGAGGAAGCAGAGCAGGCAAGCCAGCCCGCCATTCTGAACGATCAGCCGTTTGCCGCCAGGCTCTGGACCCGCGCGCAGCAGTCGGTTTCGGTCCGCCAGGGCGACCACGTGCTGGTGGGTGATCCGGTCGCCGGGGTGCTGGCCCGTGCGCGTCAGGCGCTTGACGCTGGAGACCTCGCGAGCGCCGTGTCTGCGTTGGATGGACTTTCCGGTCCGGCCGCTGCCGCGCCGGCGATGGTGGATTGGATCGGCCAGGCACGTATGGTGCTCGAAGCCCGAGCGGCGCTTGCAACGATGGCAGGCCGCGGCTGATGCGCGCTGTTTTCGGACTGACGATCCTCGCGGCGGCGCTTATTGCGCTGGCGTGGTGGGTGGCGGGGCTGCCCGGCTCGGTGTCGGCAACCATCGGCGACACGACGATCGGCACTTCGACCCCGGTCGCGCTGGTCTTGCTGACCCTGCTGTTCCTGGCGATCTATATCGCGATCCGGCTGTTGGTCGGACTGACGCGGGTGCCGCGCGGCGTGCGCCGCAGCCAGGCGCGCCGCAACCGTAAACGCGGCGACACCGCAGTGACCCGGGCGCTGGTGGCCCTGGCCGCCAGCGATCCATCCGCCGCGCAGCGCGAGGCGGGCCGCAGCCGGCGCCTGCTCGGCGATACCCCGCTGACGCTGCTGCTGACGGCGCAGGCCTATCGTCAGGCCGGGCGCGAAGACGACGCCGCCGCTACATTCCGTGAGCTTGCCAATGGCAAGGAGACGGCGTTCCTGGGTCTGCGCGGGCTGTTGCGCCAGGCGACCGCCCGTGAGGACTGGTCCACCGCCGCCGAATTGGCCCGTCAGGCCGAGGCGGTCCGTCCCGGCGCACAGTGGCTGCAGGAGGAACGCAGAGTGCTTGCCCTGCGCACGGGCCAGTGGGCTGATGCGCTGCGGCTGTCGGGCCCAGATACCCGCGCCGCTTTGGCCGTCGCCGCGGCAGGCACCGAGCCGGACCGGGCGGCTGCGCTGCGCCTTGCCAAGCAGGCCTGGACCGCCGATCCGTCGCTGGCCCCCGCCGCCATTGCTTATGCAAGCCGCCTGCGTGCCGCGAAAAAAGAGAGCGCCGCCAACGACGTGCTGCGGCGGTCATGGGCGACGCAGCCGCATCCGGATGTGGCGACGGAGTACATGTCGGATCTGTCTGATAAGCAGGCGCGTCTTAAGGCTGCGACCGGCTTGGCACAGCAGAACATCGCTCATCCCGAAAGCCAATTGCTGCTGGCGAAAGCGGCCCTGGACGCTGGCATGACGAAAGATGCCCTGCGCTATATCGAGGCGGTGCGCGACGCTGGACTGAACCAGCGCCGGGTTTGGGTGTTGCTGGCCGACATCGCGGACCATGAAGGCCACGCGAACGAGGCGCAGGACGCACTCCGTCATGTCGCGACGGCCGATCCTGACCCGTTCTGGCGCTGTGCGGCCTGCGGCACGGGCCATGGGTCTTGGAAGCCGGTTTGTGAGGCCTGCAATACACCAGGCAAGATCGCCTGGGTCCAGCCGAGCCAGGGCGTTGGCATACGCCAGATCGCACTATTGGAGCATGTCAACGATGACGGTGGCAGAGACGTGGGCAGCCTGACCTAGAGCTTTTCTTCGATCGAGGTGGATCTGAGAAAAGCTTTAAAGCTTCTGTTTCAACGAGCATCTTTGTCCAATCGAAAGAGCAGATCGATCGGACGACGCTCTAGTGTGCTGATCGTAAGCTTATAAGATCATTGTTTACGCTCGGTCCAACAGGCTGCGGGCCAAGTTTAAAAGGGTTCCGCCCGGCCGCCGCAACTCGTTCAGCACGGTGAAATGATCGGCGTGCGGCACTGGAAGCAGGGCGCCGGGCCGGTGCTGGGCAGCGCGAAGAGCGTGCAGCGCGCGGCTGTCGCCGACCAGTGCCGGCAGCTCGGCGCTGCCATAGGCGATGCCCATCGGCTTGTCCGGCGCGGGCAGCCGCAGCGGTGATAGGGTCACGATCTCGTCGTCGGTGAGCGACAGCTTCTCGTTTAGGTAGGTGTCGCGCAGCGGGCCGAGCTCGAATACGCCGGAGATCGGCAGCGCCGCGCTCACGGCCGGGTGCGCGAGCGCCATGGCCGCCAGATGTCCGCCCGCGGACCAGCCCGCCACCACGATGCGCCCGGTGATGCCATACGACTTGCCGTGCTGGGCCAGCCAATCGAACGCCGCGTGAACCTGCCCGACGATGGTCGTGAGCGACGCGTCCGGCGCCAGCGTATAGCCCGGCAGCGCCGCCGACCAGCCCGACGCGCACGCACCCTCCAGCAACGCCGCCGCCCCCTCGCGGTCGTTGCGCTGCCAGTAGCCGCCATGGATGAACACCAGGCAGTCCGACCCGAGTGCTGCGGGGAACAGGTCCCAGGCCTCGCGCTGGCTGGCGCCATAGGCGAGGTCGAGGTGCTCCGGACGCGCTGCGCGGAACGCGGCCGATGCGGTGCGCAGCGCCTCGATATAGGCGGGTCCGCCGGGGCAGGCGGCGGTGTTATTATAGGCGGCGTCCCGCTCCGCACGGAACATGCGGCCCCAATCGGCTTGGCTCATGGCAATCCCTTGACGGTCATATGGTGACCCTGGCGTGGTTCGAATGCAGCAGCGCCGACAGCTCGCGGCGCAGCGCGTTGAACTCCGGCGAGGATACATCGCGTGGCTGCGGCAGCGCCACCCGCACGTCCTGCACGATGCGGCCGGGTCCGGGCGACATGACGACGACGCGGTCGCCGAGGAAGATCGCCTCCTTGATCGCCTGGGTGACGAAGACGACCGTAAGGCCGGTGCGGGCCCATAATTCCAGCGGCTCGTCCTGCAGCCGCTCCCGCCTCATGGCATCCAGCGCGCCGAACGGCTCGTCCATCAGCACCACGCGGGCGTCGTTCGCCAGCACGCGGAACCGGCCCGGCGTCACCGGCGCAAGCAGACGCGGCGTCGCCTCTGCGCGCATCGAGCACAAATCGAATCGCGCACACGATGCCGTTATAGCCGGTGCAGCGGCACAGATTGCCCGCCTGCTCCAGCCGCACCCGGTCGTCATCGGCGCCGGGCAGCCGCAGCACGATGTCGCGCGCCGTCACCAGCATGCCCAGCGTGCAATAACCGCACTGCAGCGCGTGCTCGGCCGAGAACGCCCGACGCAGCGACGCCATCACCTCGTCGTGCTCCAGCACCAACGGCGCGCCGCCCACCGTGCGGCGGTTGCGCACCGCCTGGTAGGCGATGCCCTCCGAGATGATTGTGCCCGGCTTCGCCATGCGGGCCGGCCGCCGTATCAATGTCAGCAGCCCGCTGGTGCCGATGCCGCTCGCGGTGGCGGCCTAAAGGCGAGGGATCGCGGCGAGCAGAGCCACACTCGGGGCGACGGCGCCGAACACGCCGCCCTGCATCGTCACCATGCGGATCGCCGCGTCGTGGTTGACGCGGTCGGTCGCGCCGCAGCAATCGGTGAGCAGCAGGCACTCGAAGCCGCGGTCGTTCGCCTCGCGCATGGTGGTGCTGACGCAGACGTCGGTCGTGATGCCGGTGAGCACCAGGTTGCGAATGCTCCGCGTATGCAGAATCAGCTCGAGGTCGGTAGCGCAGAACGCCCCCTTGCCGGGCTTGTCAATGATGGCCTCGCTGGGCAGCGGCGCCAGCTCCGGGATGATTTCCCAGCCCGGCTCGCCGCGCACCAGGATACGGCCGCACGGCCCTGCGTCGCCGATGCGGCGTGAGCGCCAGCGCTTGTTCTCCGGCAGGTCGGCAAGGTCCGGACGGTGGCCCTCGCGCGTATGCAGCACAGCGCCATCCCAGGCGCGGAACGCCGCCATGACACGGCGGATCGGCTCGATCGGCGCGCGGGTGAGCGAGAGATCATAGCCCATGCGGTCCACGTAGCCACCCGGCCCGCAGAAATCCGCCTGCATGTCGATGACCAGCAGCGCCGTGTTGGCCGGGCGGAGGTCGCCGTCGAAGGGCCAGGGATAGGGATCAGCCGTTACGGCGCCAGCACGGCCGGACGTGCTATGGTCGAAATGCGGTGGTGCCAATTGACCTATCCTTTGATCTCCAAGGCCAGCGCCCGAGCGAGCCTGGACTTGCAGTGGCGGCATCTATAGCGCTTGTTCCACTGCGAAGCAGCACGTGTGAGGAAACCGCGCATGAAAATACTATTCACCGGAGGTACCGGGAAGGCGGGACGGCACGCGCTGCCGTGGCTGCTCGACAAGGGCTACGACATTCTGAACTTCGACCTGCAGCCCTTTGCGCATCCGGGCATCTCGACGCTGATCGGCGACATCACCGAGAGCGGCCAGGTGTTCAACGCGATGACGTCGCACTTCAGCCGCGAGGGCCTGACGGCGGGCAAGGCTCCCGGACCCGTCGATGCCGTCGTGCACTTCGCCGCCGTGCCGCGCATCCTCATCAACCCCGACAACGAGACCTACCGGGTCAACGTGATGGGCACCTACAACGTCATCGAGGCCGCGATGAAGCTCGGCATCCGCAAGGTCATCATTGCCTCGAGCGAGACGACCTACGGGGTGTGCTTCGCGGAGGGCGACAAGGATTTTCATTCCTTCCCGCTCGAGGAAGACTACGACGTTGACCCCATGGACAGCTATGGCCTGTCCAAGGTGGTGAACGAGAAGACCGCGCGCGCCTTCGCGGCCCGTTTCAAGGCCGACATCTACGCGCTCCGCATCGGCAACGTCATCGAACCCGATGAATACGCCCAGTTCCCCGGCTTCGTCGCCGACCCGCCGTCGCGCAAGCGCAATGCATGGAGCTACATTGACGCCCGCGACCTCGCGCAGATCGTGCATTTGTGCCTGCAGAAGGACGGGCTGGGGTTTCAGGTGTTCAATGCCGTCAACGACACCATCACCGCCGACCAGCCCACGGCCGCGTTCCTGGCCCAATGGTGCCCGAATACCCCAGTGACCCGGGACCTGGTCGGAGACGAGGCGCCGTTGAGCAACCGCAAAGCGCGAGAGGTGCTGGGCTTCAAGGAGCAGCATAACTGGCGCGGCGAGGTAGCCCGGTCCTAGCACGGCGACGAGGTGGCCCGTTCTTTGCAAAATCTGGCGAGGGATGATTCCGATCTGAATAGTCAAGGGATCCCGCACTCCACCTGACGGGAAGCAAAGGAACAAGCCATGGCGCAGCACCACGAAATTCCCGCGACCCCGGACAACATGGTCCTCGGCTACCTCGACGCGACCAGCCCGCCGGTGCTGCAGGTCGATTCCGGCGACACCGTGAAGCTGTACTCCTTCCCGGCTGGCGGCATGGCGACCCTGCCCGAGATGTCGCGCGTGCCGGCGGATTACCTCGCAGCACTGAACACCCTGCCGGCCGGCCCCGGCCCGCATTTCATCACCGGGCCGGTCTATGTCCGCGGCGCGCAGCCCGGCGATACGCTGCAGGTCGATATCCTGGACGCGAAGCCCACGATGGACTGGGGCTTCGTCGCCATCCTGCCGCTTTTGGGCACGCTGCCCGACGAGTTCACCGACTACGAGACTATCCATCCGCCGATCGACCGCGCGCGCAACGTGTGCACGCTGCCGTGGGGCACCGAGCTGCCGCTCGACCCGTTTTTCGGCATCATCGGCGTGGCGCCGCCCCTGGCATGGGGCCGCTGCGGCTCGGCGGTGCCGCGGGCGTTCGGCGGCAACATGGACAATAAGGAGCTGAAGCCCGGCACCACGCTGTTTTTGCCGGTGTTCAACGAGGGCGCGCTGTTCATGGCGGGCGATGGCCACGGCGTGCAGGGCGACGGCGAGGTGTGCATCACCGCGCTGGAGACCGGCCTGTCCGGCACCTTCCGCCTCACCGTGCGCCGTGACTTCAAGATCGATTTCCCGTTCGCTGAGACGCCCACGCATCTGATGTCGATCGGGCTCGACGAGGACCTGGACGACGCCGCCAAACAGGCGGTGCGGGAGATGGTGAAGCACATCTGCCTGCGCACCAACCTGTCGCGCAACCAGGCCTACATGCTGTGCTCGCTGATCGCCGACCTCCGCGTGACGCAGACCGTGGACGGCAACAAGGGCGTGCACATGATGCTCGCCAAGTCGTACCTTTGATCGATGGACCACCGGAGACCGACGATGCACAACAAGCTCACCGCAGCCTTTGCCCTGTCGCTGCTGGCGGCGCCCGCCTATGCCCAGGCGCCGATCCATATCGGCGTTCCCATCGGGCTGAGCGGCGCCAACAGCGTCGTCGCGCCCTCCGTCGTGCAGGCGGCCGAGCTCGCGGTGGCCGAGATCAACGCCAAGGGCGGCGTGATGGGTCGGCCGCTTGCGCTTGACGTGGCGGATGACGGCAGCGGTGCGGCAGGCGCGCAACGGGCGTTCGACAGCCTGGTGTTCCAGAAAAAGGTCGATGTGCTGATCTCGATGGAGACGAGTGCGGCGCGCAACGCCGGGCTGCCGATCGTGACCCGGGGCAAGACGCCGTTCATCTACACGTCGTCATACGAGGGGCATTCCTGCAACCGCTACATGTATGTGAACGCCTGGGTGCCGGAGCAGCAGGAGGCGCCGGTAATCGACTTCTTCCTGAAAGATAAGAGCGCCAAGACGTTCTTTCTGATCGGCAGCGATTACGCTTTCGGCCGCGGCATGCTGTCCTACGCCAAGCAGTACATCGAGGCGCATGGCGGCAAGGTGGTCGGCGACGAGTACCAGCCGATGGATGCCGGCGACTGGACGGCGATCATCAGCAAGGTCCGCGCCGCCAACCCCGACGCGCTGATCCTGTCCACCGCGGGCGGCGTGCCGAATGTGACGCTTACCAAGCAGTACCGCGCGGCCGGCATTACGGCACTGGTCGGCAACCTCGGCGTGGATGAGGGCACGGCCAAGACCATGGGGCAGGACGCGACCGGCATCTACATCTCAGGCTCGTACTACACGAGCGTGGACAGCCCGGCCAACAAGACGTTCCTCGATGCCATGCGCGCCAAGTTCGGCAGTGCCCTGCTGACGCCCAACGACCTATCGGTGCCGCAGTACGAGGCGATTTACCTCTACAAAGCGGCTGTGGAGCGCGCGGGCGGCACCGCGGCGGACGGCGTGGTCAAGGCTTTGCCTGAGGTGTCGTTCGACGGGCCGCGCGGCCGCATCCAGATGAACACGCAGCGCCACGCGCCGTTGACGATGTATCTCGGCCAGGTCGAGGCCGACGGCAGCGTCAAGATCCTGCAGACGGCGAAGGACGTGGACCCCGGCGAGCAGTGCCCGAACCTGAAATAGCTCCGCCTGGGCCCCGCTTGGGATAGCTTGCACATGAGTTTGCTGCTCGACATCGTGACGACGGCGGCGATCCTTTATGTCGTCGCACTCGGCCTGCTGATCGTGTTCGGCGTCATGGGGATCATCTCGTTTGCCCATGGCGCCATGCTGACCGTTGGCGGCTATGCGGCGCTGCTGGTGACCTGGGCGGGCTGGAACCCTTGGGTTAGCCTGCCAGCCGCCGCGGTGGCGGGACTGCTGGCCGGGGCGGCGATGGAGCGGACTGTGCTGCGCCCGCTGTATCGCCGGCCGCTCGACGCCATCCTTGCGACCTGGGGCCTTGGCATCGTCATCGGCCAGGTGATCACCCTGGCGTTCGGCCGCCAGGTGCAGTTCGCGCAAAGCCCGCTCTCCGGCGCGGCCGTCATCCTGGGGGCGACCTACTCGCAGTACCGGCTGCTGCTGGTAGGGGTCGCCGTGCTGCTCGCGGGCGCGATCGCGCTCGTGCTGCATGGCACCCGGCTCGGCCTCGTCACCCGCGCCGTCATCGCCAACGAGAACCTGGCGCAGTCGCTCGGCGTCAACAGCGCGCGGGTGCGCTTCGCGAGCTTCAGCCTCGGCTCGGCGCTCGCCTCACTGGCCGGCGCCCTGGTGGTGCCGCTGTCGAGCGTCGATCCAAATATGGGGGTGCCATGGCTGGTGGGCGCCTTCATGCTGGTGCTGCTATCCGGCTCGTCATTGGTCAGCATGGCGGCAGCGGCCGTGGTGCTCGGGGCGGCGCAGGTGCTGGTCTCGACCTATCTCAACGCCGTGCTGGGCGGCATGACCATCGCCGTGCTGGCCGCCGTCATCCTGCGCGTGCGGCCGACCGGGTTTGCCCGTGCGTGATGCGAGGCTGCCGGCCGCATTAGTGCTGGCCGGAGCGCTGGCGGTCCTCGTGGCGCCATTGCTGCTCGACACCTACAGCGTCAACGTGCTCACCCGCTCGCTGCTGCTCGCCGTCGCGGCGGTCACCGTGGACCTGCTCTGGGGCTATACCGGCATCTTGAGCTTCGCGCAGGCGGCGTTCCTCGCCATCGGCGCCTATGCGCTGGCCCTCGTCTCTTCCAATCTGGGTTTCAGCGCTGCCACCGGGTTGTTTGCCCTGCTGCTGGGGCTCGGCGCGGCGGGGCTGGCGGCGCTGCTCGTGGGGTGGCTCGCGTTCTCCTACGGCGCCTCGCCGCTCTATGTCTCCACCATCACCCTCGTCTTCCCGATTGTCTTCGTGCAGCTCATCTTCGCCGGCGGCAACTTCACGGGTTCGAGCAGCGGGCTGTCGGGCTTCGACGTGCCGGAGCTGGACACCGAGAGCTGGTTCCGCGTCGCCGGGCTGCTGCTGGTTGCAGTGACCGCCCTGACAGTCACCCTGGTGCGCAGCGATTTCGGCCGCCTGCTGGTCGCCATGCGCGAGAACGACGTGCGCTGCCAATTTCTCGGGATCCCCACGGCGCGGCTGAAAGTGCTGCTGTTCGTCGCCTGCGCGTTGGTCTGCGCTGGCGCTGGCTGGGTCTATGCTGCTGCGACCGCCGTCGTCGCGCCGGAGCTGGGCAACTTCGTCTCCGGCACCGAGCTCGTCATCTACACGGCGCTGGGTGGCCGGGCGACGATCGCCGGGCCGATCCTGGGAGCCGTGTCGATCGATGCGGTCAGCAACTACCTCAACGGCGCGCTGCCGTTCTTATGGGCGCTGATCGTCGGCCTGGTGTTCGTCGTGGTGATCGTCGCACTCCCCGGCGGCCTGCTGTCGCTGCTCCGCCTCGGCCGAGTGCGGCAGCCACGGTTTGTCCCGCGGCTGGTCGAAGCGCCGGCCGCAACACCGCGCAGGGACGGCACGGTGCTGCGGGTCGAGGCGCTGGACAAGCGGTTCGGCAGCCTGCAGGTGCTGAACAGCGTCGCGTTTACCGCTCACGCCGGCGACCTGCTCAGCCTGATCGGCCCGAACGGCGCCGGCAAGACCACGCTGATGCGCTGCATCGCCGATGGACGCGAGCGCAGCGCCGGCCTGGTCGAGATCGGCGGCCAGAGCATCCGCCGCATGCCGCCACACCGCTGCACTGCCCTGGGTGTTGGACGCAAGTTCCAGACCGCGGCTGTGTTCGAGACCATGACGGTCGCCGAGTGCCTGCGCGTCGCCCGCAGCCGCGTCGAGCGCCCGTCCTTGTTCCGCCGCACCCCGACGATCGCGTTGCCCGAGGCGGCGCTGGAGGTGGTGCAGGCGACCGGCCTCGCGGACCGCCTGGGTGTCGAGACCCGGCAGCTGTCCCATGGCGAGAAACAGTCGCTTGAACTCGCGATGGTGCTGGCGCTTGAACCGACGCTGCTGCTGCTGGACGAGCCGACGGCCGGGCTGACCAAACAGGAACGCCAGCGCATCGGCGCGCTGCTGGCCGACCTCGCCCAGCGGCACCGCTTGTGCATCGTGCTGGTCGAGCACGACCTCGACTTCGTGCGCAGCATCTCGTCCCGCGTGATCGTGCTGCACCAGGGCGCCGTCGTGCTGGACGGCGCGGTCGAGGAGGCCGTGCAGTCCGAGACCGTGCGCACCATCTACGCCGGCGCTGCGCATGTCTGATCTGCTGAGCCTTGACGACGTCACCGCCGGGTATGGCGCGACGATGGTGCTGCGCAACGTCTCGCTCAGCGTGGGCGCCGGCGAGGTCATGGCGCTGCTCGGCCGCAACGGGGTCGGCAAGACGACGCTGCTGCGCACGGCGGCGGGCTTCGTGCAGCCCCGGTCCGGCGGCGTGCGGCTCGACGGCCAGGAGCTGGCCGGGATGGCGCCATATCGCGTCGCCCGCCGTGCGGTGTGCTACGTCGCCCAGGAGCAGGCGCTGTTCGCCGATCTCACGGTCGGCGAGAACCTGCGGCTCGGCGTGCTGCAAGACCGGCTGTTCCGCGAACGCCTGCCGCTGATAGAACCGCATTTCCCCGTGCTGCTGCGACGGCTCGATCAGAAAGCCGGCACGCTCTCGGGCGGCGAGCAGAAGATGCTGCTGATCTCCCGCGCCATCATCGCCCGGCCCCGCCTCATGCTGGTGGATGAGATCACGGAGGGCCTGCAGCCCTCGGTGGTGGACCGCCTGGCCGGCGTGCTCGCGGCCGAGCGCCGGATGCACGGCACGGCGATGCTGCTGGTCGAGCAGAACGTCGCGTTTGCGCTCAAGGTCGCCGACCGCTTCGCCGTGCTCGTCTCGGGCGAGGTGGTCGAGCGCGGGGGCACCCGGGACGCCGACGCCGCCGCGCGGATCGATCGGCACATGACGGTGTAGCTCAACACGCTCTCGAATGGTCTGGCGGCACGGAACTTGCATCGTTAGCAACAGCCAAAAAGGAAGCCTCATGTGCCAAGGTGATGACCCGAGTTGCGCCGAGTTCGAGCGGCACCGCGCAGCGCTCATGGGCGATCTCGCCCGCGAGCGCCGTTCCTTCCTGAAAAGCAGCTTCGTCGCGGCCGGCGCCGCCACCACGCTGGCCGCCGGCGGGCTGTCTCTCGTGTCCCCCGCTTTGGCGCAGACGGCAGCGCAGCGGCAGCCGAGGCAGCCCAGCCACTATAACCTCCCCGCCAACGCCGACACCGTGCATTGGGGGTATTTCAGCAAGCTGCTCAAGCCGCAGATCGAGATCCACTCCGGCGACTACGTGACGATCGAGACGCTGACCCATCACGCGAACGACGACGCGGAGCGCATGATCGACCGCGACCCCGGCGCCGAAAGCGTCTATCTCTGGACCAAGGACAAAAAGGGCGTCAACCGACGCGGCGCCGGGTCGATGGAGGCCCCGATCGGCGCCGGCGGCGGCCTGGGCGTGCACATCTGCACCGGGCCGGTCGCCATCATCGGCGCCGAGCCCGGCGACGTGCTGGAGGTCCGCATCCTAGACGTCAAGCCGCGGCCGTCGGCGAACCCGAAATTCAAGCACGCGGCGTTCGGCAGCAACGCCGCTGCCAACTGGGGTTTTCACTACAAGGACATGCTGACCGGCGACCGTCCGCGTGAGGTCGTGACCATCTACGAGATCGACGCGACCGGCGAGCGCAACTGGGCGCACGCGCTATACAATTTCCGCTGGCCCACCGTCACCGACCCGTCCGGCATCGTGCACAAGGTGATCGACTATCCCGGCCTGCCGGTCGATCACAGCAAGACCGAGCGGAACTATGACGTGCTGAAGGGTATCCGAGTGCCGATCCGCCCGCATTTCGGCACGATGGGCCTGGCGCCGAAGGAGGCCGACATCGTGAGCTCGATCCCGCCGAGCTACACCGGCGGCAACATCGACAACTGGCGCATCGGCAAGGGCGCGACGATGTACTACCCAGTGGCGGTGCCCGGCGCGCTGTTCTCCGCCGGCGATCCGCACGCCAGCCAGGGCGACTCCGAGCTGTGCGGCACGGCGATCGAGTGCTCACTGACCGGAACGTTCCAATTCATTTTACATAAACAATCCGACCTCGCCGGCACCGCGCTCGAAGCGCTGAACTTCCCGATGATCGAGACGCAGGACGATTGGGTGCTGCAGGGCTTCAGCTACGCCAACTACCTGGAGGAGCTCGGCCCGCAGGCGCAGAGCGACATCTACAGCAAGTCCTCGATCGACCTCGCGATGCGCGACGCCTTCCGGAAGATGCGGCAGTTCCTGATGCACGCAAAGGGGCTGACCGAGGACGAGGCGATCTCGCTGATGTCGATCGCGGTCGATTTTGGCATCACCCAAGTGGTGGACGGCAATTGGGGCGTGCACGCGATCATCAAGAAAGAGGTGTTTGCCGGACGGGCCTAACCGGCGTGACGAGAGGTCGGCTCCTAACGGGTGCGGCGGTTCAACGAGGCTCCCGCCGCTAGCCCGAGTGCCATCGCCGCGTAGGCAACCGCCATGGACCGCTTGGACAGCACGAACTCCCATCCCGGCGTAAACCGTTTGGGTGTCGCCCCGTAATCGACGGCCGCGGCGATTGCTGACAGCACCAGTGCGTCCTGCATGAGCGGCAGGACTTTGGCTGGACGACGGGAGCCGATCCAGCGCTCGAATAGGACTGCCCAGAACACGGTCGCTGCGTGGTGCGTCGCGTATCCGACCGCCGTGTGGGCGAGGTCAGCGCCGCTGAATGCGGCAGCGCGTTCGCCATTCCTCCAATGGCTGGTGGAATTGACCGGCTGTAGGGCGCCTTTACCCTCCGTCCGGGCAAGAACCGCCAAGGCAATCGTCGATGTCGCGCTGGCGACCGTCCCGGAGACAAAGGCGTAGCGCAGCGTCGTGGCCCAACTCGTCATCGGCTGCTCACTGATCATAAACCAACCGAACGCAACCGCGCGAACGCCGTTCCTCGGTGTTGGTTGGAGAGTGCTCATGTCTCGACATGGCCCTTGTCAACGCAATCCCAGCCAGGCCCGCCAGCCGCCGCTTAGTGTGATGTCGGGCGCGTCGGCGATCCCCGCCGCCTCGGCCAGGAAGCCTAGGCAGGAACCGTCTTCAAGAGTCACCGTGCCGAACCCGAGCGGCGGCGGCACCTGCGCCAGCAGGGCGCCGATGCCGGCCGTGGGCAGTCCCCAGACCTCGCCCGCGACAGTGCCGCCATCCGGCGCACGCAGCAGGCCGGGGCGGTTGCCGAGCGCATACAGGCGATAGCCGGCCACGGTGCGCGCCGTGCGCATGAAGCGCGCGCCCAGCGCCGTCAATTGCGGATTGAGCGGCAGCCCCGCCATGTGCCCGCCGATGCAGAACAGCGCGGTCTCGTCTGCGGCCAGCGGGTCCAGTGCGGCCGGCTCTGGCAGCGGCATCCCGGTTGCCCCGATGGTCTGCGACAGCGCCCGATGCACGTGATCCGCGAGCGCCGCCAGCCGTCCCTCTGACCACGCCGGGCCGATCAGCGTGACCCCGAACGGCAGTCCGTCCTCGCCCATCCCGGCCGGGACCGCGATGGCCGCGAGGTCGCATAGGTTGACGAAGTTGGTCCAGGTGCCGAGCCGCGCGTTGACGCCCAGCGGGTCGGCCGCGACCTCAATCAGCGTCGGGCAGGGCAGGGTCGTCGGCACCAGCAGCGCGTCGCAGCGGGCAAACAGCGAGGCGGCCTCGCGCCGCGCCAGCGCCAGCGCGTGGAAGGCGTCGAACGCATCGACGGTGCGGCGGTCGAGGCCGCCCAGGAGGATCATGCGGGTGACGGGATGCAGGATGTCCGGCCGGATCTCGACTACATTTCGAAGCGCTGCGGTCCGCTCGGCCACCCAGGGGCCGTCATAGAGCAGGCGCGCAATGTCCAGGAAGGTGGTGATGTCGGCGGGTTCGGAGGACGTGAACAGCGCGGCGGCTCTGGCGTAGGGGCCAGCCAGAGCCTCCGGCACGGCGACCGTCGCGATACGCGCGGCGTCCGGCAGCCCGCCGCGGCGCAGATGCGGGAACGGGGCGGCGCGCGAATACGGGTCGGCGGCATCAGGCCCTGAAATTACCCGCAGCACCGCGAGCGCCGCATCGACGCTGCCGGCGAACACCGAGACGGTGTCGATCGAGCGGCACGCCGGCACCATCCCGCTCGCCGACACGCTGCCGATGGTGGGCTTCAGCCCGACGACACTGCCGAACATCGCCGGCACCCGTCCCGACCCAGCGGTGTCGGTGCCGAGCGCCACCGGGACGATGCCCGCAGCCACCGCGACCGCCGAGCCGGAGGACGAACCGCCGGGCACGCGCTCGGGGTCGAACGCGTTGCGCGGCACGCCGTATGGGCTGCGCACGCCGACGAGCCCGGTGGCGAACTGGTCGAGGTTGGTCTTACCCATGACCACGGCGCCGGCGTCGAGCAGGCGCTGCACGCAAACGGCGTTGACGGCGGGGAGATAGGCGTATTCCGGACAGCCCGCGCTGGTCGGCAGCCCGGCCACGTCGATGTTGTCCTTGACCGCGACCGGCACGCCCCAAAATGCGCGACCGAGCGGGCCTTCTCGCTCCAGCGCGGCGGCACGATCGAGCAGCGCCGTGTCCGGTACCCGGGTGATCCAGAGCGCTGGGTCAGCGTAGGCGTGGTCGGCGGAGATGGCCGCGCGCACGGCCTCGGTCGGTGTTGGCATTCTTCAGCGGTCGCACGCTGCCGGGCCGCTTGGCAAGGGCGCGGCCGGTCAGGTCTGAATAACCAGGATGCGCTGCCCAGCCCGTATCTCGCGGCCGGGTCGGCAGAGCAGCTCGCGCACCTGGCCGGACGCTGAGCTGTCTGCGGCTCGGCACGCGCATTTCGTCGTCCTGCGGCAGCTCGCGCTCGATCTGCAGCAGCGCGTCGAGCAGCCGCGAAAGGGACAGCGCCCCGGGGTCGTAGTGCACCTGCAGCGAGCGGATGCCCGGGGTGAGGTCGAGCAGCCCCGGCAGGCGAGCAGCGCGTATCGCCGTGAGCAGGAGCTGCACGCGCAGGCGCAGGCGCATGTCGAGCACGAGAGGGCCACACTCGACCAGCAGGTTAGCGTCACCGGCGTGCCGATAGACTACCGGAACGTCGCCAGCACGGCGCAGCAGCACCGCGCCGTCATCGTCGTGCGGGATCTGCAGATCCGGGGTCGCCAGGCTTGGCAGCATGAGCTTCGGGGGCACCCGGCGCTCGAACCGGACGCGGTCGCCTGGGCGCAGCTGGCCAAGCTTCCAGAGCTCGTCGGCGGCAACGACGGCGGGACAGACGAAGCCGCCCAGGCTCGGCCCGTCCGGCCCCAGCAGGATCGGCATGTCGCCGGCGAAGTCGATGAAGCCGACCGCATAGGGCGTGTCGTGGATGTTGGACGGGTGCAGGTGCGGGCGAAGTTGTAGTGGGCCTCGTCGGCCGCCAGCACCGGTGCGGTGAAGCAGTCGGCCTTAGAATACACCGCGACAGAGGCAATGCCCATGCGGCCCAGGGTGCGGCCGATCCGCAGCGCGATCTCGCCGCGGTTGGCGATCAGGACTTTGCGGAACACAGGGTCAGGCATCGCCTCCGGGTGAAGGATTGTTCCAGCGCGGCCCCTCCCACACCAGCACGCGGATCGGCGTCGGATTGAAGCCGTTGCAGGGATTGTTGACCTGCGGGCAGTTTGACAGCACGACCAGCACGTCCATGTCGGCACGCAGATCGACGTAGCCGCCCGGTTCCGAAAGCCCGTCAACAATGGCCAGCTCGCTCTACGGGCTAATTGGCACGTTTATGAAGACGTTCACGTTGCTCACCAGGTCGCGCTTGGTCATGCCGTGGCGGCCCAGCTCCAGCAGGAAGTTCTCGCGGCAGGCGTGCATGTAGCGGGTGTGATGGCCGAAGCGCACCGAGTTGGCCTCGCAGCTGCAAGCCCCAGCGGAGGTGTCGTGCCGGCCGCAGCTATCGGCGGTGATGGAGGCCAGCACGCGGCCCATGTCGGAGAACAGCACCCGGCCCGCGTCCAGCCGCGCCGCACACGGAAGGAGTGATACCAGCCGCCCGGGATCGTCTCACGGTGCACGACGTTGGCGGCGGGCAGGTCGGGCGGCGGCGATGGGGGGCCGCGGTGGAGCGGGCTCGGGCGCAGCTGCGCCAGCTCGGCATAGCGCTGCCGATGCTGCTCGGGGGTCTGCTCGTCAAGCTGTGTCATGACCGGTTCTCTTTCGTAACGCCGCTGCGATCCGTGCCAGGGCGCTAGTCAGCAGAAAGCATGCAAGCAGAAGTCATGCCACTTACCCTTAGGTAGGTCTGATTTCACGGGCCTTGGCGTTGAACCGTCTTGCAGCATAGCCTCTGGTCAAGCGTGAGGCACGGGACAATGGCAGAGGCAGCGCAGCGTGACATTGTGGCGAATGGCATTCGGCTGCAGGTGACGGAGCAGGGCGAGGGACCGCTCGTGCTGTGCTGCCACGGCTGGCCGGAGCTCGCCCATTCCTGGCGCCATCAGCTCCCGGTACTGGCCCGGGCCGGCTACCGCGCCGTGGCGCCCGACATGCGCGGCTACGGCGGCAGCGACGCGCCTGAGGCGATGGAGGCCTACTCCCTGCTGCACCTGGTCGGCGACATGGTCGGGCTCGTGGCGGCGCTCGGCGAGCGGCAGGCGGTGATCGTGGGCCATGACTGGGGCGCCTCGGTCGCTTGGACCTGCGCGATGCTGCGGCCCGACATATTCCGCTCGGTCGTCGCGATGAGCGTGCCCTTCCGCCCGCGCGGCCCGGCGCCGCCCTTGGCAATGCTGCGCGCGGCCGGCCTGCATAACTTCTACTGGCTGTATTTCCAGCCGCCGGGCGTCGCCGAGGCCGAGTTCGAGCGCGACCCCGCCGCCAGTCTGCGCCGCATCCTGGGCGGTATCGGCTCCGGCCGGCCACGCGACACGAGCCAAATTCTGACGCTGCCCGAAGGCGGCGGCTTCCTCGACCTGATGCCCGAGCCGGTGCCGCGGCCGGCCTGGCTGCCAGAGGCCGACCTCGCGATCATGGCGGATGTGTACCGGCGTACCGGGTTTCGCGGCGGCCTCAACTATTATCGCAACCTGGACCGCAACTGGGAATTGCTCGCGGCCTGGCACGGCGCGCCAATCCACCAACCGGCGCTATTCATCGCTGGGGCGCACGACCCGGTGATTGTCGGTCCGCTGGGCCGCAAGGCGCTCGATACCCTGCCGCAGACCGTAGCGGGGCTGCGCCGCATCGTGATGGTCGAAGGTGCCGGGCACTGGATCCAGCAGGAACGGCCCGACGAGGTCAACGCGGCCCTGATCGAGTTCCTGACGGAGCTGGACCGGAACTAAAGCAACCCCGGCCGCCGCCCGCGTCAGCGCCTTACTTCAGGTGCTGGGCGAGATGCTTGTTCATCTCGAACATCGTGACCTTGTCCTTGCCAAATACCTTGCGCAGCTTGTCGTCGGCGATGATCTCGCGCCCATCGTCCGGGTTCTGCAGCTTGTTGGCCTTGATGTACTCCCAAACCTTGCTGACCACCTCGCCCCGCGCCATCGTGCCCTTGCCGACAACCGCGGCCAGGTCGTCGGACGGCTGCAGCGGCTGCTGCAGGGCGTTTGGCTTGTGGCCCGCTTTTGGTTTCTCGACGGCGGTGCCCTTCGGCGGTGCCTTCTTCTCCGCTTTCGTCTCTGGGGTCTTGGTCATCGGTTCACTCCGGGAAACGGCGTTGTGGCTTGGCCCAGCAAGTCCTGGGGACTGACGGCAACGCGATGTGCAGCCGGTTTGTCGCATTCCATGGCAATACGCAACCAATACCGGCTGCGGCACTGTCGCGCATGTGCCACACCGGTTGGTTGTGGCATATCGCAGACATGAAGCAGAGTTCCATCACTCAGCCTATGCTGGAAAGCCCGGAGGCGCCGGACTCGGTCGCGGCGCTGTCGGCCGAACTGATCGCCGTGCTGGTGGCGGTCACGGACGGCGAACCGCGGGTGCTGACGCTGCACCAGGCGGCGGCGCTCCCGTCGGGACCGTTCGCGGCGACCGACCGGTCCCTGCAGGCCAGCCTGCGTGCTTGGGTGGAGCGGCAGACCGGGCACCCGCTGGGCTATGTCGAGCAGCTTTATACCTTTGCCGACCGGGACCGCACCGGAGCGGCGGATGGTTCGTGCGCCGGGCCGGTCATCGGCATCAGCTATTTGGGCCTCACCCGCGAGGCGCGGGTGTCAGGGTATGAGACGAGCTGGCAGGGCTGGTATCGATATTTCCCGTGGGAGGACCAACGCACCGGGCCGGATGTCACGCGCACTGCGCTCACCGCCGGTCTGCATGCCTGGGCAGAAGACGCCGCGGACAAGACCGAGCGTGCATCCAGGCGGCAGCGGGTCGTATTGACGTTCGGGACGGCGCAAGCGGGCACCGAGGCATGGAACGAAGAGCTGGTGCTGCAGCGCTATGAACTGTTGTTCGAGGCCGGGCTGGTGCCTGAGGCGGGACGACCGGCAAATGACGCGCTCGCAGGGACCGGCATGCTGCACGACCATCGTCGCATCCTGGCGACGGCCATCGCCCGGCTTCGCGCAAAGATCAAATACCGGCCGGTGGTTTTCGAGCTGGTGCCGGACGACTTCACCCTGCTGCAGCTGCAGCGCGTATTCGAGGCGGTGGCCGGACGGCTGCTCCATAAGCAGAATTTTCGCCGTCTGGTCGAGCAGCAGGGCCTGGTCGAGGAGACCGGCGCGCTCGCGACCGCCACGGGCGGCCGACCGGCGAAGCTGTATCGGTTCAAGCGGTCGGTGCTGCAGGAACGCGCAATTTCTGGGACCAAGCTGCCGCTCTCACGCTCGCGTTAAGTCCGCATTTCAGCCAGCCACGTCTTGACATCCCTTATACTCAATCCCAGCATTATTGGAGTGCTCATTACGAGCATTTCGAGGTGATGCGATGCTTGACGCTGACATGCTGGACCGGATGGCGCCACTGTATGAGCGGGTCCGCCGGGTAGTGCCGCCCATTGAGTGGCCGTCCTTCGCCGAGGAGATCGACGCCATCCTGCGCCTGAAGCGGGAGCGCAATGCGGTGATCCTGGCGCATAACTATCAAACGCCGGAGATTTTTCATTGTGTCGCGGACATCGTCGGCGACAGCCTGGCCCTCGCGCGGGAGGCGGCGCGGGTCGAGGCCGAGGTGATCGTCATGGCCGGCGTCCACTTCATGGCGGAGACGGCCAAGCTGCTCAATCCCGCCAAGCGCGTGCTGATCCCCGACCTGCGCGCCGGCTGCTCGCTGGCGGAGTCGATCACCGCCGCCGACGTGCGCCTGCTGCGCCAGCGCTACCCCGGCGTGCCCGTCGTGACCTACGTCAACACCTCCGCCGCGGTGAAGGGCGAGAGCGACGTCTGCTGCACCTCCGGCAACGCGCTGCACATCGTCGAGGCGCTTGGGGCGCCGCGCGTCATCATGCTGCCGGACGAGTACTTGGCGCAGAACACCGCGGCGCAGACCCGGGTCGAGATCATCGCTTGGAAGGGACGCTGCGAGGTGCATGAACGGTTCACCGCCGCCGAGGTCGAGGAACTGCGGGCCGAGCATCCGGGCCTCGTAGTATTGGCGCATCCGGAGTGCCCGCCCGATGTGGTCGCGGCTGCCGATTTCGCCGGATCGACCGCGGCGCTCGCCGGCTATGTCGGCACGCATCGTCCCGCCCGCGTCGTGCTGCTGACCGAGTGCTCCATGAGCGACAACATCGCCGTGCAGTATCCCGGGCTCGAGTTCATCCGGCCCTGCAACCTGTGCCCGCACATGAAGCGCATCACGCTCGGCAATATCCGCTGTGCGTTGGAGGACATGCGGCACGAGGTGACCATCGACCCAGCCGTCGCCGTCCGCGCACGGGCGGCGGTCGAGCGGATGCTGGCGCTGTGATCGGCTCGGTGCGCGACCTGCCCAGTGATGGGCGGCCGATCATTGTCGGCGCCGGGCTGGCGGGACTGCTGACCGCGCTACGCCTGGCGCCGGTGCCGGTGCTAGTGCTTGCCGGGGCGCCGCTCGGAGCGGGCGCCGCGAGCGGCTGGTCGCAAGGCGGCCTCGCTGCCGCGGTTGGGCCGGATGACAGCACGACCCTGCATCTGCAAGACACACTCGCCGCGGGCGACGGTCTGTGCGACCCCCGCGTGGCGGCCCGCGTAGTGGGCGAGGGTCCGGACGTCATCGCGCGGCTCCTGGAACTCGGCGTCGCCTTCGATCGGGACGCGTCGGGCGCGCTCCGCCTGGGCCTTGAGGCCGCGCATGGCCGGCGGCGCATTGTCCATGCCGCCGACGCGACCGGTGCGGCGATCATGCGGGCGCTCATCGCCGCGGTCCGGCGCAGCGCGTCGGTGCTGGTCGTCGAGGGCGTGCAGGCCCGGCGGCTGATCGTCGAAAACAACGTCATGCGCGGCGTCGTCGTGACCCGGGACGGCCGCGCCGTCACGCTACGCAGCGGTCGGGTCGTACTGGCGACGGGCGGCATCGGCGGCCTGTTTGCCCACAGCACCAACCCGCGCGGCGCAATCGGCCTGGGCCTCGCCATGGCCGCACGCGCCGGCGCGGAGCTCGCGGACATGGAGTTCGTGCAGTTCCACCCGACCGCGCTCGACATCGGCGCCGACCCGATGCCGCTGGTGAGCGAGGCGGTGCGCGGCGAGGGCGCGACGCTGATCGACGAGACCGGCACGCGCTTCATGGAGGGTCTCGGCCGGGCGGAGCTGGAACCGCGCGACATTGTGGCCCGTGCGGTGTGGCGGCACATCCAGCTCGGGCACCGTGCGTTCATCGATGCTGGCGCCTCGCTGGGCCAACGCTTTGCCGAGCGGTTCCCGGCGATCACCGCCGTCTGCCGCAACGCCGGGATCGACCCGGCCACGGCGCCGGTGCCGATCCGTCCGGCCGCGCATTTCCACATGGGCGGCGTCGCCACCGATGCCCTGGGTCGGAGCAGCGTAGATGGGCTGTGGGCGGCGGGTGAGGTCGCCTGCACCGGGCTGCACGGGGCGAACCGTCTCGCCAGCAACTCGCTGCTGGAGGCTGCCGCCATGGCCGGTTGGGTGGCCCAGGATATCGCCGGGCATGTTGCAGGCACCTTTACCACGAAGGCGACACGCCACCTTTCAGTGTCGCAGCCGCTCGTTCCGCCGGATGCGGACTTGGTTCGGCCCATCCTGTCGGCTGCCGCGGGTGTACTTCGCAATGGTGACGCACTGGCAACGGGTGCCGACCGGCTGCATGCGCTGATCCAGCAAGGCGGCGCGGCGTCCGACCCGGCCCTGGTCGCCTGGGAGATCGTCACCGCGGCGCAGCGCCGCACCGAGAGCCGCGGCAGCCATTTCCGCACTGACTACCCTACGCACGACGCGGCGCAGAGCGTGCGGCGGCCCGTTCGGCACCGCGAACTGGAAAGGGTCGCGTGACATGCGAGAGCACGCCATGCCGCCCATCCATCCCCTGCCGGACCTGATGCTGGAGCCGCTCGTGCGCGCGGCACTGCTGGAGGATCTTGGCCGTGCCGGCGACCTGACCACCGACGCGATCGTGCCGCCGGGGCTGATTGCCGAGGGTCGCCTGGTTGCGCGCCAATCCGGCGTCGTGGCCGGGCTGGCGCTCGCACGGCTCGCGTTTCAGCTGCTGGCGCCCGAGATGCGTTTTGCGGTCGCGTGCCCGGATGGCAGCGCTGTCGGGCCGGGTTCGGTCATCGCCACCATCGAGGGGCCAGCGGCGGCGCTGCTGACCGGCGAGCGCACGGCGCTGAATTTCCTGTGCCGGCTCAGCGGCGTCGCCAGCGCGACCCGCTCGGTGGCGCAGGCGATCGCCCATACGCCGGCGCGCGTCACCTGCACGCGGAAGACCACGCCGGGGCTCCGCGCCGTCGAGAAATACGCGGTGCGCGTCGGCGGCGGCTCGAATCACCGGTTCGGCCTGGATGACGCGATGCTGATCAAGGACAACCACGTCGCATTGGCGGGCGGGGTGACGCAGGCCTTGGCGCTGGCCCGCGGGCGCGCTGGGCATTTGGTGAAGATCGAGCTGGAGGTCGATACGCTGGCGCAGCTCGACGAGGCACTAGCGGCTGGGGTCGATGTCGTGCTGCTCGATAATATGTCGGTCGCGCAGCTGGCGGAGGCGGTGCGCCGGGTCGCTGGCCGGGCGATCACCGAGGCCTCGGGCCGGGTCACGCTGGAGACTGCGCGGCAGATCGCCGAGGCCGGCGTGGACCTGATCGCGATCGGCTGGCTGACGCATAGCTCCCCAATCCTCGACATCGGGCTTGATATCGGCCTGGACCCAGGCGCCGGCTAGCGTTCCGGAAGCTGATCCGGCATGGCCTCGACGATGCTCAGGCGGGTGCCGGTGTCGATGACGCGCGTCAGGCGAAGTCCTGCGGCGCGTAGCAGGGCGGCAAATTCCTCGCGGCTGCGTTCCCGCCCGCCCGGCGCCACCAGCATGTTGAGGTCGCTGAACTTGGCATCCGGCCCCTCATTGGCAGGAGCCATCAGGCGTTCGATGACCAGCACCCTGCCATCCGTCGCCATCGCTTCCCGGCAGACGCGAAGGATCGTGGTCGCGGGCTTGTCGTCCCAATCGTGCAGTATGGCCTTGAGAAGGTAGGCGTCCCCACCCTGGGGCACGCCCTCGAAGAAGCTGCCGGCCACAATGTCGCAGCGCCCGGCGACGCCGGCTGGCTTCAGCACCTCGCCCGCTCCGGCAACGACGTACGGAAGGTCGAACAGCACGCCATGCGCGGCCTCATTCGCCGCCAGAATTTGGGCTATCAGCGCGCCGCTGCCGCCGCCGATATCGACGATGCGCCGGAACCGCCCGAACCCGTATGCCGCGGCGACCGCCTCGCCCACCCCGTGCGAGAGCGCCTGCATCGCGCCGTCAAACAGCTTTCCCTCCTCCGGGTGCCGCGTCCGGTAGTCCCAGACGCCCATGCCGTGCACGTGGTGGAAGGCGTTCTCGCCGGTCTGCACGCTGTATAGCAGGTCGTCCCAAGCGCGCCGGACATAGGGCCGGCCGACGAAGACCGCCCACGGGCCGACGGGCTGCGCGGCGTCCGACCTCAAGCAGTGGCCCATCGGCGCAAGGGCGAAACGACGGTCTGCGTCTTCGTGGAAGACCCCGACGGCCGCCAAGGCGCGCAGCAGCCGATAGAGCGCATCCGGATGCGTGCCTGTCACGGCGGCCAGCGCCTCGCAGCCAAGCGGCCCTGCCGTCAGATGGTCGGCGATACGCAGCACAGCGGCGGCGTGGATGGCCTGCGACACCTGGTAGCCGTTGACCATTCGCATCAGTGCTGCGGCTGGAGTCTCGCCGGGCGTCATGGTGGTGGTTCCTTCTAGACGGAATGGCTGGGTAAGATGGTGGCGGGCGCACGCTGGCGGTCACGCATCGCCATGGCGAGCATGGCGGCGGCCGCGCCCAGCATCGGCAGTGCGGCGGCTAGGAAGACCTGGCGGCCGGGCCAGCCGGCGCCGACCAGCCAACCCGCCAGAAGCGGCCCAAGGATGGCGCCGATGCGCCCGGCCCCGAGCGCCCAGGCGATGCCGGTGGAGCGGATTGGCGCGGGGTAGAACATCACGGCGAGCGCGTTCAGCCCCTTTTGTCCGCCCCCGGCGCAGCAGCCGGCCAGGAACGCCGCCACCGTGACCGCGGGGAGCGACGCTGGAATAAGCCCGATCAACGGTACAGCCATCGAGCCGCCCACGAACAGGCCCACCAGCACCGGCGCGAAGCCCAGCCGGTCCATCATCAAGCCGCCCAGCAGACCACCGGCGATGCCGCCGGCAAAGAACACCGTCGTGGCGAGCACGGCTTCACCCATGCCGAGTCCGCCATTGGTGAGTAGCGTCGGCAGCCAGTTCTGCAGGAAGTAGATCTCCATCAGGCTCATGAAGCACGCGATCCAGATCAGTGCGGTGCCTGTGGCTCGCCCGGCCTGGAATAGCTGGCGCGGCGGCGATGCGTCAGCGACACGGCCGGACAGTACAAGATGCGCCCCCGTCGGAATGGATATTTCGGGGTTGATCCGGCGAAGGAAGGTCACAAGGCCGCTGGGTTGGGGCACGCGCAGCAGGGTGTGCGGCGAGTCTGGCAATGCCTGCCACAGCAGCGGCGCGGGGAGCAGTGTCAGGACACCGGCGGCGACGAAGACCGTCCGCCAACCATAGGCCGCGACGATGGCCGCGGTCAGTCCGCCGCCCAGGATCGAGCCAAGCGAGAAGCCCGTGAACATCGCGGTAAGCAGGGTCGCCCGCCAGCGATCAGGGCAGTAGTCGCCGGTCAGGGCAAGCGCGTTGGGCAGGGTCCCGCCGAGCCCGATGCCGGCGGCGACACGGTAGGCCAGCAGGTCCGTGGGACCGTTGGCCGTCGCGGTCAGCATGGTGCAGATTCCGAGCAACGCGGCGGAGAGTGCGATGATCCGCCGACGGCCGAAGCGGTCCGCGAGCGGGCCAGTCGCCAGCAGCCCGATCATCATCCCGGCAAGCCCGGTGGAGAACACCTGCCCGAGCGCTGGGCCCGTGAGGTGCCACTCCCGCGTCAACGCCGGCCCGAGATAGCCGATGATCTGCGCATCGAGCCCGTCGAGCAGCGTCACCAACCCACATATCGCGCCGACCCGGACCTGGACGCTCCCAATGCGTGCGGTGGCAATCAACCGGGCTACGTCGATTGTCGTTACTGAAGCCGGTGCGGGCATGTCGGGCCCTCCTGCTAGGGTTGTGTCGATGGGCGGTCGGCGCGGCGCTTGCCAACGGGAGCGACTTTGCTTTGCGGCTTGCGCCGCCCGTTCCCCGGCCGTGCGTAGGCGTCGTTCGTTTCGAGAACACGGACGAGCAGATCGATCAGCGTGGCCTGTTCCTGCTCCGAGAGCGCGGCCATGATCCTTCGCTGCGCGGCGCGAAGCTCCGGGCGCAGGCGCAGACGCAGCAGCGCGCCGGCCTCGGTCGGCTGCAGCAGCCGTGCCCGCCGGTCGGACGGGTCGATGCTGCGTTCGACCAGCCCGCGCTGGGCAAGCCTCTCCACCATCTGGCTCGTGCTGGAAGTATCGATGCCAAGCGACGCGGCGACGCCACCCTGGTCCAGGCCAGCGTGGTCGGCGATCGCCGCCAGGACCGCGTATTCGATAGGGCTCAGGTTCTCCGGTCCAAGGATCTCGGCACTGATGCCCAGGCAGATTTGGTGAAATCGACGCGCGAGGTGCGCCGGGACCCGATGGGAGCTGAGAACGCCGAACGGCGTCGCCCCATTCGCCTGGTCAGACCGAGTGTTATTAAGGTTTCGTGGCTCGAAAGCTGTATATTCAGAATCCATATTGTTAGAATATTGAATATATATCTACAGTCAAGCCTATCGGCTCCCGGACGCTAATGGCCGAGAACGGCTTGGAAAGTCATCTCCAGGGCCGAAGTATGAGATCGTTTGAGCGGCGGCGAAGCTGTGCGCTCCGCCGCCAGTCACGGCTACTCCGGCAGCACGACCGCATCGATGACGTGGATCACGCCGTTATCAGCCACGATGTCGGCCTTCGAGACCGTCGCCTGGTTGACCTTCACCGCGCTGCCGGTTGCGTTGATCGCGAGCGTCTGCCCCTCGACCGTCTTGGCTTGCAGCGTCTTGCCGGCGATGTCCGCCGCCATGACCTTGCCGGACAGCACGTGGTAGGTGAGCACCGCGACGAGGCGGGCCTTGTTCTCGGGCTTCAGCAGCGTGTCCACGGTGCCGGCGGGCAGCGCCGCGAACGCGGCGTCGGTCGGTGCGAACACGGTGAACGGACCGGGGCCTTTCAGCGTGTCAACGAGGCCGGCCGCCTTGACCGCCGCGACGAGCGTCTTGAAGCTGCCGGCGCTCACGGCGGTATCGACGATGTCCGCCGCACGCGCCGGGGCGGCAGCGAATGCAAGCGGGGCGGCCAGCAGGCATGCGGCGATGCCAGCAGAGAAATGGTTCATGGATGGACCTTCTTGTTTTGGTTTAATAATAATAAAGGCTTTTGGCGTATCTGGAGCTTGCGAGAGGGCTTGAGCAAGGCAGATGCTGGTGGCGCCCACGCCGGGTGCCCGGCCATGGCCCGGCAACCCCCGAGTGGGCGCAAATGTTAGGGCAGGGCTGGCCGCTGCCAGCCTGACAGGCGAACGCGCTCGATCAGCGCCATGTGCGGAACGGTCAGCGCGGCGAGCCCGACGAAGACGAACTGGATCAGCCGGGCGTCCAGCGGCGTATCGGCCAGACAGAGCCAGCCGATGGCCGACGCGGCCAGAACCAGCGCCATGGGCAGCAGGCTGGCTGTCAGCAGCAGCCAGGGTGCTGTCGGGCTGGCATAGGCGACGGTGCGCAGGATGTGCCGCGCGCTGTGCATGCCGCAGAAGAACACGGTAAAAGCGACGAGCGGTGGCGCTGCGGTCGCCAGCGCCATGACTGCCAGCAATTCGAGGCCAGTCTGCCGGGACCGGCGCGCTTCGAGCAGCGCGCTTGCGACCAGCGCCGCAAACCAGGGCCAGGCCAGGCTGGCAAGCCAGGGCGTCAGGCGTGCCGCCGCCTCGGACCCGGCCAGCAAGCTGAACAAGCGATCGACCTCGGCGGCGTGGAGCAAAGTGGGAAGCACGATCACCGCGCCGCCATACAGCAGACGGGAGAGGCCGCGCGTGCCATCCGCCGGGTCGCCGGAAAAATGCACAGCCGATATCAGTAGGAAGCCGAGCAGGAACACGGTCGGCGCGACCAGCCACAGCGCCACCACGGCGACAGCCGGCGCGCCGTAGAGCACACCAAAACTTAGCCAGCTCCGGAGGCTTCGCACTTGATAGAGCTGCCGGGCGAAGATCGTGTCGAGCGCCCCGTGCGGCACGCCGAGCAAAATGATCATCACGGCGACAATCAGCAGTTCCACCCGCGTATCCAGACGTGGAAGCACGCAAGTGGCCGCCGCCAGCGTCAGGGCCACGACGCTGAAAGCCGTGCCCTGTATCCGCAGCGCGCGGTTCATGCGGCCTCCCGCAACGCGCCGGGCATCGCGACCATGCCCTTAAGCATCTCGCCGAGGAACAGCTGCAGCGGCAGGGTGGACCCGATCACGGCGCAGTCGGCGACCGTGCCCTGATCGCTGAGGAAGCGGATGACGCGGGCAGGGTCCGCATTGCCGAACATCCGGATGAACAGATCGGGCGCGCGGTCCGGATGGTCGCGCACGACGCGGAGGAACAGGCGGTCCATGGCTCGCTGCAGCGCCGGGCCGGGTTCGTGCCCGATCGGCGGGCCACCCCGCCTAATCGACTCCGCCGCGGCCTGCGCCCAGCGCTGGATGCGCTGGAAGGCGTAGCCGGTGCTGGCGCGCGCTGCGCCGCTCATCAGGCCGGCCCGGCTATAGCCGGGCCCGGGGACAGGAAAGCGGGTCGTCATGCCCATCGGCAGCACGCCGCTCTCGGCACGCAGCACCCTGAACCCGGCGCCGTGCCCGAGCCGTTTGACGGCCGCTGCCTGCACGATGGCGAGGTCGGCTGCCGCCAGCGGCCTCGGGCCGAACACCGTCGTCTCGATGAGTGCGCGGCAGGGCGAGAGCGGCAATACGTAGTGGAACAGCACGTCGTCCGTCCGGGCCTCGGCGAAGTCCATCAGCCCGACCGTCGTGGGATCGAAGACTGGGGCGGTGCATTCGATCTCCTGGCCGAAAAACGACTGCCAGAGCATGGCGTCGCTGGTCCGAGAAGGGCGTGGCGGGCGGGTATCGACGACATGGCGCGCCGTCAGCGGCCCATTGTCGGTTTCGACCTGCCACATCTTGCCGACCCGCCGCGGCGTGTCGCGAACCCCGGCCCCAAGGACGAGGTCAACGTTCTTCGATCGGTTGATCCGGCCCTGAGCCTCCGCGTAGAACGGGGTGGCCTCCAGCATCTGGTAGGGGGTCAGCCGGCAATCGACCGTGACCGAGCGCTGCTTTGAGCGGATCGCCATCGCCGGCCAGGAGTGGGCGATAAGCCGCTCGAACCGGTGCGGCGCGAGGCGCCAGAAACACCAGGTCCGGTCGTTAATGTACTCGGTTCGTGCCTCCAGGATCACCGTCCGCTCGGCCGGCGGTGCCTGGTCAGCCAGCTGCATCCCAAGGCTGAGGCCAGCGCAGCCACCGCCGAGAATCAACAGGTCCGCGTCAGGCCGCATTGAGTTTGTCCATCCTGGGGTTGATACCGAGCAGGCCGGCCAGCGGCCTGTGCAGGGCGGGATCGTGGAGGCGCGGAACCCGCCTGGATGCCCGCCGAAACGGGGCCGCCGCGAGCACTTTCGCCGTAATCACGGCCTTGTCGCCCATCGGCACCCAGGCCCGGGACGACCAGTAGTCATAGTCGCGCCGACGCAGCCTAGCGCCGATCGCGTGGTAGATCCGCGCCGCCACCAGGATGCTGCCGCGTGCGTTGGCCGGCAGATAGGCCAAGCCGTCTTCGCCGCTGCGATAATAGACGTCGGCGAGATCGAGCAGGGTCGCGATGGCGCTGCAGACCGTGGGACGATCGGCCTCCGTGGGCTGAATAAGCCGCGCCGGGTCGATGTCTCCGACCAAGAAGGCCGGGAGATAGCGGCGGTCGGCCAGCGCGTCCTCGCGCACGTCCCGGCACAAATTCGTGAGCGGCATCGCGATGCCGAGGTCGATGGCGTGCTGTAAGGCACGCGGGTCCATCACATCGAGCGCTGCGCTCATCATCAGCCCGACCGTTCCGGCCACGCGGTAGCAATAGCGCAGCAGCTCGGCCTTATCGGCGACGCGGACCGGCAGGAGGTCGCCCGCCACGCCGCGGATCAGTTCGAGCGGGATCGTCGGGTCGATCTGGCAGTCCTGCAGCAGTCGGATGGTATCGGCGGTCAGCGGGTCCCGCGATGCGCCGGCACGCAGCGACTGGCCGAGGGCGAACAGCGCGGCCCGGGCGGCGTCGGGCGATTGCGTCTCATCGGCCAGGTCGTCAACCCGGCGGCAGAACCCATACAGCCGGGTGGCGCGGTCGGCGTGGACCGCTCCCAGCAGCCGCCGCGCCCAGTGGAAACTGCGCCCCTTGGCAGCGAGCGCCGCATGGGCGGCGGCGTAGGCGGCGTGGGATGGATCAGTCATGCGGCGAGCGCCTGCAGCTCGATCCAGCCAGACGCCGGCGGCACCGGTGCGAGGTGGTCCTCCATCGCCTCGCCGAACATGGCGAACAGTTCGGCGATCAGGAACGGCGCCGTGATCACGGCTGGCCGGGCGTCGTGACGGAACCCATCGCGCTCGAAAACCTGAGCCCGTCCGCCGAGCTGCGGGCAGCGATCGATCAGCAACACGTGGTAGCGCTTGGCGTGCAGACGCAGGGCGGCTGCGATGCCGCCGAAGCCGGCCCCGATGACGATGGCGTTCATTTGGCGGCATTCATCCTGCGACACTGGCCTGTGACAGGGTTGCAGTGAGCTGCAACGCAAGGTCCCGCAGTAGTGCGCCCGAGCCCTGCGGCAGGTCGCCGGCGATTGCGGCGGCAGTGGTGAGTCGCTGGATGCCGAGGTCTCGCGCCTCCGCCAGCGCGGTGCTGCCGAAACCTGCCGCTTCAAACACCTGGACGGCGTTGAACGAGCGGGACACCGGGCCTTCGCCGGCATCATCGACCCAGTCCGCGATGTCGTCGGCGATCTGGTAGCCAATTGCGAAGGCCTCGGCGGCTTTCCGTCCGGCCGAGGCCGCCGTCCCGAGGCCAGCGGCGACAAACACCAACTCCAGCGGCAGGCTGAGCAACGCCCCGGATTTTGCGACCGCAATCGCCTCGAACCCAGCGATGTCGCCGAGGAGGCGCGCGCCGGCCGACAGATCGGCGCACTGGCCGCGTATGGCGGTCGAGGTCCGCTCGTGGACCCGGGCGATGAGAGCCGGCAGCTTTGACGTGTCAGAGACATGGGATAGCGCCCCATAGGCGGCGGAGAGCAACAGATCGCCGGCGCAGATCGCGACGTTGTCACCGAAGGCTGCCCAAATAGTGTCCACACCGCGACGCGAGCTGGAGTGATCCTGCAGGTCGTCGTGGATCAAAGAGGCGTTGTGCAGCAGTTCGGCCGCGGTTGCGAGCGTGACGCCGTCAGCGGGATCGAGCCCAAGCGCCAGCGCTGCATGAAGGGCGAGGCGTGCCCGTAGGCGCTGACCGCCGGCCGCGAAGTGGTAGGTGGCGGCCTGAGCCGCGACCGAAGGCTGGCCGGTGACTTTCGGCCCATATTGTTCGGTGAGCGCTGCCATCCGCCGTTCCACGCCGTCCATTTGGCTTTCTAGAAGCCTATGCCGAACCTGAGACGGGATGGCGAAGTGGGTTTGCATCGTATCGCTCCGGCCAAATACAGAGTCAGCAGAAATTTTCATTCCACTGACCCTACGCTGTTAGTTACTGCTGTGTTGCAAGTTCAAGCTGCCGAGCGGGAAACTCGACCGCAGACTTTCGGACAGCGATGAGGTAGATCAGGACGCCGAAGACCGCTTTGGCAAGAATATCGGCAACGGTGTAGCCGACCTGGACTGCCGTCGTCGCGCCAGCGTCCGTAAAGCCAATCATCGGGAAGACGAAGACCACCGGATAGAAGCACCAGGAGACAATGGTGAGCGTCCGCGCCGTGCTGACGAGGCCCTTGACCGACGCAGGCTGCGATTCGATCGAAGCCCGAAGGCCGACGTAGAGTTCATAGACAATAATTGCGAACGGGATCATGGCCAGTGCCCACCAAAGCCAGCGGCTGCCATTGCTTGATGCGATCTCGCCGGGGTAGCCGAGGACGATCATGAGCGCCGCGAGCAGACCGAGGCGGAAACCTTTGGACACCGTCTCGGCCGGCGGCAGGCGCATTACGAGGATCAGCTCAATCAACAGCAGCGGGACGGTGAGCAGCCAGTCGACATAGCGGTAAGCATCGTTGAACGGAACGCCAGTCAGAGTGAGCTTTCCGTTAATTAGGGTAAAAGCCGACTCCCAGCTATTGAAAATCCGGACGTAATGATAACCAGCGATCAATGTAACGATGCCGGTCAGTGTCAGAGCGGTCCGGTATGCCGGAGCGACCTGCGAGCGGCCAAGAAATGAAAATAGTGTCGCGGCGCCCATGACCGCAATAGTGAACGAGAATGCATTATAGACGAGCTCGTATTGCCCGACGGAGATATTACCCACGCTGCCGGTTCCTCTAATAAATGTTAAGGAGAGACTTAGCCTCTTTAGTCTTGTCTCGGAATGGCCATTTGATGGGGCCAGCACGGCTGTCAAGAGCGGCTTTTGAGGGTGTATCCGTGCTCAAAGATTGCTCCGAGCCATGGAGGACGTCGCGGGCTTCAGCTTGGCTGACGGTAAGAGAGGCTATGACTTAATGCGAACCCATCGCCATTTTGCGCGACGGCATAATTATATCTTGCAAATAGGGCCTATGTATTTTTTAGAACGCACCCATGTAGCGGTTTGCGACGACAAACGCTATCGAGTAACGGCGCATCGCAATATTACTACTTATAGTTCTGTAACTATCAAAGGTTCTTGTAATGTCACATGACATCATCGACACCGCCGTCGCCAACGGCTCCTTTAACACGCTTGCCGTCGCGCTGACCGCGGCTGGCCTTATTGAGACCTTGAAGGGCGCCGGTCCGTTCACCGTGTTCGCCCCAACAGACGCCGCCTTCGCCGCATTGCCGGCCGGCACCGTCGAGAGCCTGCTGAAGCCCGACGCAAAGGATAAGCTCGCGCAAATCCTTACCTACCACGTCGTCTCCGGCAAGGTGATGTCGTCCGACCTGGCCGGCAAGTCGCTGACGCCTGCAACCGTCGAGGGCAGCACCGTGTCGGTCGATGCCACCGGCACGCAGGTCCACGTCAACACCGCCACGGTCACCACCGCGGACGTCGATTGCACCAACGGCGTGATCCACGTCATCGATAAGGTGCTCATGCCGGCCTGATCCGAGACGGGATGGCGGCGGGCGATCCGGCGCCATCCCACTTCTGGGTTTTCGGACGCAGCCCTTACGACCAGCTGCGCCTCAAGCCCGCGTCAGGATGCCCGGCAAATCCAGCCCCTGCGCCCGAGCGCAGTCCAGCGCTGCCTCGTATCCCGCATCCGCGTGCCGCATCACGCCGCTGGCCGGGTCATTCCACAAGACGCGGGCAATGCGGCGTGCGGCCGCTTCGGTCCCGTCGGCAACGATGACCATACCGGCGTGCTGGGAGAACCCCATGCCCACTCCGCCGCCATGGTGCAGCGACACCCAGGTGGCGCCGGATGCTGTGTTCAGCAGTGCATTCAGCAACGGCCAATCGGAGATTGCGTCAGAGCCGTCCCGCATCGCCTCGGTCTCGCGGTTGGGTGAGGCGACGGAGCCACTATCGAGGTGGTCGCGGCCGATCACGATGGGCGCCCGCAGCTCGCAACTCGCGACCATCTCGTTGAACGCCAGCCCCAGCCGGTGCCGGTCCCCCAGGCCCACCCAGCAGATGCGGGCAGGCAGGCCTTGGAACTGAATGCGGCTGCGCGCCATGTCGAGCCAGTTGTGCAGGGCCGCATTGTCCGGCAGCAATTCGCGGACCTTGGCGTCGGTCCTGAAGATGTCCTCGGGGTCGCCCGACAGCGCCACCCAGCGGAATGGTCCGACGCCGCGGCAGAACAGCGGCCGGATATACGCCGGCACGAAGCCCGGCACGTCAAAGGCGTCGGCAACCCCCGCCTCCTTGGCCATCTGCCGGATATTGTTGCCATAATCGAGCGTCGGCACACCCATGCGGTGGAACGCCAGCATCGCCCGCACATGCTCGGCCATCGAGGCCCGGGCCGCGGTCGCAACGCCATCCGGGTCGCGTTCACGCCGGTTTTCCCACTCCGGCAGCGTCCAGCCGTGCGGCAGGTAGCCGTTCAGAGGGTCGTGCGCCGACGTCTGGTCAGTCACCACATCGGGCCGCACGCCCCGACGCACCAGCTCCGGAAACACGTCGGCGGCGTTGCCTAGCAGGCCCACCGACACCGGCCGCCCAGCCTGCTTTGCCGTCTCGATCCGCGCCAGCGCCTCGTCCAGGTCGCGCGCCTGCGCGTCGAGGTAGCCGGTCCGCAGCCGCATCTCGATCCGGCCGGGCTGGCACTCGACCGCGAGGCACGACGCGCCTGCCATCGTCGCCGCCAGCGGCTGCGCGCCGCCCATGCCGCCCAGCCCGGCCGTCAGGATCCAGCGCCCGGCGAGGCTTCCGCCATAGTGCTGCCGCCCGACCTCAACGAACGTCTCGTAGGTGCCCTGGATGATCCCCTGGCTGCCGATGTAGATCCACGATCCCGCCGTCATCTGCCCATACATCATCAGTCCCAAGCGATCCAGCTCGTTGAAATGCTCCCAGGTCGCCCAGCGCGGCACCAGGTTCGAGTTGGCGATCAGCACGCGCGGCGCGTCGGCATGGGTGCGGAACACGCCGACGGGCTTGCCGGACTGCACCAGCAGCGTCTCCTCGTCGCCGAGCCTCTGCAGGGTCGCGGCGATCTGGTCGAAGCATTCCCAGTTGCGCGCCGCCCGGCCGATTCCGCCATAAACCACGAGGTCGCCCGGCCGCTCCGCCACGTCGGGGTCGAGGTTGTTCATCAGCATGCGCAGCGGCGCCTCGGTCAGCCAGGACCGGGCGGAGAGCGTGCTGCCGCGGGCGGCGCGGATCACACGGGCGTTGTCAAGGCGAGTCATGGCGGCTCCAGTTCGGGTAACATGCTGGACGCCGCAGCGGCGATGGCGCCGGACGTGACCATCCTCGTTGCCGCTTCAATATCCGGCGCAAAATAGCGGTCCTCGGTCAGTCCCGGCACCTCGCGCCGCAATAGGGCGCGCACGGCTTCGAGTGCGGTGCTGGAACGGAGCGGCGCGTGGAAGTCGCAGCCCTGCGCGGCGGCCAGCAGCTCGATCCCAAGTATCGCCGCTGTGTTCGCCGCCATCGGCAGCAGGCGCCGCGCCGCGTGCGCCGCCATTGAGACGTGGTCCTCCTGGTTCGCCGACGTTGGGATGCTGTCCACGCTCGCCGGCGTCGCGCGCTGCTTGTTTTCGGACACAAGCGCGGCAGCGGTGACCTGCGGGATCATGAAACCAGAATTGAGGCCGGGCCGCGGCGTAAGGAAGGCGGGCAGGCCGGAGAGCGCCGGGTCGATCAGCATGGCGAGGCGCCGCTCGGCGATGGAGCCGATCTCGCACAACGCGAGCGCGATGATGTCGGCGGCGAAGGCGACAGGCTCGGCGTGGAAGTTGCCGCCTGACAGCGCCTCCAGCGTCTCCGGGAAAATCAGCGGATTGTCGGTGACGCCGTTGGCCTCGGTGCCCAGGGTCACCGCCGCATGGCGCAGCAGGTCGAGCACGGCGCCCATCACCTGCGGCTGGCAACGCAGGCAGTACGGGTCCTGCACCCGGTCGTCCTGGGTCAGATGCGACTGCCGGATTGCGCTGCCGGCGATCAGCGCGCGCAGCGCCGCGGCTGCGTCGATCTGCCCGCGATGACGGCGCAGCGCGTGGATGCGCGGGTCGAACGGCGTGTCCGACCCGCGCGCCGCGTCAGTCGCCAGCGCGCCGGTCACCAGGCCAGTGTGCCAAAGCAGCTCTGCCTCGAACAGCCCGGCGAGTGCGTAGGCGGTGCAGAACTGCGTGCCGTTCAGCAGTGCCAAGCCCTCCTTCGGACCCAGCACCGCCGGCCGCAGCCCGGAGGCAATCAATGCTGCGGCAGCCGGCACGCGCGCGCCGTCCACGAAGATCTCGCCCACGCCAAGCATCGCCGCTGCCATGTGGGCCAGCGGCGCCAGATCGCCCGACGCGCCGACGGACCCCTGGTCCGGCACGACCGGCACTAACCCGCGCTGCAGCATCGCTCCCAGCAGCGCGACCGTCTCTGGCTGCACGCCGGACGCGCCCTGCGCCAGGTTGGCAAGCTTCAATGCCATCATTAGCCGGGCAACCGGGACCGGCATCGGCGCACCGACCCCGGCGGCGTGCGACAGCACGATATTGCGCTGCAGGGCCATGAGGTCGTCGGCGCCGATGCGAATATGCGCCAGCTTGCCGAAGCCGGTGTTGATGCCATAGACCGGCTCGCCGCGCGCCAGGATCGCCTGCAGCGCGGCGGCACTCGCGGCAATCCGGCCCGGCGCAGCGTCGTCCAGCGCCACGTCCGCGCCGCGATAGACCGCCCGCCAGTCGGCAAGCGGCACCTCGCCAGGGATCAAGGTAATCATTGGCCGCGCCAGACCCGCTGATGCAGCGGATTGAAGCCGATGCGATACACCAGCTCGGCCGGCGCCTCGATAGACCAGACCGCCAGGTCGCACCACTTGCCGGGCTCGATGGTGCCGGTTTGTCCTAATTGGCCGAGTGCCCTCGCCGCCTCTCGCGTAAAGCCGGCGACGCATTCTTCCACGGTCATGCGGAACAGCGTCGCGGCCATGTTCATCGCCAGCAGCGGCGAGGTGAGCGGCGAGGTGCCGGGGTTGCTGTCGGTCGCCAGCGCTATCGGCACGCCATGGCTGCGGAACAGCGCGACCGGCGGCGCCTGCGTCTCCCGGATAAAATAGAAGGCGCCCGGCAGCAGCACGGCGACGGTGCCGGCCCGCGCCATGGCGGCGACGCCGTCCTCGCTGGCGTATTCCAGGTGGTCGGCCGAGAGCGCCCCTGCTTCGGCCGCCAGTCGCGCGCCGCCGCTGTACGAAAGCTGGTCCGCGTGCAGCTTCACCGGCAGGCCATGGCGCTGGGCGGCGGCGAACACCCGCGCCACCTGCTCGGGCGAGAAGGCGATGCCCTCGCAGAACGCATCGACGGCGTCGGCCAGGCCCTCAGCGGCGATAGCCGGCAGCATTTCGTTGCACACATGGTCAATGTGCGCATCCTTGTCGCCGTCGCTGCCGGGCGGCAAGGCGTGCGCGCCCAGGAAGCTTGTCGTGACGCCGACCGGGCGGCGCTCGGCCAGCAGGCGGGCGGCCCGCAACTGCTTGGCCTCGTTCGCCAGGTCCAGGCCGTAGCCGGACTTCACCTCGACCGTGGTTACGCCCTCGGCGATCAGCGCATCCAGGCGGGGCAGCGTCTCGGCGACCAAACGCTCAAGGCTGGCGTCGCGTGTGGCTCGCACGGAGCTCGCAATGCCGCCGCCGGCGCGCGCGATCGCCTCATAGCTGGCGCCGGCGAGCCGCAGTTCGAACTCCGCGGCGCGGTTGCCGGCATACACGAGGTGGGTATGGCAATCGATCAGCCCGGGCGTGATCCAACGGCCGGCGCAGTCGATCACCTCGGCTGCACCGGGGGAGGGCAGGGCTGCCTCCGGCCCCGCATAGGCGATGCGGCCCGCGTGGCTGGCGACGGCGCCGTGGTCCACGACGCCGAGTCCCGCCGAACCCGGTGCCAGCGTCGCGAGCCGTGCATTGCGCCACACCTTGTCGAACACCGGGCCTTGCTCCTAAGCAGACGCCTATCGGTCTGCGCGCAGACGACACCCTAAGCAGGGCTGCCGCTATCCCTATCAGCCGCCGCCCGGTAAAATCCAGGTCTTCATCGAAGGAATATGCCGTGGCGTCCGTGTTCCTGACCGAGGCGCTGCTTCCCGAGGGGTGGGCACAGAACGTGCGGCTCGTGACCGAGGGCGGCCTGATCGCCGCCGTGCAGCCAGGCGCCGCCGCGGCTCCCGACGACGAGCGCCACGCCATCGGCGTCCCCGGCCTGCCCAACCTGCACAGCCACGCTTTCCAGCGCGGCATGGCCGGGCTGTCCGAGGTGCGCGGCCCGGTGTCTGACAGCTTCTGGACTTGGCGCGAGGTGATGTACCGCTTCCTCGACGCCATGACCCCCGACGACGTGGAGGCGGTGTGCGCCCAGGCCTATGCCGAGATGCTGGAGGGCGGCTTCACCCGGGTGGGCGAGTTCCACTATTTGCACCACGACCCCGATGGTCAGCCCTACGCCGAGCCGTCCGAAATGGCGCAGCGTGTCGGCGCGGCGGCGGCGCTCACCGGGATCGGGCTCACGCTGCTTCCCGTGTTCTACGCGCATGGCGGATTTAGCGAAGTGCCGCCAACACACGGCCAGCGCCGCTTCATCAACAGCCTGGACGGCTTCGCCCGCCTGCTGGAGGCGAGCCGCCGCGTGGTCGCCGCTTTAGAAGGCGGCATGCTCGGCGTTGCGCCGCACAGCCTGCGCGCCGTGACACCCGGGGAGCTTGCGGCCGTTGCCAGCTTGCTGCCTAACGGTCCCGTGCATATCCACGTCGCTGAGCAGCTTCGAGAGGTTGAGGACTGCCTGGCCTGGAGCGGCGCCCGCCCCGTGGAATGGCTGCTGGACCACGCGCCGGTGGACGGACGCTGGTGCCTGATCCACGCGACGCATATGACGTTGGGCGAAACCCACCGCCTCGCCGGCACCGGCGCCATAGCGGGGCTGTGCCCGGTGACGGAGGCGAACCTCGGCGATGGCATCTTCCCGGGCGTGGACTGGCTCGCTGCCCACGGACGCTATGGCGTCGGCACCGACTCAAACGTCGCGACCGATGCCGCGCAGGAACTCCGGCAACTCGAATACGCTCAGCGGCTGGCGCGGCGGGCGCGTAACCTTATGGCAGGCGAGCCTGGAACATCGACCGGCCGGGCGCTGTTCACGACCGCGCTGCACGGCGGCACAGCAGCCTTAGGTGCCGGACCGTCCGGGCTGCAAGCAGGCGCCGCTGCCGATTTCGTGACTCTGCGGGCCGACCATCCATGCCTGGCGCATCGGCACGGCGACCGCCTGCTCGACGGCTGGATATTCGGGGCCGACCGGCGTGTGGTGGACGGCGTCTGGGTGCGTGGCCGGCAATGTGTGGCGGATGGGCGGCATGTTGCGCGGGAGCCCATCGCCGCGCGCTATGCAGAGACCATCCGGCGGCTCATGGCGACCTGAGAGCTCTTTTAGCTTTTTGGTCGCAGCGCCTTGATGATCCAGATCGGCCAGGGCTGGCGATGCAGCGACACCTCCTCAAGCACCTCATGGTCCGGCGCGATCTCCCGCCAGATCGCGAGCTTCGACAGCCCGTCGCGCAGGTCGCACTGCGCCATGGAGATGATCAGGACCCCGCCGGGCAGCAAATGCGCATGCAGCCGGCGCACGAACTCGCCGGGACCCACGAAGTAGTTCAGTGCCTCGTTGATGATGATCACATCGAACTGCCCCTCCAGTGCCATCGTCGCCGCGTCGCCGGCGATGAATTGCGTCTGTGCGTCCCCAAGTGCTGCCTCCGCAGCGGCGATGGCGGTTTGCGAGATATCGACGCCGAGATACCGCCCGTAGCCGCCCCGCCGCATCACCCGGCATAACTGCCCGGCGCCGCAGCCGATCTCCAGGA
>JANXVC010000511.1 GCA_025351925.1 Rhodospirillales bacterium | reverse complement strand
CCTTCTCCTCGTGCGTCAGACAGCTGAGATCAGGAAGCTCGGTCATCCCCGCTTTGAATCCCAAGCATCAGGGTCACGTCAAGCCGCCTCACGCGCAGCGCCAGACATTCCAGATCAACGGGGGAGATGAGCAGACACCTTAAACCAGCGTAAGGCCATCCCGATTGCCAGGCAGACAAACAGCGTGATGATGTTGTCCATCAGTCTATCTCTCCACCTAACATTTTTGATGCCTGATTGAGCGGTTCACCTGACGCTAGGTAATGAGCGTCAGGATCACACCACCAGGTCGGGCTTAGGAATACGGGTGCCGAATACCCACGGCATCGAAGTCCCGACGCTCGGATGGTCCGGCGAACTGCAGCGCAAGTGTCAGCCTATGCTCGGCTTGTAGTAGCCTGACAAGCCGGACCGGCCAAAGACATCGCTGCGTGACACATCCAAGCCAACCCATCTCGACGACGTCAATTGTGAGAGGCAGATTTCGTTCTGTCAGCACGTCGGTCATGTGCGGGCCGCAGAGTTGGTGGCGATGGTCGAGGAACATCGGGATCTGTGGGGTATACCCGAGACGGGCGGGATGTCTGGCTGGCAACTCTGCAACGTCGTGCATCTCGGCCTGCCCTAAAATGTCGGGCAGATGGTGATCCTGTAGCAGCATGTTCTGTCTCCCCTTGAAGCGGTGAGATCAGCCTGCTGGCTCGTGGGGCAAGTTTCTATGCAGACGGCGTAAAAGCAGGACAGTTTGCGCAATTATCTGCGTCGTGATGCGTCAGGCCGCTGTATGCGCAAGATTTCGGCCGGCGACACCCCGAATGCTGTCTTGTAGAGCGCAGTCAACCGGCCCGGATTGGTAAAGCCGTATTGATGCGCGACATCGGTGACCGTGCCTGTGGCCTCCCCGCGGTCGATACCCTGCCGCAATGCCTGCAGCCGGGCGAGAAGGATCGCCACGGCCGGCGTGATGTCACGAAATTGACGAAAGCCGAGCTGAAGGTTTCGAACGCTGCACCCGGCCGCCGCGGCCAGGTCGGTCAATGTGATTGGCTGCTGGGCATGGTTTCGGATGTAGTCCTCAGCGCGCCGCACTGTCCCCGGGATGGGCGAGCCAGGCAAATGCGTGAGCTGCTTGGAGTAGCTGTTTGGCAGCCCTTCCAGCATCGCATAGAGCAGCAGGTCGGTAAAAGAGCGGCATGCCAGGCCGTTCCCGGAGAACGAACGCACCGGATCGAGTTCTCCCATCATCAGGCGGACCAGGGATAGGACTTTCTGGCCACCGGGCGTGTTCAGCACGAACACTGGGTCGAAGCTCACGTCCTCGTGCATAGGGCCGCCCAGCATGGCGGTCAGCCTCTGTCGAAGGCTTGCGGCGGGGATCCAGATCGCAATCCGCTCATGGCCGCTGGCCGCATTAACGGCTGTGCCTGGACGGCCGCGATAGATGAGGCCCAGGCTCTTACCGATCTCGTGCTGCCCGGGGCTACCGCTGCCGGAGCAGGTCAGCGTGCCACGGATGACGAAGGTCAGGCAGTAATCGGGCAACCCGCTCTCGGTGATCAGCAGCTTGGCTGCGCAACGGTCTGCGATGTAGGCGACATCGAGTTCACCCGCGCCGCTGGCGCCGCGCGTCGAAAGCACGTCGCCGCCGGCAACGTCCCGGGGTATCGCCCCGGTCAGCCGGTAGGTTAGCTGCCGGAACGATGGATTGAGGAAAAACGGTTGGAGCCTTGGCCAATAAACGCCGCTTTCGAGTTCTCCGAGGTTAGACAGCCCGACAAGCTTGAACCGGTTGCGGAGCGGCTCGGCGCCCTGCCGCCAAGCACCGGAGATATCTAGCATCGAAAGGTTGACGACCCCTCGGACCCTCTGATCGTCATGTTTATCCAAGCCTGCTCCGCCTGCTATCTGGTGATGCCAAGCTTTGAGGATCGGCCATCTGGCTAGAACTCGCTTGCCTACAAACCAAGATTCGGCTTGTCTGCTTCACGTTTGTGAGCCAAATTCCTTTATAACACAATGACCATCTCTTTATGACGACTATCAAGAGCGTGACCGCATTTGCCGGAAAACCCGGATTAGGCTCAGTCACCTCATAGGCTGCATAATGGCCAACTCGCAGAATGAATGACAAACATGTCGCAGAACTCGGTTGCAATGAAATCCTCATTGGCAACAGCATAATGCTGGTAACCGGAGCAGATTCCTGGGCAATTAGGCCGCGACTACGGCCTGCCGGACGAGGTCGGGAAGCGGCGGGATGACGACGGCGCCTGGGACGTGCAGGCGGTCGCCGAGGTAGCGGAAGAACGAGACCCCAAGCTTGCTGCAGGTCTTCATGAGGCCGAGCATGACGTCGCGCGCCGTGCGTCCTGCCGTGCTCATGGTGCCGCCGGAGACCTTGCGCTTGGTCACGCAGGCGCGGATGTCGTTCTCCGAGCCGTTCGTATGCAGTGGGATCTCGGGATGCTGCAGCACACGCAGCAGTTCGGACTTGCGCCGGTGCAGCCGGGCAAGCAGCCGGTCCAGGGTGACGTAGTCGGTTTGTCGCCTGAAGATGCGGTCGAAACGCGCCCGCAGCGCCGCGGCCCGTCGTGAACACGGGTCACGCGCCCACGCCTTCAGGTCGGCGTAGAACCACCAGATCAGCGAGCGTGTCACCTCGACGGCACGACGCTGCTCCGGTGTCGCCGGCACGAGCTTGTGCACCAGCCGCTCGGCGTGGACCCAGCACAGCGCGTGGGTGCCCACCCGGAACTGGCCGGCGTCGTCGGACACGATGACCGCCTCGGTCAGTAGCCCATGGTGGCAGACAGCACCCCAGAGCGCGCCCTCGGTGGCGACCCGCACCGGGTCGGGCGTGACCGCGAGTTGGTCGATGCCGAGCCGGGCCAGGTGCGCTGACCACGCCGACGTGTCGGCGAACCGCTTGGCCGGGTGCGCGTCCAACTGCGCCACCATCTGGCCTGACAAGCTGTGCCCGCGCATGTAGTTCAGCGCCGCCGCGTTCACCACGTAGTCCGTGTGTCCGGCGCGCAGCACGGACAGGAACGCCTCGCGCGACTTCGACGGGCCGGTCCGGAACACAGTAAACCGGTCATCGCCGATCTGCGTGGTGAACCCGTCCTTGCGCGCGTGGCGTGCAGCGGTGTCGTCCACCGTAACCCAGCGCGCGGTGGCCAAGCCGGCCCGCAGCACCTCCTGATCCTCGGCCACGAAGCCGTCGAGCGGCTCGGTCAAGAG
>JANXVC010000509.1 GCA_025351925.1 Rhodospirillales bacterium | reverse complement strand
CCTTCTCCTCGTGCGTCAGACAGCTGAGATCAGGAAGCTCGGTCATCCCCGCTTTGAATCCCAAGCATCAGGGTCACGTCAAGCCGCCTCACGCGCAGCGCCAGACATTCCAGATCAACGGGGGAGATGAGCAGACACCTTTGTGTGGATCATGCTGCCACCAAAACGCGCTGCCGCAGCAGGTTGAAGCTGGCGCGGCCGTAGTTTTGCCGCTTCAGCAGCTTGAGGCGGTTGATCTGGCCCTCGGCTTGGCCGTTGCTCCAGGGCAGGGTCAAGGCGGCCCGCACCGCAGCACCGTCCTGCTCCAAACCGGCGGCGAACGTTTCGACGGCACCGACCCCACACGCCGGGCCTCGGTCAGCCAAGCATCAAAGGTGGCCAGAGGCGTAGCGGGGCGGGATGTTTGAGCGATGCCGCACAGCCGCACCAGAGCGGTGAACCGTCGCGCGAGGGAAGCGACCATGGCGGCCTCCTTATCCTGCTCAACCCGCGTCACGGCCGCGGCGTCCAACGGCGGCAACGCCGTGGGTGGCTGCACGAGCAGCCAGGCAAGCTGCTTTGGCGATGGCAGTGCTGCGGGACGGCCCGGCGTGGTTCCAGGTGGTGTGACGGCCGGTGCTCGTTGCAGCCACTTGTGCGCCGTGCTGCGGGCTGGGGCGGTCCGATGCTCGGCGACCCACCGCTGCACCATCTTGGGGCCGCCTGCGTGACCCAGCGCGCGCATTTCGCGCCAGAGCGCCATGGCGTCCTCGCAGCCCTCCGCCAGTCTTGCTTCGAGATGGGCGAGGTAGGGATCAAGGTTGCTGCGGCCCGGCGGACGCACGGCGCGCTCGGGGAAGCTGTCGGCACAGGCGTACTTGCGGACCGTCGCCCTTGCCAGGCCGGTGCTGCGGCTGATGGTGAGCAGCTTTTCGCCAGCCAGGTAGCGCCGCCGCACGTCCTCATAGGCCGCCAGCCAGCGGGCACGGCTGTCGGCACTGGCGGCATCATCTGCGGCACTGCGATGGTAAGCGTGGGTGCGCTGGCCCAGTTGGCGCCCATCGCCGCCGGGCGGCACCGGCAGCCGCCGCAGCCGAGCATGGGCGCGGGCCAACCAGCGCTCCAGCATGGCACGCACGTTAGACAGCAGGTGCCAGCGGTCGGCGACCTGGACCGCTTTCGGCGCGCCGATGGCGGCGGCGCGGGCATACTCCGTCGAGCGGTCGCGGGCCACTACCTCAATCTCCGGCCGCTGCTGCAGCCAGGCCGCCACGGTTACGGCAGTGCGGTCGGGCAGCAGTTCGACGACGCACCGCCGTTCCAAGTCCACCACGATGGTGCCATAGGTTCGGCCTTTGCGCATCGCCCAATCATCCACGCCGACAATCCGCGGAGCATCCTGCTCTGGCAACGGTAGGCGGCGGATCAGGCGCAGCACCGTGTCGGCGCTTGCCGGCATGGCCAGGCGGTGCAGCAGCCTTGCCCCCGCTTCGCCGCCGAGGGCAACCCCGACTCGACCCTGAGCCTCAGCCAAACGATATGTCCGGCGTGCGTGGGGCTTGACTAGATCAGGGAGGCGTTCGGCAAACGTGCGCCGTTTGCACGCTGCGTTGCGGCAGTAGAACCGGCGCACCCGCAAGCCGACGCGCACCTTGCGGCCAAGCGAGGGAAGGTCGGCTGGCCTTCGCAGGTAGCGGCTATGCACGGCCCGGCTCGCCCGCCCGCAGTCGGGGCAGCGGCCACCGGGTCTCGTGCCATGGGCGGCAATGTGCAGGCAGTCCGGAACCTCAGGCGTGATCTGCATGACGCGGCAGCCCGGTATGGGAAAGAGGTCTTTCATAAACCAAGAGATAGAAAGGCGGACCGCCTCCACCAACTATCAATCCACCCTCGCCACGATCCACGGAAAGTGCGGAAGAGCCGGTTCGGTGGACACCCTGAAGCTTTCACGCGAGGTGTCCCTTATGCCCAGAAGCCGCCCACCCTATTCCCCTGAGTTCCGACGCCAGATGGTTGATCTGGTGCGTGCCGGACGATCTCCGGACGACCTGGCCCGCGAGTTCGAGCCGACGTCGCATTCGATCCGCGCCTGGGTTGCGCTGGCCGACAGGCAGGACGGCCGCCGGGAGGAGGCCGCCCCTGGCCTGGCCACGGCCGAGCGCGACGAGTTGGCCCGATTGCGCCGTGAGGTGCGCCAGCTCCGGCTGGAGCGGGATATATTGTCAAAAGCCGCGGCCTGGTTTGCCCGGGAGACCGGGACGCTGCCGTCCGGGTCTTCCGGTTCATGAGCGCAAACCAGGCCTGCTTCCCGATTGCCCCCATGGCGCGCGTGCTCGGCGTGTCCAAGGCGGGCTACTACGCTTGGCTGCACCGGTGCCCGTCCGCCCATACCGTGGCGGACGCGGCGCTGCTGAAGCGCGTCCGGACCGTGCACGCCAGCTCGCGCCAAACGTATGGGGCGCCGCGCGTCCATGCCGATCTGCGGGCACAAGGAGAACGGCACGGGCGCAAGCGGATCGCGCGCTTGATGCGCGACGCCGGGTTGGTCGGCGCCTGCCACCGGCGCGGCGGCCCCACCACGACGCAGCGGGACAAGGAGGTCCGGCCCGCGCCCGACCTGGTGGACCGCAACTTCACGGCGTCAGGGCCGAACCAGCTATGGATCGCCGATATCACCTACCTGCCGACTGCGGCGGGGTTCCTGTATCTGGCTGTTGTGCTCGATGTGTGGAGCCGCAAGGTCATCGGCTGGTCCATGGCAAACCACCTGCGGGCCGAGCTGGTGCTGGACGCGCTCGAGATGGCCGTAGGCCAACGACGGCCCAAGGATGTCGTACACCATAGCGATCAGGGCAGCCAATATACGTCTCTGGCGTTCGGCAAGCGATGCAGCGAGGCGGGTGTCCGGCCGTCGATGGGCTCGGTCGGCGACGCCTACGACAACGCCATGGCCGAGAGCTTCTTCTCAACCCTCGAAGCCGAGCTGCTCAGCCGTCGCCGGTTTGCGTCGCAGGCCGAGGCCAGGATGGCCTGCTTCAGCTACATTGAAGGCTGGTATAACCCGGTGCGGCTGCATTCGGGACTGGGATACCAGTCTCCCATGACCTATGAAGCCAACATGCAGACCGCTGTGACCGAGACGTAGCCCGTAAGTGTCCGTCTCGGAACTCATATGCAACGGCCTAGCCTTCGGGTGAGCAACATGACGGATGCGGCGTAGAGGAAGGCTGTTGCGGACGCGATGGTGGCTTCGAAGTCGCGGGCGAGGCGACGGTTTCGGCCCAGCCACG
>JANXVC010000507.1 GCA_025351925.1 Rhodospirillales bacterium | reverse complement strand
CCTTCTCCTCGTGCGTCAGACAGCTGAGATCAGGAAGCTCGGTCATCCCCGCTTTGAATCCCAAGCATCAGGGTCACGTCAAGCCGCCTCACGCGCAGCGCCAGACATTCCAGATCAACGGGGGAGATGAGCAGACACGCGAACCCCAACACTCTCTTCAGCACATTGCGTACAAGGGCCAGTATCGGGAGTTCGGCCAGCAAGCTCACGAGATTGCAGGCTGCTATCTTCTATGAACGGTTCGCCCACGCTCTCGGAGCTGGCGTTCGAACGTTGCGATGGATTATGGCGAACAGCATGACAACCCGGGCCGTTACCTCTTCGATCATTTGCGGGCGCACCAGCGCGGGGACCTACGGATGCATCCTGACCGAGGGCAGGGCCGACCGTTGCAGCCTCACGGATCCAAGGTTGCTCGACCAGGGACGGGGCGGCTTGCGCGAGCTGATTGTGTGAGGCGGCCGGGTCGAGAGGGGAATCACCATGGAAATTGCCTCAAATGACTTCCACGTGCGGGAGGGTGACGCGGTCAACCTCTCCAAGCTGCCAACAAGCATCGAGCCCATATGCAAATCGAAGGACGCTTATCAGGCATTGCTGGCAGAGCACATCGCAAAGCTGAGTGCACTGCAGCAGCTACTCTATGCATCGAACCGCCATGCCGTCCTGCTGATCTTCCAGGCCATGGACGCAGCGGGCAAGGACGGCGCGATCAAGCATGTGATGTCCGGCGTCAACCCGCAGGGCTGCCAGGTTTTCAGCTTCAAGCATCCCAGCGCAACCGAGCTGCAGCACGACTTCCTCTGGCGCACGACCCGTGACCTGCCTGAGCGCGGACGGATCGGCATCTTCAACCGGTCCTACTACGAAGAGGTGCTGATCGCCCGCGTCCATCCTGAAATCCTCCACAGCGAGGGATTGCCGGACGATCAGCACGACGGAAAACACGAAGAAAAAGTCATTTGGCGTCACCGTTACCGTTCGATCGTGGACCTGGAGCGCCATCTCAGCAGGAACGGAACGCGCATTGTTAAGTTTTACCTGCACCTCTCGAAAGAAGAGCAGCGCAAGCGTTTCATTCAGCGTATCGACGAGCCCGAGAAGAACTGGAAGTTCAGCCAGGCCGACGTCGACGAACGGCAGTTTTGGAAGCAATACATGAAAGCCTATGAGGATTGTCTGGGTGAAACGAGCACGAGCGAGGCTCCCTGGTATGTCGTTCCTGCCGACGACAAGCAGAACGCCCACCTGATCGTCTCGCGTATCATCCTGGACACGATCGAAGACCTCGATATGGCTTATCCGAAGTCGAGCGACGGGCGCCGCCAGGAACTGCTGTCCATCAGGCGGCAACTCGAGGCGTGAGGCCACCTGATTGCGATTGATCGAGGGCCACCACTCGGTGGCCCCCGCGTATGATCACCAGCCGTAGCCCGGCCAACCATAGTGGCTATGCAGCCGCTTCTCGTAAAGTTGGTCGATGATGGCCAAAGGGTCCCAAGCCGGGCTTGCCTTGACCCGGTCGCGGGAGACATCAAGCCGAACCTCGTGATCGCGCCAACTGATGTCTCGCACGGCATAGGGCGACATCAGCACGTGCTGACCCGGCCACCAGTTCCTCGTGTCGACGATAAGGTAGCGAATGCCCCAGCTGGCGTCGTCGATCAGGAAGTTCTCGACGTGGCCAATGTCGCCGTCGGTGGCGTGGATATGATAGCCTTTGACCGCGGCGATGCTGCGAAGGTGCTGATCTCCGTCATCCGAATGGAGTTGGAAGTCGCCTGGTTCACGCAACGTCCCGCCAAAGTATGGCGAAGGCAATACCACTCCAGCCATCGGGCCCGCGTCGAAATACTGCCCGCTCCAGAGCGGATCCCACCCGTAGTAGTCATACAGGTTGGTCTCCATCTGCTGCGACACCGGCGCATCCGTAAGGATGTCGGGACTGGCCTCGACCTGGGCCTTCGTCAGCGAAACCGGCAGCTCCTGCCGGTCGTAATCAACGTGCGTGATCGCCGACGGGTGGACCAGGACCTTGCGCCCGGTCAGCCAACCTCCGGTGTCGACAACCAACCAACGCATCTTCCAGGTCCTGTCGTCGAACAGGAAATCACCGACGGTTCCGATCCTGCCGTCGCTTGCTTCGATCGCATATCCTTTAAGTGCCGACCCGACCAACAACATTGCTCAGTTCCTTCCTTGATGAACGCATTCGGCGACGGACGCCAGCCTGCGAACACTCACCCGCATTTCTGAAGTCTGCTCTTGCGAGCTCGGGATAACAGGCTCGGAAACTACTCAGCGCACCTGAGTAGTTTCCGAGCCTGTCTCTGACGGGGTGCCGATCGGCACTCTCAGGTCGGTCGGGCGATGGATCGCGCGCGGCTGGCCGCGCCATGGCCACGCAATCGATCGCCAGAGGTGGGCATGTTGGACGATCCCTATAAGACACTCGGCGTCGCACGCGATGCCAGCCCGGACGACATCAGCCGCGCCTATCGCAAGCTCGCCAAGCAGCACCATCCCGACCTGAACCCCGGCAATGCAAAGGCAGAGGAGCGGTTCAAGGTCGTAGCGGCTGCTTACGAGCTGCTGTCCGATCCGGAGAAACGCAGCCGGTTCGATCGGGGCGAGATCGACGCCGGCGGTCACGAACAGGCGCCGCAGCCCTCCTACCGCGACTATGCCGAGGGTGAACCTGGCCGCCGCTATGGCCGGGCTGGGCCACAGCCGGAGGGGTGGAGCAACGAGGACTTTGGCGACATCTTCGGCTCCATGTTCAGTGAGCGTGGCCGGCCGGCCGGTGACGCGAGCATCCGGGGCAAGGACGAACGGTACGCGCTTACAACGGATTTCATCGACGCGGTCGCCGGCGCGACCCGCCGGCTGACGTTGCCGGACGGCCGCACGCTGGATGTGAAGATCTCGCCGGGATCGACGGATGGCCAAGTGCTGCGGCTGCGCGGCCAGGGCAGCGGCGGCTGGAACGGTGGCGCCGCTGGCGACGCCTTGATCGAGATCCATGTGGCCCCGCACCGTGTCTTCAGGCGCGACGGCCAGGATATCCGGCTCGAACTGCCGGTGACGCTGACGGAAGCCGTGCTCGGTGGCCCCGTCGAGGTGCCGACCCCAGGAGGTCCCGTGCACATGCGTGTTCCGGCCCAATCCGATAGCGGAACAGAACTGCGGCTCCGTGGCCGGGGCGTGCCCGCCCACGGCGGCCTGGCGGCAGGCAATCTGTATGCCAAGCTGCGCGTGGTGCTCGGGATGCCGGATGCTGCGTTGGAGGATTTTCTGCGCACATGGACGCCGGAGCATCCAGCCAATCCGAGGGCAGCAATGGAGGTCAGCGAATGATCAGCATCGAGGTTCTTGTGACGCAGTTGCCAGGTCTTCGGCGTCAGGACTTGGAACGATGGATCGCTTACGAATGGGTGCGGCCGGACGGCGTCGCCGGTCATTACGAGTTTCGAGCCATCGATGTCGCGCGGATCAGATTGATACGAGAACTGCGCGACGAGATGCAGGTCAACGAAGAAGCTCTGCCCGTCGTGCTGTCCCTGCTCGACCAGCTCTATGACCTGCGGCGCCGCATGCGCGAACTCGGCAACGCCGTTGGCCGAACCGTACCGGGAGAGATACGGCAGAGCCTGGCAGAAGACCTGGCACCTAGGTAGTTTCCGAGGCTGCTCTAAGCGACGCTTTGTCCATTACTGTTCGGTTCCATGCAACTTGTGGCGCTGCGGCCTGATCAGCCTGCTTCGAGGTCTCTGCTCAACCCGGGTAGGTAGCAGTTTGGGCGCGCAGGGTTTGTTGGATAGCCTGGTAGGCGTCCATGCCGCGGCGTGCGGCGGTGCCGATGACCGAGCGCACGCCCGCAAAC
>JANXVC010000506.1 GCA_025351925.1 Rhodospirillales bacterium | reverse complement strand
GCTGTCCAGGTCGGCAGAAATCCGGTGGGCGCGGCCGTCCATGACCTCGGCAACCCGCGGCAGCATGTAGCGCGCGAGGATGTAATACAGGAGGCCGAAGATGATCGCCATCCAGACCACCTGGGCGATGGTCAGCGGATTTGAAAAGTCGAGTTGTGGCATGCGCTGGTTCCCGCGGATGATCGAGGCGGGACCGGCGGGCAGCCGGTCCCTGCGGCGGGGTTTAGGTGAACAGGATCAGGAAGGCGATCAGCAAGGCGAACAGCGCCACGGCCTCGGTCAGCGCGAAGCCCAAGATGCCGATCGGGAATACCGCATCGCGAGCGGCCGGGTTGCGGCCCACGGTCGAGACCATCGCCGAGAAGATGTTGCCAATGCCGATGCCCACGCCCGCGAGCGCGATGACGGCCAAGCCGGCCCCAAGGGCCTTTGCAGCAGCGACTTCCATAGATTCAGTCCTTCTTAAGGTTTGAGAGTGTAGAAAGCGTCCGTGCCGGCACTAATGCAGGTGCACGGCGTCGTGGAGGTAAATGCAGGTCAGGATCGCGAACACGTAGGCCTGCAAGGCCGCGACCAGCAGTTCGAAGCCGACTAGCACGACATTCAGCGCCATGGGCAGAATGCCGATCGCAGAGCCGAGCACTCCGGCGCCGCCCAGCAGCACGACGAAGGTGGCAAACACCTCAAACATCACGTGCCCGGCGACCATGTTGGCGAACAGACGGATGGACAGCGACACCGGGCGGGAGAGATAGGAGATCACCTCGATGGGGATGATCAGCGGCGCCAGCAGCTTCGGTGCGCCCTCCGGAAAGAAGTAGCTGAAGAAGTGCATGCCGTGGATATGCAGCGCGACGGCGGTGACGATGACGATGACCAGCAATGCCAGCCCGAAGGTAACGGCGATATGGCTGGTATAGGTAAAGGAGTAGGGCAGCAGGCCGAGCAGGTTGCCCATCAGCACGAAGAAGAACAGCGTGAAGATGAAAGGAAAGAAGCGGCGGCCCTCAGGTCCTATACTGCCTTCGGCCATGGAGAACAGGCCGCTATAGGCGATCTCCGCCAAGGACTGAAACCGGCCCGGCACGACGGCACGCGGACGCATGCCGTAATACAGCGTGGCGATGATCAGCGCCGAGCCGAACACCATCATCAGGTTCGAATTGGTGAAGTTCACCGAGCGTCCGAGGCCGCCAAGCGCCGTATGCAGCTCGAACTGGCCCAGCGCGTCCATCTTACCTTCAGCCGCCAAAATCTAGCCCTCTCCAAACCTATGCGAGCAACCCTAAGCCCGCGGCACGCGCGGCATCATAAGGCGCCACACGTTGGCGATGCCCGCCGCACCGCCCAGCAACACGAACAGCCCTGTCAGCCACGGCTTGGTGCCCAGCCACCAGTCCAGTCCCCACCCGATGGCGACCGAAACCGCCAGAGCCGAAACCAGCTCAACACCGACCCGCACGCCGATACCCATCGGGCTCGTCGTGCCAGCGCCGGCGGAGGGCGGCGGCACATCCAGCGCCTGTTTCGTCCGCGCCGCCCGAAGCCGTTCGTCGAACGAGCCGCCTTTGTCGTCACTCATAACCCGCCTCCTGCACGCCCATCCGGCCGCGCCTTGTAGGCAGCGGCTTGCTACCGGCGAGGGTGCAGGGTGTCAAGACGTTGTGGGCAAAGCGGGGCGTTGTCGGCAAAGCCGGGCGTCGTGGGACCGCTTAGACCGCAGCGGCGTCAACGGCCTTGGCGAAGTCGTCATACGACACGGCGCCCGGAACCGCCTTGCCGTTTATGACGAAGGTCGGCGTGCTGCTGACGCCGAATTTCTTCTCGCCCACATCCTGGTCGGTGAGGATGGCCCGCTTCAGCTCGGCGTCGCTGATTGCCGTGTCAAAGCTCGCGCGGGACAGCCCGGCCAGGGCGGCGAATTTCGCCAGCTCATCCGTTGGGTTCGCGCCACGGGCGAAGGCCCAGCGGTCCTGGCTGCCGAGCAGCGCCGTGATGAACGGCTCATATCGCGCGGGCGGCAGCGAGCGGGCGACCATGGCGGCGGTCAGCGCGACCTGATCGAGCGGGAAATCGCGCCAGACGTAGCGCACCCGGCCGGTGTCGATCAGCTTGGCGCGCACCTGGGGAAACGTCTCCTTCTGAAAGGCTGCGCAGTGCGTACAGGTGAGCGAGAACCACTCATTGACCACGACGCGGGCGTCGGTGGCGCCCACGCTGCGCTCGGCCATGCGCGGATCGGCGGGCTGGGCGTGCAGCCTTGTGACTGGAAGCAAGGCGGGCAGGGCGGCGATGAGCAGGCGGCGGGTGACGGGCATGGCGTCCTCGGGATGGGAGTTGTGCGGCGTATGGTCCCGGTGCCGGCGGGCGCGTCAAGCCTGATCCGCGTCGCCGATGCGCTCGCCTAACGCTGCCAGGGCGTCACGTAGCGGTCCCGGCGGAATGCCCGGCACCTCAACCGGCGCCGTGGCGCGACGCGGCCGGGCCGGTGGCGGCGCGGGCGGCGCGGTCGGGTCCTGAATGAAGCGCAGCCGCTTGACCACGACCCGGCCCAGATGCCCGTTCACCCGCGCGAGCACCTGATCGCTCAGGTGCTGCAGTTCCAGCGCGACTGGCCCGGCGCAGGCCAGCGTCAACGTATCGCCCGATAGCCGGCGTGGCGTGGTAGTCGCCGACAGCTCGGGCCCGACGATCTGCGCCCAATCGGCCATCACCTGCGCGCTGCCTGGGCCGCGCCTGCGGAAAGCCGGACGGGTGAGAGCGGGCACCAGGGCGCCGATCGGGCGGGGGCCATAGACGTGACGAGGAGTGTCCATCGCCGGCTTGCCGGGTTTGTCGCTGGCCGTCATATCACGCCCGTGCCTCCCATCCCGCCCGCCGCCACTCCGCCGGCCACCGCGTTGCTGCGCTGGTATGACCGTCACCGCCGCCGCATGCCCTGGCGCGCCTTGCCGGGCGAACCTCCCGACCCCTACCGGGTCTGGTTGAGCGAGATCATGCTGCAGCAGACGACGGTTGCGGCGGTTATTCCGTATTATGAGAGGTTTCTGCAGCGGTTTTCAACCGTTGAGGCACTGGCGGCGGCTGAGGACGGCTCGGTAATGGAGGCCTGGGCCGGTCTCGGCTACTACGCACGGGCGCGCAACCTGCTGGCCTGCGCCCGCCGGGTCGCCGCGTTGGGCGGATTTCCGCACGACCTGGCCGGGCTGCGCGCCTTGCCCGGCATCGGCGAATACACCGCCGCAGCCATCGCCAGCATCGCGTTCGGTGTTCCGGTCGTGCCGGTGGACGGCAACGTGGAGCGCGTCGCGGCCCGGGTGTTCGCCATCGACGAACCGCTGCCCGGCGCGCGGTGCAAGGTGGTGGCGGCGGCGGCGCGGTTGGGCCAGGACAGCGCGGGGCAGGCGCGGCCGGCCGACTTCACCCAGGCGCTGTTCGACCTCGGCGCCACGGTATGCACGCCGCGCGCGCCGGCCTGCGGGGTATGTCCCTGGATGGCGGACTGCCGGGCGCGGGCGCTGGGAGTGGCCGAGACGCTGCCGCGCAAGGCGCCCAAGGCCGCACGGCCCACCCGGCACGGCGCGCAGTTCTGGCTGATGGACGCGGCTGGCCAGGTGCTGCTGCGCCGCCGTCCGCCGGAGGGCCTGCTGGGCGGCATGCTGGAGTTGCCGGGTGCGCCGTGGCGGCCCGAGCCATGGCCGCTTGCGGACGCGCTGGCCCATGCGCCGCAGCCAGCGGAGTGGCGGCTGGCCGGACAGGCGATGCACGGCTTCACGCATTTTGCGCTGACGATGGACGTTTATGCGGCGCGGGTGGACCGGATCACCGCGGATGGCCTGCTGCGCGATGCGGAGGCGCTGGACCGGGAGGCGCTGCCGACCGTGATGCGGCGCTGCGTCCATGTCGCGAAGCAAGCCCTAGAGTAGGTCGCGATGCGGGCGGTCTAACCGGCCTGCCGGCCCCAGCGCGTGTCGAGCCAGCTTCTCAGGGCCAAAAGCGTCGGCACGTCGGCGGCGATCGAGGTGATCAGCGTGGCCGTCGCCGGCGCCGATGCGATGCGGACGCCGAGGGCCGCTGCCTCGTCCAGCAGGTTTGGGGTCGCGGCCGCCTCGGCGCAGGCCCGGCGCCACAGCGCCACCCGGTTCGCCGGGGAGAGCTGTGGGAGGACCAACGCCGCGTCGAGCATCGCGGCGGCGCTGGCGGCACGAAGGGCGGGCAGCAGTGCCGGCGTGCCACGGCGGGATGCGGCCTCGATCATGGTGGGCACGGTCGGAAAGGCCGGGTCGCGCAGCCAGTTGCCGGCGGGATCGATGGCGCCGAGGGTCAGCACGGGGACCATGCCCTGTTGCGCCGTGGCGGCGATGCGGGCGCCCTGGCCGCTGTGGAACACCGCGTCGGCGGCGCTGTCGGCGGAGGGCGTGACCGGGATCCCGAGCATGTCGAGCGCCAGCAATGCGGGCAGCGTCGGCCCGGCCGGGTGGGCGCCGCCGACCCGCAACGTGCGGCCGGGACTGAGCGGCACGCGGCTGACCAGCACGGCGGAGGCGAGGCCGGCCCAGGCGGGCACCCAGCGCGCGGCGTCGAACTGGGCGCGCGGGTCGCCGACCAGCCAGGCCAGCGCGGCCGAGCCTGGCAGCAGCAGCGCCGTGCCGCCATCAGGCATCACCCGCGCCTCGAACTGGTTGGCGCCCGTCACGCCGTCCACGCCGCCCACGGTGCTGCGGACGACCTGCTGCGCACCCGGACCGGCGAAGGCGCTCGGCATGGCGCGGACGAGGGCGGGAATCAGCACGTCGGCCCAGCGGTCGAGCCGACCCTGCGGCGGTCCGGCGACGAGGACCGCCGCGCCCTCGGGAAAGCTGGTCGCGGCGGGCGGGCTGAGGGCCGGCGGACTGACGGCGGGGGGAAGGGGCGGGGTTGGGATGGACGCGGCGGCGGCGGCCCGGGCCATCAGCAGGCCACCGGCCAGCGATAGAGCGTTTCGGCGGCTTCGCGAAGGCTGGTCTGGCAACAACGCCTCTCCGTTCATCGGGCCCATTCCGACCCACTGGGAACTCGTACTCTGTCGCGCCTGGTTGTCAAACCAACGACTTTGCGAGATCAGCTATC
>JANXVC010000505.1 GCA_025351925.1 Rhodospirillales bacterium | reverse complement strand
CCTTCTCCTCGTGCGTCAGACAGCTGAGATCAGGAAGCTCGGTCATCCCCGCTTTGAATCCCAAGCATCAGGGTCACGTCAAGCCGCCTCACGCGCAGCGCCAGACATTCCAGATCAACGGGGGAGATGAGCAGACACGGCGGATGATATAAGGCGACCAGCCTTTATCCGAGTTGAGCTGAGATTTAACCGAATGTCGTAACAAGTTTCGTGCCGATAAGGCTGACCGCCGTAATGACTACTACTGCAATCAGCGAGGCCATAATGCCATATTCCACGGCAGTGACGCCACGACGGTCGGCACGGAGAAGGGCAGCAACGAGGCGAATGGTATCGATCATTTGATAGTCTCCATAAATTAAGAAGGAAGGCGTAAAACCAGGCTGCATCACATCTCCAGGGGCTGGGAAGGTGGCCTCTGGCAGCGACATCGTGTCACTGATTGTTATTTAACCGATTAGTAAATGTTTTGAAACCGTTATTTTTACAAATGCAAAGATTTTTTCAACAAATTCGGTTTGCAGGTTGGACCATTCTTAATGTGAAACAATACGTTAACATCAAATGAGTCCGATCGCGTGTCGATAAACACCAATAAATGTTTGTTTTCATTTATGAAATGATTTTGAAGTGTCATCAGGACACGAGGATCGCCGCCCAACGCTGGCGGATCTACGGACCAATCCCTCGCGACCGAAGCTTGGCGTTATTCAGCCACAGAGCCGCGCAAATCTCATTCCAAAACTGAAACTACGCGAGCGGCGCCAGAATGGGCCGATCAAGCACGCTGCTTCAGCATATGCGGCTCAGCCTCTCACGGGACAGTTATACGAAACGATCAACCCCAAGCGCCGCCGCACTCACGCCACCAAAACGCCCTTGCCCCCAGTCTGCCGGTCGAACACCGCGTAGGCCTCGACCACCTGGCCCAGCGTCCAGCGGTCGGTGAACAGCGCGTCCACCTCGACGCCGTGCTCCGCCACGAAGCGGGCGCAGTCCGCCAGGCCGACGGTCGAGAACGTCCAGGATCCCATGATCGTCAACTGCTTGCGCAGGATCTCGGAGCTGACGTCGAGCGTGACGCTGCCGCCCTCGCCGACGAAACAGACCGTGCCCCAGGCGCGGGCGCTGCGCACCGCCACCTTGCGCCCGGCCGCGGTGCCCGACGTGTCGATGGCGGAGGTGACGCCGCCGCCGGTGAGCGCACGAAGCTGCTCGACCGGATCGGCGGCGCTGGCATCGATCGCCCAGGTCGCGCCGAACTCGCGGGCACGGGCCACGCGCGCCGGGTCGATGTCGATGGCGACGACGCGAGCGCCCATGGCGAGAGCCAGCTGGGTGGCGGACAGCCCGACCGGTCCCTGGCCGACGATGGCGATGGTGTCGCGGGCAGAGGCGTTGATGCGGACCAGCGCGCCGTATGCCGTGCCGGTGCCGCAGGCGATCGCCGCACCGGTCGTGAAGCTCAGCGCGTCCGGTAGGCGCACGAGGGTGCTGGCCGGCACCTTCATGTAGGGCGCGTGGGCGCCGTGCCCGGTCACGCCATAGACGACCGCGCCGCTGTCGCACATCTGCGTCCAGCCGGTGCGGCACTGCGGGCAGGCGCCGCAGCCGTGGTAGTGGTGGACCATCACGCGATCGCCGATTTTCGCCATCCTGGCGTCCACGTCGCGCCCCACGGCGACGACGATGCCGCAGGGCTCGTGCCCGCCGATCACCAGGCCGTCGCCGCCGGTGAAGCCCAGTTCCTTCAGCATGGCCTCACGCGGGGTGCGGTAGAATTTCAGGTCGCTGCCGCACAGGCCGGAGGCCTTGATCTCGATGACGGCGTCGAGGCGGTCGGGGACGGGGTCGAGGACGTCGATCATGCTGATCTGACGGCTCCCGGTGAATGCCGCACCCTGCATGGCTGTCCTCCCTCGGTTATGCTGCGTTATTCCGCAGTATCCCGCTTGACGCGGCATTGCGCCAGGCCGCTTTATCGTGTCCCCCATTGTCAGGAAATGTCCGATGGAACTACGCGAGATCACCGCCGGGCTGCGCTTCCCCGAGGGGCCGGTCGCCATGGCGGACGGCTCGATCGTGCTGGTGGAGATCGAGCGCGGATGCCTGACGCGGGTGCAGCCGGACGGTGCGAAGCGGGTGATCGTGCAGCTCGGCGGCGGGCCGAACGGGGCGGCGATCGGGCCGGACGGCAAGTGCTACGTCTGCAACAACGGCGGGTTCAAGTGGACCGATGACGAGACCGGGCTGCGGCCGATCCTGCAGGCCGACGACTATAGCGGCGGCCGGATCGAGCGGGTGGATCTGGCCACCGGGGCGGTCGAGACGCTCTACACTGCGAGCGATCAGGCGCCGCTGCGGGGCCCGAACGACTTGGTGTTTGACCGGCATGGCGGGTTTTACTTCACCGATCTCGGCAAGGGGCGGCCGCGGGAGATGGACCGCGGCGCCGTCTGCTATGCCCGCGCCGACGGCAGCCTCATCCGCGAGGTCGCCTTTCCGATGCTCACGCCCAACGGCGTTGGCCTGTCGCCGGATGGCGGCACTTTGTATGTGGCGGAAACCGAGCCGGCCCGGCTGTGGGCCTTCGAGCTGTCCGGGCCCGGCGAAATCCGGCGGCAGCCCTGGCCCTCGCCGCATGGCGGCCGGCTGGTTACCGGCAGCCGCAATTTTCAGCGTTTCGACAGCCTGGCGGTGGACCGCGCCGGCAATATCTGCGTCGCGACCTTGGTGCATGGCGGGATTTCTATCATCTCGCCGGACGGCGCCTCGATGCGGCACGTGCCGATGCCGGAGCGCTGGGTGACCAATATCTGCTTCGGCGGCACGGACCTGCGCACGGCGTATATCACGCTGTCCTCGACCGGGCGGCTGGTGGCGTGCGAGTGGGAGGAGGCCGGCACGCCGCTCGCGTATTTGAACACGCCCTGACGGACCGATCCGGCAGGCGGCGCTGCAAGTTCGTCATTGCCAAGCAGGCGGCAACCTGTCGAAGATGCGCGCAACGAACAATAAAAAGCAGGGATGCAACGCCATGACCCTCCGTCGCCGGACTGCGCTGGGCTCCGCGGCCGCTATCACGCTGTTGGGGCCGCGCGCCGGGCGGGCGCAGGTGCCGACGCTGCGCATCGGCGTGCTGACCGACCTGGGCGGCCCGTACCGGGACATCACGGGGCCGACCTCGGTTACCTGCGTGCGCCAGGCGATCGAGGATTTCGGGGTGGCGGGCAAAGGCTTTCAGGTCGAGGTCGTGACCGGCGACCACCAGAATAAGGCCGATATCGGCGCCAGCATCGCGCGGCAGTGGTTCGACCGCGACGGCGTGGACATGATCACCGACGTGCCGAACTCCTCGGTGGCGCTGGCGGTGGCGCAGGTCGCGCGGGAGAAGAACAAGGCCTACGTCAATTCCAGCATGGGCGTCGAGTTCACCGCCAGCGCCCAGTGCAACGCCAACACCATCCAGTGGTCGTATGACGTCTATATGGTCTCCAAACTGACTGGCAGCGCCGTGGTGCGGGCCGGCGGCGACACCTGGTTCTTCATCACAGCCGACTACGCCTTTGGTCAGGCACTGGAGCGGACAGCGACCGAGTTCATCCAGAAGAGCGGCGGCAAGGTGCTGGGCCGGGCCGCCTATCCATTCCCGGGGACCAGCGACTTCTCGTCATTCCTGGTCCAGGCCAAATCGAGCGGGGCGCGGGTGCTCGGCCTCGCCAATGCCGGCAGCGATACGGTCAACACGATCAAGCAGGCCTACGAGTTCGGGCTGCCGAAGGGCGGCATGCGCGTGGCCGCCATGCTGATGTTCATCTCGGACGTGCACGCGCTGGGGCTGGAGGTTGCGCAGGGTTTGACGCTGAGCACGAGCTATTACTGGGATCTCAACGAGCGCACGCGGGCGTTCGACCAGCGGGTCCGGGCAAAGACCCCTGGCAACCGGCCCGACATGCTGCACGCTGGGTGCTATTCGGGGACGTTGCACTATCTCAAGGCGGTGGCGGACATGGGCATCGCGGGCGCGAAGACGGACGGGGCGGCGGCGATCGCGCGGATGAAGGCGATCCCGACGGATGACGACTGCTTCGGCCAGGGCTCGATCCGGGCGGATGGCCGCAAGCTGCATCCGGCCTACCTGTTCGAGGTGAAGCAGCCGGCTGAAAGCCGGGGCGAGTGGGACTACTACCGCCTGCTGACGAGCACGCCCGCCAGCGAGGCGTTCCGCCCGATGGGCGAGGGCGGCGCCTGCCCGCTCGCCCGTTGACCGATCGCGTCGGTCCGTTATGACCGAGCGACGCGCCCTATGTTACAGCCGGCGTTTTGGGTGTGCCGTCCAGCAGCTGCTGCCGGGCCTGCGCCGCGCAAGTGTTGAGCGCCGTCGCCAGCTCGGTGTGCTGAACGCCGCTGCCGTGCTTTGAAAAGCGCTGCTCGACGTGCTGGAGCAGCAGCTCGTCGTGCCCGGCCCCGTCGCGCACTGCGAGCACCGACGTTGTCAGGTCGGCGTTGTCCTGTTCGGAAAGATGGAACCGCGCTGCCGCCCACTGGGCGAACAGCTTGTCGCGGCGCGCGGTGACGAGGAAACGGAACTCCTCGTCATGCGCGAACTTTGCTTCAAACGCCTGTTCCCGTTCCTGGAACGTGGTCATCGGAGCCTCCTCTGCGCCTTGAGTGCGCCGGATCAGCGTAGGCGTTTGCCGTGCCGGATGCCAGCGTATCGAAGATCGAGCCGGTCAAAACAGCAGTTTGGCGGCCACGACGCAGAGGATGGCTGCCAGCGTGCCGCGTATGGCGGAGGCGGAGACCCGGGCCGCGAGCAGACTGCCGAGAATGACGCCCGGCACCGATCCCGATAGCAGCGACCCGAGCAGGTGCCAGTCCACCGCGCCCAGGAACCAATAGCCGGCGCCGGCCAGCAGCGTCAGCGGCACCGCGTGGGCGATGTCGGACCCGACGATCCGGGCGATCCGCATCCGCGGATACAGCAGGGTCAGGACGCTGACTCCGAGGGCTCCGGCGCCGACCGAGGACAGCGTCACCAGCACGCCCAGGCCAGCGCCGGCGATGATCGTGAGGGCGGTCAGGTTGCGCGGGGCGATGCTCGCGCCGTACGACCCGGCCCAATGCAGGACCTGTTTCTGAAACAGCACCAACAGCGCGGCCAGCAGGATCGCCACCGCGAGCACCGGGGTGACGACCTGCGACAGGGCGGCAGCGCGGAGGTCGAGTTCGTGCAGCGTCGCGATGGTCAGCGCGGCCATCGGCAGGCTGCCAGTCGCC
>JANXVC010000456.1 GCA_025351925.1 Rhodospirillales bacterium | reverse complement strand
CACTGCAGGAGCGGATTACCAGCACCAAGAAGGGCTCCATTACCTCGGTGCAGGCGATCTATGTGCCTGCAGACGACCTGACCGATCCGGCGCCCGCTACGAGTTTTGCCCACTTGGACGCGACGACGACACTGAACCGCGCGATCTCCGAGAAGGGCATCTACCCGGCGGTCGATCCGCTCGACTCCACCTCGCGCTGCCTCGACCCGCGCATCGTCGGCCAGGAGCACTATGAGGTGGCCCGTGAGGTGCAGCGCGTGCTGCAGACCTACAAGAGTCTGCAGGACATTATCGCAATTCTCGGCATGGACGAGCTGAGCGAGGACGACAAGCTGGTCGTCGCCCGTGCCCGGCGCATTGAACGGTTCCTGTCGCAGCCGTTCCACGTCGCCGAGGTGTTCACCGGCAGCCCCGGCATCTTCGTGCCGATCGCCGATACGGTGCGCAGCTTCAAGGCCATCATCAACGGCGAGTACGACCATCTGCCGGAGGCCGCATTCTATATGGTCGGCACGATCGAGGACGCTGTGAAGAAGGCCGAGGGCATGAAGGTCGCCGCCTGATGGCTACGACGCTGCTGGAGATCGTCAGCCCCGACCGGCTGCTGCTGTCGCAGCCGGTCGATATGGCCGTGATTCCGGCGGCCGAGGGTGAGATGGGCGTGCTGCCTGGCCATGCGCCGATGATCGTGCTGCTGCAGGGCGGCACGATCACCTTGCATGAGGGCGGCCGGCCCACCAGCCGGCTGTATGTCAGCGGCGGTTTTGCCGAGATTACCGCCGAGCGCTGCACCGTGCTGGCCGACGAGGCGATCCCGGTGGCCGAGGTCTCCCGCAAGACCGCCGAGACCCGGTTGTCCGAGGCGGATGCAGCCTACGCAGCGGCAGATAAGATGGATATCCCAATGCTGGATTTGGTGATGCAGCGGCAGCAGGCCGCGCGTGCGATGCTGGCTGCGGCGGAGGCCGCTTGAGCCTGTAACCGCACTGCAACACTACATCGACTTGTGCGGTTCGGTTGGCAACCCAGCCCAGTATCGCTTGTTAGTGCTGGTGTCGTGGCTGCCTATGGTGGCGGTTGAACCGCATAGAGACAGCTGTCCGGATGAAACACTGGCGAATTGACGACGTCTCCTGGGATCGGTTCGACCCGGCTCGGGTGGACCCCGGCATCGTCCCGCTAGTCAAAGCCGCCGCAATGGTCGAACGGAACGGCATGGACTACGCGGTCTATCTTGGCCGGGTATTTCGAGATGATCCGGATTTTCGTCAGGCCACAGATAACTGGGCGATCGAAGAGGTCCAGCACGGCGACGCTTTGGGCAAATGGGCCATGCTGGCCGATCCCGGTTGGGACTTCGAGGCGGCCTTCGCCCGGTATCGTGCCGGCTACAAGCTGCCGCTTGACGCCGAAGCCTCGGTTCGCGGCTCCCGCACCGGAGAACTGATCGCCCGCTGCATGGTGGAGACTGGCACCAGCAGCTACTATACGGCGCTGGCCGACGCCACGGACGAGCCGGTGCTGCAGCAGGTGTGCAAGCTGATTGCCGCCGATGAATACCGGCATTTCAAGCTGTTCTACGACCATATGCGGCGCTATTTGGTGCGGGAAAACTTGGGCATGCTAAACCGCCTGCGTATCGCTGCCGGCCGAATCACTGAAAGCGAAGACGACGAACTCGCCTACGCATTTCATTGCGGAAACGAACCAGAAAGTGTGGCCTATGCGCACGAACGATGCATCGCGGCCTATATGGGCCGGGCAATCGGGTTCTACCGCGTTCGCCATATCGAGCGCAGCATTGGCATGATCCTGAAATCCGTGGGTCTGCCGCCGCGTGGCAAGCTGTCTCTGCTTGGCACCAAACTGGCCTGGACGCTGCTGCAGCGCCGGATGCGTAAGTTCTCCAAGGTGACCGGGCTGACTGCCTGAAACAGAGGCGGCGCAGCCTTCGAGGTTGGCATGTCACTCGCGGATTGCTACACCGCCGCAGAATGCCGGGTTAGCTCAGATGGTAGAGCACCTGATTTGTAATCAGGGGGTCGCGGGTTCGATCCCTGCACCCGGCACCAATCCGAAACCGCGCTCGATTTCCTCAATGCCGCTGCGTATCCTGATCGGGCGGGTTCGTGGCGCGCAGCACGGCGGCAAGCAGCCGAAGGGCCTCCGGGCCGCCCTGATCTGCCAGCGCTCCAGCCTCCATCTCGGCTGCGAGGCATTCGGCCCGTCCCGCGATCGTCGCGGCTGCGCGCTGCAGCGCCTGCTCGGCCAGAGCGAGCTGCAGATCATCCGGCAAATTGTTCCATTGGACACGGTGGTCGGCAGCGTGAGCGGTGAGCATGGCGGCGATCCTGTTCGGCAGTTGTCGCCTATTCTCGCCGAGCCGGGTTAAAACAATCCTTATGTTGTCAGACGAGATGCAAGATAACGGTCGGCAGCGGCGGGAACCGTACTGCGATCTCAACGGGGATCTTAGCGAGGCCCTCCAGCCAAACCGGCGGGCAAACGCTCCCCAGCATGACGACCTGCCCGGCGCGCAATCCGCCGAACGCTGCGGCCTCGTCCGACGCCGCAAGCCAGGCCAGCGCGGTGATCGGGTCGCCCAGGAGATCGGCGCCCCTGCCGACGCCGCGCTCCTCTCCGTTCACCGATACGCTGCCGCCGAGAGCACGCAGATCGAGATTGCGCCAAGCCGGATAGGGC
>JANXVC010000113.1 GCA_025351925.1 Rhodospirillales bacterium | reverse complement strand
ATCGGCGCCGGCATCGCCCGGCGTTGGTTCGACGAAGACGGGATCGACGCGATCCTCGACGTGCCGACCAGCTCGGTCGCGCTGGCGGTGAACACCGTCTGCCGGGAAAAGAACAAGGTCTTCCTGAACTCGGGCGCTGCGACGACCGACCTCACCGGCGCGCAGTGCAGCCCGAACACGGTGCACTGGACCTATGACACCTACATGCTGGCGAAATCGACTGGCGGGGCGATGGTCAAGTCGGGCGGCGATAGCTGGTTCTTCATCACGGCCGACTACGTGTTCGGTCAGCAGCTGCAGCGCGATACCGCGCGCTTCGTGCAGGAGGCCGGCGGCAAGGTGCTCGGCGCGCGGGCCTATCCGTTTCCGGACACGACGGATTTCAGCTCGCTGCTGCTGCAGGCGCAGGCCTCCGGCGCCAAGGTGCTAGGCCTATGCAACTCGGGCACCGACACGGTGAACTGCATCAAGCAGGCGCACGAGTTCGGGCTGACCAAGTTCATGAAGATCGCGGCGATGCTGATGTACGACGGCAACGTGCGCTCGGTCGGGCTGGAGGACAGCCAAGGGCTCGTGATGACGGAGAGCTTTTACTGGGATTTGAACGACCGGACGCGGATGTTCTGGGAGCGGATGCGGCCCAAAAGCCCGTCGCAGCCGCCGAATATGATCCAGGCTGGGTGCTACGCGGCGACGCTGCACTATTTGAAGACAGCGGCGTCGCTGGGTGCGGCGGCGACCAAGGCGGACGGGCGGGGCGCGGTCGCGCACATGAAGTCGATGCCGACCGACGACGACTGCTTCGGGGCTGGGCGCATCCGCGAGGATGGGCGCAAGGTGCATCCCTCGTACTTGATGCAGGTCAAGACCCCGGCGGAGAGCAAGGGGCCGCTCGACATGCTGAAAGTGGCCGCCACGACGCTGCCCGACGCGGCGTTCCGGCCGATGAGCGAGGGCGGGTGCAGCCTGGTCAAGGGCTGATGGCGGACAGTGGCGCGACCGAGGACCTGCTGTATGAAGTCCGGGACGGCATTGCCCGCGTTACCTTCAACCGGCCGCAGGCGCGCAACGCCATGCTGTTCGGCATGTACGAGCGCCTGGTGGAAATCTGCACGGAGGTTGAGGCGGATCGGTCGATTCGCGCGCTGATCCTGACCGGTGCCGGGGAGAAGGCGTTCGCGGCCGGCACCGACATCTCGCAGTTCCGCGCCTTCAGGACGCCGGAGGACGCGCTGGGCTATGAGGCGCGGATCGACCGTGTGCTGGGAGTGCTGGAGCGGGTGCGGGTGCCGACTATCGCCGCGATTTCCGGCGCCTGCACGGGGGGTGGCGCCGCGATGGCCGCGTGCTGCGACCTGCGGATCGCGGCCGGCAACATGCGGTTCGGCTTTCCGATCGCGCGGACTTTGGGCAACTGCCTGAGCGTGTCGAACTACGCCCGCCTGGCCGCACTGATTGGCCCGGCGCGGGTGAAGGACATGGTGTTCACCGCGCGGCTGATGGAGGCGGAGGAGGCGCGGACGATTGGCTTGGTCAGCGAGGTGCTGCCAGACGCTGCCGCGCTTGCTATACGGGCGGAGGAGCTGGCCCTGCTGGTGGCCGCCCACGCGCCGCTGACGCTGCGCGCCACCAAGGAGTCGCTGCGCCGCATCACGGAGCGCTCGCTGGGGCCGGGCGAGGCGGATAAGGATTTGCTGCTCATGTGCTACACGAGTGCCGACTTCCGCGAGGGAATGGACGCTTTCCTCAACAAGCGGGCGCCAGTTTGGCGGGGCGAGTGACTACGGCAGCTGGATTGCACGATTGCTCTGAATTAAGACGAAAAGGAGTCTCACGTGCGAAGCGCACCATGGCTGACCGGCATTTCAGTCCTTTTGGGCACGCCGGCGGCGCATGCCGACTGGCAATATACGAAGTGGGGCATGACACCGGAGCAGGTCGTGGCGGCATCCGGCGGCAAGGCAGCGTTGTTGCCGGCAGCGCGGCGCCCTCGAATACCGCCGCTTGAAACGGCCGCAGCGGGTGAGTTCCAAGACGGCGCACTGGAGCTCCGGACGGCATTCTCGTTCAACACCGACGGTGGCGGATTAGCCTGCGTGTCCTATGGCTTGATGAGCCATGATGGCGACCAGGCTTTTAAAGCCAGCCTGATCAACCGCTACGGTCCGCCACAGCGCACGTCGGGCCTGCCCGCCATTGGCCTCCAGACCTTAGGCTGGAAGACATCGACGGACGAGATCGATGCGAACTTCTCTAAGGATGACCCCGCTTACGTCATGCAGTGCGCGAAAAAGAAGTGAGCGGAACGTGGTTGGAGCGGCTCGTTAGGTATCCAGGATCGCAACCGCGCGCGTCCAGCCGGCGGACCCACGGTGCAGCTTGACGGGAAACGCCGATATCAGAAAACCGCTCGGCGGCAGCGCCTCCAGATTGTGCATCTTCTCGATTTGGCAGTAGGCGCGGTCCCGCCCGACACGATGACCCTCCCAAATCAGCCCAGCGTCACCGGTCTCCTGCACCCGGCGGCGGGTATGGCTGAACGGCGCGTCCCAGCTCCACGCATCGGTGCCCACCACGCGGATGCCGCGCTCGGTCAGCCACAGCGTAGCGGCGCGCCCCATGCCGCAGCCGGTGTCCACGTAGTCGCGCTCCCCATATCGCGACCCCGCTTGCGTGTTGACGACCACGATCTCCAAGGGTTGCAAAGTATGGCCGATGCGGGCGAGTTCCGCCTCGATCTCTATAGGCTGCACTACATGGCCATCAGGAAAATGGCGGAAATCGAGCTTGACGCCGGGCTGGTACAGCCAGTCGAGCGGCACCTCGTCGATGCGCATGGACGGCACGCCGCCCGGCGTCACCGCCTCGTCCATGCGGGAGAAATAGTGATAGGGCGCGTCCACATGCGTGCCGTTATGGCTGCTGATGGTGCAGCGTTCGACGGCGGCATACTGGCCCTCCGGCAGCTGGTCCACGCGGACGCCGAAATAATCGGCGATGCGCGGTGCCGACTGGTAGTGGTCGATGTATTCGATCTTCGGGAGCATGTCGGGCGGGTCGCTGGCGATGTCGCCGCGCAGCGGGACGGATAGATCGATAAGACGATGGGCCATGTTGCCTCCGGTCATTGCAGCAAACGCGGGCAGCCGCCGGTGGCGACGGGCCGGAATGCCTCGTCGCCGGGAATGGTGTCCAGCAGGGTGTAGAGGTCCCAGGGTCCGTGCGAGTCGCCGGGCTGCTTTACGTTGAACACGTAGTAGTCGTGCACCATCCGCCCATCAGGCCGCAGCTCCGCGTGGCGCACCACCTCATCGGCGATCGGCAGCGCGTGCATCTTGCGTATAACGGTCCGGGCGTCGGCGCTGTTTGCGGCCGCCGCGGCCTTGAGATAGTGCCGCACGGCGGAGTACAGCCCTGCCTGGATCTGCGACGGCATGGCGCCGTGCCGGGCCAGGAAACGCTGCGAGAAGGCGCGCGTCCCGTCGTCGATGTCCCAATAGAACCCCTCGGTCAGCACTGTGCCAGCCGCCGCGGCCAGGCCCAGCCCCTTCACGTCCAGCACCGACAGATAGAACGCCACCAGGCGCTGCAGTCCAGTTCCGACGCCGAACTCGTGCGCCTGCTTGATGGCGTTCACCGTATCGGCTCCGGCGTTGGCGAGCGCCACGATATCCGCGCCGGACGCCTGCGCCTGCAGCAGGAACGACGACAGGTCGGTGCTGGGGAACGGATGACGGGCCGAACCCAGCACACGGCCGCCGGCGGCGCCGACGATCGCTTTGGCGTCGGCCTCGAACTGAGCCCCGAACGCATAGTCGGCGGTCACCAAGAACCATGTGGTGCCCGGCCGGGTCAGACGGCGCGCGACGCCGCCGACCTGCACGTAAGTGTCCCACATCCATTGCACGATGTGCTCCGGCTGGCACGCATCGCCGGACAGCCGGGCGGTCCCGCCGGCGAACAGCGCGACCCGGTCCTTTTCCGCCACGAACGGCGCAATCGCGAGCTGGATGGCAGCGTTCGACATATCTACCAGCGCGTCCACGTGCGCCGTATCGACCCATCCGCGCGCGATGGCGAGCGCCACGTCCGGCTTGTTCTGATGATCGGCGACCACGACGTCGATCGACATGCCCCGGCACTCGGCTGCGAGGCAGTCCTCGACCGCCATGCGGGTTGCTGCCACCGAACCAGGCCCGGTCGCGTCCGAATAGACGCCGGAAAGGTCGGTCAGCACGCCCAGCTTTACTGCAGGCTCAGCCCGGGCCGTCAGGCCGCAGCCGATTGCCCAAACCATCGCGAAAACCCATTGGCGCCAGTCCACGCACCCCCCCGACTTTGCCAACCGATGCTGACTTACAGACTTGCCGGCGGCAAGGGAGCTACGGCCGGACCCCCGGCGTCTCCACCGGCAACCCGTTGGCCCGAGCTGCTAAATAGAACTCCAGCGCCACCCGCTCCGCGCTGTCCGCTCCGAACGGCTCAGCCCGCACGCCGACCATGCAGTTGCGCAGCCGACGATACAGCGACCCCATGGACTGCCACTCCAGCCGGTACAGCGGATAGCCGTTCGGATGGCCTTGCGGGATAAGCGCGCCGCCAAGCCGCTGACCCGCAAGCGTATCATGGCACTGGGCGCAGGCCAGGTTGAGCTGGCCCATGCGGGTACGGAACAGCGCCTCGCCCTCGGCGGCGAACCGGGCGGCGGGGCCTGCAGTGTCCACCGACAACGGCATTCCCCGGGACTGCAGTCCGATCAGCGCCGTCATCGCCAGCAGGTCGTCGGCGTCAAACGGCGGCGCGCCCTGATGCGTCGTGCGGGACTGGTTGACCCGCTGCTCCAGCAGTACCGGACGGCCGAGTGCCGGGTCATAGGCTGGATAACGCATCGCTACACCGCGCATCGACGCGACACCGCCGTGGCACCCGGCGCAGCCCTGGCCGCTGCTCCCCGCCGGCTGGTCCCACAAGGCCTCGCCCTGCTGCACCCAGAGCATGGCAGGATTGGCAGTGTCGTCGTCCTGCATCGCCTGGACTTCCGCACTCGCATCCGCATGCCCGCTGCGCAACGGGCCGTGCCCTTGGTCCGGGACTGGCCCGGCGGCGAGCAGCAACAGGCACAGCAGCGCGCGCTTCATGTCACGACAATCAGCGCGCTCTCGGTCTGGGTCGTGCCAGCATCGTCGGTCCAGGTCAAAACGATGGCGCCCGACTCCTCCGCCCGGGCGGCAAAGGCGAAGAACGGGTTGGCGGCGATGGCAGGATGC
>JANXVC010000414.1 GCA_025351925.1 Rhodospirillales bacterium | reverse complement strand
GAGCGAGCTGCGCGACAAGGCGGGCACCATGCCAACCGGAACAACCCTCTCAATCCCGGCGCCCGAGGGCGGCACGGAGGCGGACGCCATCTCGGCCCTCGTCAACATCGGCTATCGCCGGTCCGAGGCCTACCCCGTCGTCGTGCGCATCATGGCTGGGCTGGGCGAGGCGGCCGGCATTGATCAAGTGATCCGCGACAGTCTGCGGGAGCTGGCCATCAAATGAGCGACGACCGCACCATCGACCCCGCGCGCGGCGAGGACGACACCGGGGAGGCGAGCCTCCGCCCGCAGACCCTGGCCGAGTTCATCGGCCAGATGGCGAGCCGCGAGAACCTGCGCATCTTCATCCAGGCCGCGCGCGGCCGGGCGGAGGCGATGGACCACGTGCTGCTGCACGGCCCGCCGGGCCTCGGCAAGACGACGCTCGCGCAGATCGTGGCGCGCGAGCTCGGCGTCGGCTTCCGCGCGACCTCCGGACCCGTCATCCAGCGCGCCGGCGACCTCGCGGCCATCCTTACTAATCTACAGTCGCGCGACGTGCTGTTCATCGACGAGATCCATCGGCTGCAGCCTGCCATCGAGGAGGTGCTGTATCCCGCGATGGAGGACTTTCAGCTCGACCTCATCATCGGCGAGGGCCCGGCGGCGCGCAGCGTGCGGATCGACCTGTCGCCGTTCACCCTGGTGGGGGCAACGACGCGCGCCGGGCTGCTGGCGACGCCGCTGCGCGACCGTTTCGGTATCCCGCTGCGGCTGATCTTCTACACCTTCGCCGAATTGGAGCTGATCGTCGCGCGCGGCGCCGAGAAGCTCGGCTTCAACCTGACCGCCGAGGGTGCGGCAGAGATCGCGCGGCGGTCCCGCGGCACGCCGCGCATCGCCGGCCGGCTGCTGCGCCGGGTGCGCGACTTCGCGACGGTCGCGGGGCAGGACCCCGTCGATCGCACGATGGCCGACGCCGCGCTGACCCGGCTGGAGGTGGACCGGCTGGGCCTCGACGCCATGGACCGCCGCTATCTGCGCCGCATCGCCGAGCATCACGCCGGCGGCCCGGTCGGAGTCGAGACGCTGGCCGCCGCCTTGGCCGAGGCACGGGACACCCTGGAGGACGTGATCGAGCCCTATCTCATCCAAGAGGGCATGATCCTGCGCACGAGCCGCGGCCGCATGCTGGGCGAGGCGGGATGGCGCCATTTGGGCCTGATGCCGCCGAGCACGCTGCCGCAACTGGACCTGCTACGGGATCACGCCGCTGACCCGATGCCTCCGGAGTGATGCAGTACTGTTTGAAGTTGCGAGTTTATTACGAGGATACCGACGCCGGCGGCATCGTCTATCACGCGCGCTATTTGGCCTTTGCGGAGCGCGCCCGGACCGAGGCTTTGCGGGAGGCCGGCGTGCCGCATGCGGAGCTTACGGCCGCGCATGGGCTATTCTTCGTGGTGCGACGCGCCGAAATAGACTATCTCCGGCCGGCGCGGGCCGATGACGAGATCGTCGTGGTCACGGGCCCATGGGCGACGGGGGGCGCGTCCGTAGAGGTGCAGCAGCGGTTTGAGGTTGCGGGGCAGCCAGTGGCGACCCTGCGCATCAAGCTCGCCTGCGTGCGGCAAAGCGATGGCCGGCCGGCGCGGATACCGGATCGTTGGCGCTTAGCGCTCGGCGAACAAACGTAAGGGGTTCTGACTTGGATCGTGCAGTGGATGCGGCAAACCTGGCGGCGGCCGGCGACATGTCAATCGTCGGGCTGTTCCTGCAGGCGGACCTGGTGGTCAAGAGCGTGCTGATCCTGCTGCTGCTCGCCAGCGTGTGGGTGTGGGCGATCGTGTTCGAGAAGGTCATGACGCTGCGCCGGGCCAACCGGGCGGCGGACGGGTTCGAGGACCGCTTCTGGTCCGGCGGCAGCCTGGACGAGATGTATGACGGCGAGGGCGCCAAGCCGACCCATCCGCTCGCCGCCGTGTTCGGCGCGGCCATGGGTGAGTGGAAGCGCAGCGCCCGGGTCGCCGGCGCCGACATGAGCCGCGGCAGCGTGCGGGACCGCGTGGACCGCACGGTCGCGGTTACCATCCAGCGCGAGATGGACCGCATGGAGCGCTGGATGGTGTTCCTGGCCTCCGTCGGCGCCACGGCACCGTTCATCGGGCTGTTCGGCACCGTGTGGGGCATTAGGCGCAGCTTCTCGGCGATCGCCACCAGCCGCAACACCAACCTGTCCGTCGTGGCGCCCGGCATCGCCGAGGCGCTGTTCGCCACCGCGATCGGCTTGGTGGCGGCCATCCCGGCGGTTCTCGCCTACAACAAGCTCAGCAACGACCTGTCCCGCTTCGCCTCCCGCATGGAGGGCTTCGGGTCGGAGTTCGCCGCCATCCTGTCCCGCCAGTCCGAAGAACGGGCCTGAGCATGGCCGCGCCGATGTCCAGCCGGACCCGGGACCGCAGGCAGGGCCGCTACCGGCCGCTCGCCGAGATCAACGTGACGCCCTTGGTCGATGTGATGCTGGTGCTGCTGATCGTCTTCATGGTCGCCGCACCCCTGATGACGTCCGGCGTGCCGGTCGATTTGCCCAAGACCAGCGCCGCGCCGCTGAACCAGGACGCGGACCCGCTGACCGTCTCGGTGAACGCCGAGGGCAAGATTTTTTTGCAGGATACCGAGGCTACGCTGCCGGAGCTCGTGACCAAGCTGCAGGCGATCTCCGACAACAAACCGGACCGCCGCATCTTCGTGCGGGGCGACAAGGGGATCGCCTATGGGCGCGTGCTGGAGGTGATGGCGACCATCACGCAGGGCGGTTTCACCAAGGTCGCGCTGCTGGCCGAGCAGACCGGCGGCCCAGCAGCGGCGGCGAAGCCCGGCCCGGCGCCGCAGCCCAGCGGCACATCGCCGCCAGCCGCCGCCGCTACCCGCCCCGGCCGCGGCTGAAGCGTCTGAGCCGTCCGTCGCCGCGATGACTCCCACCCTGCGCAGCGGCGGCGCGCTTTCTTTTGCGGTGCACGTCGCGGTGCTGTTTGCGGTCGTCGTGGTGCTTCCGACCCGTCTGCCGCCGGAGCCGCCCGTCGAGGAGACGGTGGTCACCGTCGAGTTCGAGGCCGCGCCAACCCCGGTCCAGCGGGCTCCGAGCCCAGCGCCTACCCCTTCGCCAGTTCCCGCCCCGGCAGCCACCCCCGAGCCGCAGGCTCCGGAACGCCCGCTGCCGACTCCGCCGGCTCCGCCGCCACCCGCGCCGTCACCCCCGCCGCTCCTGTCTCAGCCGCCGGCTCCCATGCCCTCCCCGCCTCCGGCGCCCGCCCCGCCCGTGGTCATCCCGCCCACGCCGCCGCTACCGCGTCCACCCACGCCCACCCCGCCAGCGCCACCCGCTCCGGAACAGGCAGCTCCCGCGCCAATGCCCGCGCCCCCAATGCCGCCGCCGCGCGTGCCGCCGGCCCCGCCCCGCGGGGGAGCGCCCGGCGGCGGCAGC
>JANXVC010000404.1 GCA_025351925.1 Rhodospirillales bacterium | reverse complement strand
GTCGCCGCGGTGCCATTTTGGCCGTCATGCTCCTCAGTCGGCAAGTTCGACGGCGAGAAACCGTCCCAGCGCTACCCAGCAACGCATGATCAGCCCAGGCTCGCGAAATCGCTCGCAACCTCACTCCGACAGACTGCTAGCGGGATTTAAACACAGGTGAACTGCCTGAGGCTCTGGGACGCTGCCAGATAAGAAGGCAGGAGCACGTTGCAGCCATGCTGACAGTTACATCCAGCCACGCTGGCGAAACGGATCAAGCGCGACGCCCGGCGGGGCATACCAGCCGCCAGCACGATAGCGCGCTCCGAGCTGCTGGGCGGCTTCCTTGTTGCCGAACGGGATGCGCAACGGCGTGCCGGTCGCCTCCGAACGACGAGCGAGGTGTGCTCCGGACAGAGGCGGCTTTGGGGTGATCGCCTGCTCAGCCATTTGGACGCCAGCCGGGGCGGTCCTTCTAGCCTTGTGCGCAGTTTTCCTGACTTTCCGCTCCTGGGATGGCGCCTCTCCCCTGCCCGCCTTTCCCCTCACCGTCTTGCTCGGAAAGGCTGCACCGCTTATGGGCGGCAGCACCTGCGCCCCTGCCCCATTGGTAAGGCGGCCGATGATGCGCAGCGCCTGCGCGCAGACCGCATTGACGGCACCGGTCATCTCCTGGGTGCCGACCAGCACGTCGTCCAGCAGCAGTTCCAGCTGGGCGGTGACGCCGGGATCCACCAGCGCCGGGTCGGCGCGTTCGAGCACGCCGAACAAGGCCAGCCCGCGCTCGGTCGGCACGATGTGCTTGCCGTCCAGGGCGAGGAACTCCTGCGCCTTCAGGCCGCGGATTACCTCGGCCCGGGTCGCCGGGGTGCCGATGCCCTTCGCCTCGCGCAGGCGGTCCCGCAACGGCCCGTCCGCGACGAACCGCCATGCGTTCTGCATCGCCTCGACCAGGGTGCCCTCGTTGTAGCGGGGTGGCGGGCGGGTTTCCTTGTCCTCGACCGCCGCCTCCGTCACACGCGCCGTCTCGCCATGGCGCAGGACCGGCAAGGGCTGCGCGTCCTCGCCCCGCTCCTCGGCTGGGCGCCAGTCCGGGAAGGCGGCACGCCAGCCGGCTTCGATGGGCTGGCGCCCCGACGCCAGGAACGCGTGGCCGTGCACGTCCAACGTCGCCGTCGTCTGCCGGTAGCGGTGGTCGGGGATGAGTGCCGCCAAATAGGACCGGGCCACCACGTCAAACAGGCGCCGCTCGTCGCCCAACAGCCGCGGCCAGATCGCCTTGAGGTCGCCCACCGTGTTGGCGTTCGGGATGACGGCATGGTGGCTGACGCCGGCGAGGCCCTTGTCATGGAACGTGCCGCCCGCGCCTCGGCGGACCACCAGCGGCTCGGGCATTGGAATTTGGCAGAACGTCTGGCCGGCCCGCAAGGCGGCGACGATCCCCGGCGCGTCCGGGATCAGGCTCTCGGGCAGGTAGCGCGTCTCGGCACGCGGGTAGGTGATCACCTTCTTGCCCTGGCCGTCATACAGCTCCTGCGCCACCTCCAGCGTCCTGGCCGCCGACCAGCCGAAGCGCGAGCCGCACAGCCGCTGCAGGCCGGGCAGGTCGTGCAGCCGCGGCGGCCCCTGGCGCTTGTCCTCCACCTTGACCGCAAGCGGCCCGGCGAAGCCCTGCGCCAGGCCAGCGACCGCCTCAGCGTCCGCGCGCCTGAGCAGGCGCGGCTCCGGCGCGTGCCGCAGCCGCAGCCGGCCCGCCTCGACCGCCACTGTGGCGACCACCTCGAAGTAGGCCTGCGGGACGAAATGCCTGATCTCCAGCTCGCGCCGGCAGACGATGGCCAGCGTCGGCGTCTTCACCCGCCCCACCCCGATCACCGTGCGCGCGCCGCCGGCCAGGGTGACGGTCGCGGTGCGGGTGAGCGACAGGTTGTAGATCTGGTCGGCCTGACGCCGGGCGACGGCGGCGGCATACAGCCGGGCGTAGTCTCCGTTCGGCCTCGCCCGGGTGAACGCGTCGCGGATGGTCTGCGGGTCCTGGGCGGTGAACATGACCCGCCGCACCTCACCCTGGTAGCCGAAGTGCTCCAGGATCTCCTGGCCGATCAGCTGGCCCTCGCGGTCGCAGTCGGTCGCGAGCCACACCCGCTGTGCCGTGCGCAGCGCGTTGCGGATGGCCTGCAGCTTGGGGGCCTTGTTGCCGCCCGTCGCCGGCCGGGTGCCATACAGCCCGTCCGGCCGCAGCAGGGTCGCGGTCCAACGCTTCCAGGCGGGCACGACGTCCTCGGGCTCGAGCAGGTCGATGAGGTGGCCCTCGGCCGGCAGCACCGGGCCGTAGCGGCCGCCCACCGCCGCCCGCACATCGCGCGCCTGGCTGGTCTTCTCCGTGATGACGAACTGGTCGGCGATGGACATCGATCGCGGCGGCGCCTGCATGGGTCATG
>JANXVC010000403.1 GCA_025351925.1 Rhodospirillales bacterium | reverse complement strand
GTCGCCGCGGTGCCATTTTGGCCGTCATGCTCCTCAGTCGGCAAGTTCGACGGCGAGAAACCGTCCCAGCGCTACCCAGCAACGCATGATCAGCCCAGGCTCGCGAAATCGCTCGCAACCTCACTCCGACAGACTGCTAGCTGACACTTTGCCGTGCGCTTCTACACGTTTGAACCTTCCAGTCTCACAGAAAGTACCTGCCGCGTGCGTCTCGGTAACGCCCGCTGCGGTTACCTACAACAAAATATCAACTGAAAATATAATATTTAACTAATATATCTATTAGGGGTTGTATAATGGCCAACTTTTGTTACGTGTACGCTATAACTTGCGTTCGCGCCCTTGCCGGTGAGGTTGCCATTGGACACCTTCGTTGCTCCCAACCCCTCCGGCGCACTCCTCGCGTTTAACGAAGCTGAGCGCCGCGCAACCGTTGCCGCGGCGGTTGCCACTGCTGAGTTGGCCTGCTCCGCAGAGCCGATCCACATTCCAGGAACCATCCAGCCGCATGGCGCGCTCCTGGCGATCGAGCCTTCGGGTGACTGGACCGTCGTTGCCGCAAGCCGCAACGCGGCGAGCCTGCTGCCTGCTTTTCTGCCAACAGGCGAGATCATTGGGCGCAGTGCCGCCAGCATTCTGGGGTCGCGCTTTGCCGAAGCCGTGCAAGGCCGCTTTCAGGACGGCAAGCTTCGCGGAAAGTCGCCTTGGCAGTCCGCGTTCGGATCGACCGGCGACGCGCCCCTGTGCAACATGACCGTCCACAGCCACGCCGGCTTAGTCCTCGTGGAGCTGGAACCGGCTGGTGCGCAGGACGGAGCGGACGCGCAGGCCGCCTTGCGCCAACTTCAGGACACCATCGTCGATCTCCGAGAAACCGGGAACGAGCTTGAGGAGCTGGCCCGCGTCGCAGCCATGGGCGTCAGGCGCCTGACCGGCTACGAACGGGTGCTGGTCTATCGGTTCGACGCCGATTGGCACGGGCAGGCCATCGCCGAGGACAAGATCGCCGACTGGGATGATTCACTTAGCGGCCTGCGCTTCCCTGCCGCCGACATCCCGGCCCAGGCGCGTGCGCTGTATGCACGCAGCCCGATGCGTTGGGTCGCCGACCGCGATGCGACGCCGATGCCGCTCGAGATCAACCCTGTCTGGACGGATAGGCAGCAGCGCCGGACGATTGACCTGTCGTTCGCCCGCCTGCGCAGCCCCTCCCCGGTGCACCTGCAGATCCACCGCAACCTGGGTATCAACGGCTTCATGTCACTGTCGATCCTGCACCAGGAGCGGCTGTGGGGCCTCATGGTGTGCCACCACCGCCAGCCGCATTACCCCTCCTCCAGCCAGCGGTCCTCGGCGGCTGCATTGACCGACGCGTTCGCGCTGCGCGTCGGCCCGGCCGAGCGCACCCATACGGAGCAGGCCCGGCGGGACGACCTGGTTCGGCTGTCCGCGCTGCTGGCCAGCATGGCGGAAGCCGACGTCGTCGCGGCGGCGCTCACGACGGGCGATGTCACCATCGGCAGCCTGTTCGCATCCACCGGTGCCGCCGTCTTGCACGACGGCGTGCTTTCACTGTTGGGGGACACGCCGCCTGAAGCGGAGGTGCGGGACCTCGCGGCTTGGCTGCATACGCAGGCCAGCGCGGCCAAGCTGTTCCAGACCAACAACCTCGCTGCTGCCTATCCCCCCTGGGAGCGGCACGCGGCGATCGCCAGCGGCTTGCTCGCGGTGTTCCTGTCCACCGACCAGTCCGACATGCTGCTGTGGTTCCGGGCGGAGGAGCCGCGGCTCCTGAGCTGGGGAAGCGGCTCGCACATGCGGACGCCGGAGAATGCGATCGTCCTGCCCCGGCCGCCCTTCGAGCGATGGGCCGAGCCGCGGCACGGCTTCGCAAGGCCCTGGGCCGAGTGGGAGCTGGAGATGGCTGAAACCCTCCGGCACGGCATCACGGAGGTGATGGTGCGCAGCCTGCGCCGGATCACCGAACTGCATGACAGGCTGCGCCAGAGCCAGAAGATGGAGGCGGTCGGCCAGTTGACGGGCGGCATCGCGCACGACTTCAACAACCTGCTGGCCGGGATCCTGGGCAGCCTGGAGCTGATGCAGGCCCGCATGGACCAGGGACGCCTTGGCGACGTGAACCGCTACATCGGCGCTGCCGTGACGTCGGCCAACCGGGCGGCGTCGCTGATCCAACGCCTGCTGGCCTTCTCGCGCCGGCAGACGCTCGATCCGAAGACCATTGACGTCAACCGGCTCGCGACCTCGATGGAGGACCTGATCCGTCGCACCGTGGGCCCTGCCATCCACGTGGAGACGGTGATCTCCGGCGGCCTCTGGCGGACGCTGTGCGACGCGAACCAGCTTGAGAACGCGCTGCTCAACCTCGCCATCAACGCGCGGGACGCCATGCCGGAGGGTGGGCGCCTGACCATCGAGGCGGCCAACGCCCGTTTGGACGACGCCTATGCCGCCCGCCATCACGAGGTGGCGGCCGGGCAATACGTGGCGGTGTCGGTGACCGACACCGGGACCGGCATGGCGCCGGACGTGGTTGCGCACGTGTTCGAGCCGTTCTTCACGACCAAGCCGATCGGGCAAGGCACCGGCCTGGGACTGTCCATGGTCTACGGCTTCGCCAAGCAGTCGAACGGCTACGCCAGCATCTACAGCGAGGTGGGCCGCGGGACGACCGTGCGCCTCTATCTGCCGCGTCATCTCGGCGGCGGTGAGGCGGAGGACAGCAACCCGGACCTGCCGCCGCCGGCGGCCGCCAAAGCTGGCGAGAGGGTGCTGGTGGTGGACGACGAACCGGTCGTGCGCATGCTGGTCGGCGACGTGCTGCGGGACCTGGGTTACGGCGTGATCGAGGCCGCTGATGGCGCCGAAGGGCTGCGCATCCTGCGGTCCAAGCAGCGCGTCGACCTTCTGGTCAGCGACGTCGGCCTGCCAGGGGGGATGAATGGGCGGCAGCTTGCCGATGCGGCGCGGGTTCACCGGCACGGGCTGAAAGTATTGTTCATCACTGGATACGCCGAGAATGCCGCACTCGGAAGCGGCATGCTGGACCCGGGCATGCAGGTGCTCACGAAGCCGTTCGCCTTAGACATCCTGGCCTCCAAGATACGGGCGATGATGTGACAACCGGAGCCCAGCAGAGCGGTGCGGTGCTGGCCCGCCTGCGGACGGTGACGCGGCCGGCCCACGACCGGCTTGAGGGAGCGCTGGGCCTGCTGGACGAACGGCTCAACCGGGACGCCTACAAGCAGGTGCTGGAGCGGCTCCTTGGCTTCTGGCGTGGCTGGGAACCGCAGATGGCGTCTCTGCTCCAGGACAGGCAGCTCCTGGAGCCGCGGCGACGCCTGCATCTGTTGAAAGCCGACCTTGCGGTGCTCGGGTCGTCGGCATGCGCCGTGGACGCGCTGCCGGCGTGCCCCCTGCCATTGCTGCACGATGCCGCCGGGGCACTCGGCTCACTGTATGTCATGGAAGGTTCAACCTTGGGAGGCCGTGTCATCCAACAAAACGTGGAGCGCTGCCTGGGGTTCGACGGCCGGTCCGGTTGCAGCTACTTCGCCGGCTACGGCGCCAGTACCGGTGTGATGTGGCGGTTGTTCCTGGCGCGGCTGGATGAAGCACCGACGACAGACGCGGAACGGATCGCAACCGGTGCCGCTGCGACGTTCGAGCGCTTGACCCACTGGCTGCCACGGAATTAGGGCATCGATGCACAAAGCGGGACGGCGTTGGACGCCATCGCGCACGTGGGTGAGCCGGTAACGTGCGGGCACTATTATATGTGATAATGTCCTTTTTATCACATGTTTATAGCTGCTATACGTCCGTCATGTCCGACCCGCCTCCAACCGCGCTGTTCTTCCTGATCATCGCCGACCATGACCGGCGCGTGTTCACGGTCGAGGGTCCGATGACCGATGACGGCCCGTGGAACTACGCCGCCGGGCGTGCCCGGGAAGCCGAGCGCGACGTCGTATGCGGCCCAACCGGTCCCGACCGGCAGGCATTGGCCGCCGCCTACCAGCAAACCCATAGGCTGGGCGGAGCGCCGCCAGGCAGCATCGTGCGGCCGCGCCGATGACCAGCCAGCTTCCCGCGGTGATCCCAAATACCGCACGCGCCCCCGAAGCGTTCTCGACGCATACGATGCCGGCGCTGGTCGCCGCAGCCGGTGCGAAGGCGCAGCTTCGCTTTTTGGAGTTCTTCGCTTCTACCATCCGCAACCCGCACACGCGTCGTGCTTACGGCCGCGCCGTCGCCGACTTCCTGCGCTGGTGCGCCGAGGCCGGGGTGCCGTCGATCGCCGCCGTCCAGCCACTTCACGTCGCCGCCTGGGTCGAGCTGCAGACGCGCGAGCGCGCGGCACCCACAGCGAAGCTGGGCCTGGCCGCCATCCGCCATCTGTTCGACTGGCTGGTCATGGGCCAGGTAATCCCGACCAACCCGGCCGCCTCAGTGCGTGGGCCTTCTCATATCGTGCGGCAGGGCAAGACGCCGGTGCTGGAGCCGGCCGAGGCGCGAGCGCTGCTCGACGCGATCGACGTCACGACCCACGCCGGCCTGCGCGACCGAGCACTGATCGCGCTGATGGTATTCAGCTTCGCGCGCATCGGTGCGGCCCTCGCCATGAAGGTCGAGGACGTGTTCGTGCAGAACCGCCGGCTGTGGGTGCGGCTGCGCGAAAAGGGCGGCAAGGCGCACGCCATGCCGTGCCATCACAGCCTGGAGGAATACCTGACCGCCTACCTGGAACAGGCCGGCATCATGGAGGACGGCAAGGGGCCGCTGTTCCGGACGATTGGCCGCGGCACGGTGCGGCTCACCCGCACGCCGCTGCCCCAAGCCAACGCCTACGCCATGATCGGCCGCCGCGCCGCCGCGGCTGGCATCGCGACCAAGGTGGGCAACCACAGCTTCCGGGCGACGGGGATCACGGCCTACCTGAAGAACGGCGGCACGTTGGAGAAAGCAGCCGCCATGGCGAACCATGCCAATACCCGTACGACCCAGCTCTATGACCGGCGCCGCGACGAGATGAACCTCGATGAGGTCGAGCGCATCAGGGTGTGACGCCTGCTCTCCATAATTTCGGATTATCGGACCGGCGGGTGTAGGTCACCGATTGAGATGTCGCTCTTGTCACCGTTAGAGATGTCACGCCTGACATCCTGCAGTGAGCAGGATTGGGGCGGCCAAGCATGACGGTGACCCGCCTGGCAGCGAGTGACTATCAAGCGTCAAATCGCTTGCGCACCCAGTTGAGGGCATCCCCAAGGCTGTCGAACAGCGGCAGCACCGCCACGGCGCACCGTCCGAAGCCTGCCTCCATCTGCCAGCCGCACAGCCCCTCCTTGTCCTGCTCGGCGCCGGTGCACGCGACACGCACCAACACCAAGACCAAACGGTCATTGGCCAGAACCAGGCAGCCTTTCTCGTCAGGGCTCGCCGTGTCCACGAGAATGGGCCGGCACACCAGCACCGGCAACGACTGACGCGGCCTTGGATCGCGCCAATCTAAGTCGCGCACCTGACGTTTGATGTGGACCAAGTCGCGTAGTCTGATTTTCAGGTATGCCACGGCTCGCCAACTGGACAGTCAATACCTTGGGGATAATCAACTAAGTGGGGTAAAAAGCGGCTAGATATGGCGATGGCCCGATCACTTCCCGTGCATCCTAATCACTTCTATGCAGCAAATATGATCGTTGCCAAATATTTTGAGACCGACGTGGTTTAACAAACCATCGCTGGCACGACCCCGGCAGTCAGCGCCTGAGAGAGTTGGTCCAGACTGACCCCGCGCTCCCGCCGTCTCGGCTCAGGAGTTGCTGCTGTGCGTCCCGCCACCAATGCCATATTCATCGTTGAAGACGAGCCGTTGATCCAGGAAATGCTTCAGATTGTGCTGGAGGACAGCGGTTTTGAAGTGAACATGGCTTACAGCAGCATGGAGGCTATCGCCACGCTGGAAGCCCAGCCTTCCAAGTTCCAGGCGTTGATTACCGATGTGAATCTGTCGCACAGCGAGCTCACGGGACGGGATGTCGCCAAGCGCGCCCGTGAACTGAAACCAGACCTTCCGGTTGTCTACATGACCGGGGATTCCGCTCATGAGTGGACCTCAGTCGGCGTGCCGAACAGCGTCCTCCTGATGAAACCCTTCACGTTTTCCCAACTGGTGACGGCAGTATCGCAGCTTTTGCACGGAGGCGGACCAGACGCCTCTAGCCGGTGACGAGTCGTGCGTCCGGGCGCTCCCACTGTGGCCTATTGTCGACAGAGTGCCTCATGCTGCGTTTTTCGGCGACCTCACCCAGCAGCCAGACTTCCAGTTGGCGCCGGGCCCGGAACACCCGGCTTTTTGCCGTGCCGACCGCACAGCTGGTGAGCTCGGCCAGCGCCTCGTAGCTCATGCTGAACCGCCCCGGGTTTCCCGGAGGCGTTTTGGTGTGTGTTATGCGGCGATCAGCGTGTCCGCAAGTGCGGCGTCGTAGGCGGCCTCGGCCTCGGCAGGCGGGATGTTGCCAATCGGTTCGAGCAGGCGGCGGTTGTT
>JANXVC010000401.1 GCA_025351925.1 Rhodospirillales bacterium | reverse complement strand
GTCGCCGCGGTGCCATTTTGGCCGTCATGCTCCTCAGTCGGCAAGTTCGACGGCGAGAAACCGTCCCAGCGCTACCCAGCAACGCATGATCAGCCCAGGCTCGCGAAATCGCTCGCAACCTCACTCCGACAGACTGCTAGTACCTGAATTCAAAACCTAGTCGGAAAATTGCTGCCATCGTGGAACCGACTTTGCCGACCTGCTATCCAAATATGCAAAAGCCTGCCTCGTCTCGTAAGGCGATCGACCCGCCAGGGCGCCACCCGGTGACGGACTGACCTACGCCGATGCGTTCCGGACAGCGGAAACGACCGCGCGATTGCGCGAGATCAATGCTGGGCACCCGCAATCGGAGATGGTGGTCCGGCGCAATCTCGCGCCAAGACAGGAGACGCGACCATGACCAGCGATGCAGCACTTCGCTCAGACATCGAAGAGGAACTCGAGTTTGAACCCAGCCTTGACGCCACAGGGATCGGCGTCGCCGTCAAGGATGGCGTGGCCACTCTGACCGGCCATGTCGCCTCCTACGCCCAGAAGGTCGCCGCCGAACAGGTCGTCAGCCGCGTGAAGGGCATCCGGGCCGTCGCCGAGGAGATAAAGGTCCGCCTTCCACTCCATGTGAAGCATGACGACGACGAGATCGCGCAGCGGGCGGCGAATGTCCTCGCCTGGACACTCCACGTCCCCGCCGACACCGTCCATGTCAAGGTCGAGCAAGGCTGGGTCACGCTGACCGGCGATGTCGATTGGCGGTATCAGAAACAATCCGCGGAACTCGCGATCCGCCGGCTCGGCGGCGTCATCGGCGTGAGCAACCCGATCAAGATCCGGCCGCATGCAACCTCCCGGGACGTGCAGGGACATATCTCCGAAGCGTTCCGGCGCAATGCCGACCTTGAATCGGCGGGCATCACGGTCTCGGTCGAGGGCGGCAGGATCACCCTCTCCGGCCGGGTCAAGACGTTGCAGGAGCGCCGCACCGCCGAGGACGCTGCATGGGGCATCTCCAGCGTTACCGAGGTGATCGATAACTTGGTCGTAGCCTGAAACAGGGCTGGGAAGAGCGGGCGGGCTCCTCCCGCCTTGCCTCGCCGGGCTCTGACCCAAGTCGAAAAGACGATTGCATGACAGCTCAGTTCAGGCTGCCTCGGTCCGGGGCCGCGGTGCCCGCAACAACGCGTGCAGCGCTGCCCGCGACGGAGATCCTGCGTCTCAGCCGAGACGCGCGGGACGCCCTGTTCGCCAAGATCAATACCGGTGCCGACGGGCTGACGCAGGAGGAGGCCGATGCGCGGCTGAGGCGTGTCGGGCCGAACGAGATCGCGAAATCCGGCCGCCAGAGCATCGGGCGGGAGCTGTATCTGCGCGTCAGAAACCCGCTCAACGCATTGCTGCTTTCGCTCGCCGTGGTGTCGTGGCTCACCGGGGATGCACGGGCCGCCATCGTCATCGCCGTCATGGTGCTGTTGAGCGTGACGCTCGGGTTCGTGCAGGAGCACCGGTCCAACCGGGCGGCGGAGGCGCTGCGTGCGATGGTCCGCACCACCGCCAGCGTGCGCCGGCGCGGCGCGGCAGACACCATCGAGGTGCCGATCGAGACGCTGGTGCCCGGCGACGTCGTGCGGCTGTCGGCCGGGGACCTCGTGCCGGGCGACCTGCGGCTGCTGACCGCAAAGGACCTGCACGTCGATCAATCCGCGCTCACCGGCGAGGCGATGCCGGCGGAGAAGACCGACGGCGCGCCGCCCGATACTGTCAAGGACCCATTCGAACTGCAGAACATCTGTTTTATGGGCAGCAACGTGCTCAGCGGGACCGCAACCGGCGTCATCCTGCAAACCGGCGCCAAGACCTACTTCGGGCAGCTCGCCGACAGCGTCGCGGGCCTGCGCGCGCCCACGAGCTTCGACCGCGGCATCACCCGCTTCACCTGGCTGATGATCCGCTTCATCGTCGTGATGGTCCCCGCGGTGTTCCTCATCAACGGCTTCACCAAGGGCGACTGGCTGGAGGCGCTGCTGTTCGCCGTCGCCGTCGCGGTGGGCCTGACGCCCGAGATGCTGCCGATGATCGTGACGATGAACCTCGCCAAGGGCGCCCTGGCGATGGCCCGCAAGAAGGTCATCGTCAAACGGCTGAACTCGATCCAGAACTTCGGCGCCATGGACGTGCTGTGCACCGACAAGACCGGCACGCTGACGCAGAACCGCATCATTTTGCAGTATCACCTCGACATCGAGGGCAACGACTCGGACCGTGTGCTGCAATACGCCTGGCTGAACAGCCACTTTCAGTCTGGGTTAAAAAACCTGATGGACGAGGCTGTCCTGGCCTATGGCAAGCAGCCGGAGCACGCCGGGATCTGCACCAATCAAACAAAGGTGGACGAGCTGCCGTTCGACTTTCAGCGCCGCTGCATGTCGGTGGTGGTGGACCCCGGCGACGGCACGCATCTGCTGATCACCAAGGGCGCGGTCGAGGAGATTTTTTCGAAGTGCGACCGCTATTGCCTTGAAAGCGGCGAGGGCGCCTTGGACGCCGGGCATCTCGCCCGGGCGAAGCAGGAGACCGCGCGGCTGAACGGCGAGGGCTTCCGCGTCGTCGCCGTCGCCTACAAGGTCATCGACACCCCGAGAGCCGCCTACACCGTCGCGGACGAGGCGGGCCTTACGCTGCTCGGCACTATCGCGTTCCTCGACCCGCCGAAGGACAGCGTCGCCGCCGCGATCACCTCGCTGAACCGCGCCGGCGTCGCGGTAAAGATCCTGACCGGCGACAACGACGTCATTACCCGGACGATCTGCCGCCAGGTCGGATTACCGGTCGAGCGGATCGTGCTGGGCGCCGAGGTCGCGACGATGGACGACACAGCGCTGGAGGACGCCGCCGAGCAGGCGACGGTGTTCGCCAAGGTGTCGCCGGAGCAGAAAGCGCGGGTGATCGACGCGCTGCAGCGGCGTGGCCATGTCGTTGGTTTCATGGGCGACGGCATCAATGACGGCCCGGCGCTGAAGGCGGCCGATGTCGGCGTGTCCGTGGATACCGCCGTCGATATCGCGAAAGAGTCAGCCGACATCATCCTGCTGGAAAAGAGCCTGGCCGTGCTGGAGGACGGCGTCCTGGAGGGGCGCCGGATCTTCGCCAACATCACCAAATACATCAAAATGGGCGCCAGCTCGAATTTCGGCAACATGTTCAGCGTGCTCGGCGGCAGCATCTTCCTGCCGTTCCTGCCCATGGCGCCCATCCAGGTCCTGACCAACAACCTGCTTTATGACTTCTCGCAAGTCACGATCCCGACCGACAACGTGGACCCGGAATACCTGGCGACGCCGCGTAAATGGGACATCGGCAACCTGACGCGGTTCGTGCTGCTGATCGGACCCATCAGCTCGATCTTCGACTATCTCACGTTCTTTACGATGCTGTATGTGTTCAACTGCTGGGACAACCCGGCGCTGTTCCAGGCCGGCTGGTTCGTCGAATCCCTGCTGACCCAAACCCTCATCATCCACATCATCCGCACCGCGCGCATCCCGTTCTTCCAGAGCCGCGCCAGCCTGCCGCTGATCCTGACCACCATCCTGATCTGCGCGGTGGGCGGCATGATCCCCTATACGCGGCTGGGCACCACGCTCGGCTTCGCGCCGCTGCCGCCGCTGTATTGGCTGCTGGTGATGGCGATGATCGCGGCGTATGCGGTGCTGACCCATTTGGTCAAAAGCTGGTTCGTGCGGCGCTGGGGGATGTAGCGGCCGGCACAGGGCTGGATGTGCGCAAAACCCCCAGAATTTTTTGGAGTGTATCTCCCTATGCGCGATGCCCAAACTGCCCCGCGTCAGCAACGGCTGCTGGCCGGAATTTTCGACGTCGATGGCGTCCTGCTGGCCTCGCCGCATGAGCGTGCCTGGCGCGAGGCGCTGCAGGGCTTTGCCGACCCCGATTGCTTCACCACCGCGGTTTATCAGGCCGAGGTCGCCGGCAGGCCTCGTGCCGACGGTGCCCTCGCGGCGCTGACGGCATTAGGGTTGCCGGACGCCGCACAGCAGGCGCCGGTCTATGCCGAGCGCAAGCAGGCGCGGCTCGAGGCGCTGATCCATGCCGGCGCCGTCGCGGCCTTCCCGGACGCGCTGCGCTTCGTCGAGGCGATCCGGGCGCTGGGTTGGCCCATGGCGGTCGCTTCGTCCTCGAAGAACGCCAACCAGATGATGCGGCCGATCCGCCTCGATTCCGGCGCCGGGCTCCTGGATGCGTTCGCTGCCAATGCGTGCGGCCGGGACCTGCGGCACGGTAAGCCGGACCCGGAGATCTTCCTGCTCGCGGCGTCCGAGCTTAAGGTCGAGCCGGCGCACTGCTTCGTCGCCGAGGACGCGCCCGCCGGCATCGAGGCGGCTCGGGCCGGCGGCATGGCGGCGCTCGGCGTGGCCCGGCTCGGCGACGCTGCGTCGCTGCGGGCGGCTGGGGCGGACCTCGTGGTAAAAACTCTGGATGACGTCGCGATGGATGAACTGGCGCACGGACGGCTGCGCGGGAGGCCAGCATGACCGGGCCGGGACCGCTCGGCCATCCGCTGGAGGCGACTGCCGATCCCGCCTGGGTCCTCGCCGAGGACGGCTATGACCCGCTGCGCGAGAGCAGCCACGCATCGCGCTTCTCGATCAGCAACGGCCTTATGGGCATCCGGGGCGGCGGCGCAGTCAACCGGGGCAGGCGCTGGGTGGCGCCGCCGCGCACCTATGTCGCCGGGCTGTTCGACACGTCGGATGGCGAGGGTTCGATACCCGCGCTGGTCCCGGCGGCCGATTGGCTCCTGGTGCGCGTCTTGCTGCCAAGCGAGCTCCAGGTGCGGCACGCGGATGAGGTCGTGTCGCATCGCGTGACGCTCGACCTGCGACGGGGCGCATTGCACACTGAAAGCCGCCTCTTGGACCCGCAAGGCGCCTCCGGCCGTATGGACACGCTGCGTCTGGTGTCGCTCGGCCAGCGTGCGGTTGGGCTGCAGCTGATCCGGTTGGAGATCGAGGCCGGGGAGGTTGAGGTGACGCTTGAGGCGTCGTTCGATGGGCTGGGCATCGGCCTGATCGCCGAGCGGCTTGAGCAGGACCTTGGCGTTTGGCGAACACAACAGTCCGGCAAGCGGCTGGCGATGGCGGCGGCGGCGTCGCTGCAGCTCGACGGCCAGGACCGTCCGCCCACCGCGACCGGCCCGTTCAAGTGGTCCTGGACCTGGACATGCCGCCCCGGGCAGGTCGTGCGTTTCCAGCGCATCGTCACGGTGGTGCGGAGCGACAGCCAGGCCCACGACCCCGGCAACGATGCCCGAGAGCAGCTCGGGGGTGCGCTGCGCCTCGGCGGGAAACGCCTGACCGCGGCGCATGAGGCGGCGTGGGCCGACCGTTGGCAATGCAGCGACGTCGAAGTCGAGGGCGACCCGGCCGCCCAGCAGGCATTGCGGTTCGCCGTCTATCACCTGAACAGCGCGGCCAACCCAGCGGACGAGCGCGTCTCGATCGGCGCGCGGGCGCTGACTGGCGACGACTACCACGGCCACGTTTTCTGGGACACCGAGATCTACCTGCTGCCGTTCTATATCTTGACCTGGCCCGCGGCGGCCCGCGCGCTGCTCATGTATCGTTTCCACACCCTCGACGCTGCGCGGGCGAAGGCGACGCGGATGGGCTGGCGCGGCGCCATGTATGCCTGGGAGTCTGCCGACACCGGGGCGGAAGCGACGCCGGAGCAGGTCATCGGTCCGGATCGCCGGATCGTCGATGTCCTGTGCGGCACGCAGGAACAGCACATCACCGCCGACGTCGCCTATGCCGTCTGGCAATACTGGCAGGCGACAGGGGACGAGGCGTTCCTGCGCGACGCCGGCGCCGAGATCATTTTGGAGGCAGGCCGGTTCTGGGCGAGCCGCGCCCAGCCGGAGCCAGACGGCTGCTGCCATATCCGCGGCGTCATCGGACCGGATGAGTATCACGAGACGATCGACGACAACGCTTTTACTAATGTCATGGCGCGCTGGACCATCCGGCGGGCGCTCGACATAGCGGCGTTGCTGCGTGATCGCTGGCCGGACGCTTGGGCGTTCCTGTCATCCCGACTGGGCCTGGACGAGGCGGAGCTCGCGCAGTGGCGGCATGTGGCGAGCAGAATGGCGACCGGGCTTGATCCCAAATCCGGATTGTTCGAGCAGTTCGCCGGCTTCTTCGCCCTCGAACCGATCGATCTCTCAAACTATGACGGCCGATCCGTGCCGATCGACGTGGTGCTGGGGCGGGAGCGGACACAGGGGTCCCAAGTGGTCAAGCAGGCCGATGTCGTGGCGCTGCTGGGATTGCTGCCCGACGAGTTCCCAGGTGCGGCCGGGCCCGCGAACTTCGGTTACTACGAGCCCCGATGCGGCCATGGCAGCTCGCTGAGCCGCGCCATGCACGGGCTCGTCGCGGCCCGGCTTGGCAATACGGACATGGCGCTGAGCTACTTCCAGCAGACCGCGGCGATCGACCTCGCGGACACCCAGGTCGCCATCGCCGGGGGATTGCACATTGCGGCGTTGGGCGGGGTGTGGATGATGGCCGTGCTCGGGTTCGCCGGGCTGTCACTGCACGAAGACGCGATCGGCATCAATCCGCAGCTGCCGGCAAGCTGGCGCAGCCTTCGGTTCAGCGTCCAGTGGCGCGGCCGCCGCCTCAGGATAGGGATCGACGGCGGCAAGCACAGCGTCGAAGCGACACTGGAGGCCGGAGAGCCGATGACGATCCTCGTCGGCGGCGCGCCGCACGAACTCCGTTGCGGCAACGCCCTGCATGTGGATGTCGGAGGGCCGGGTCCATAGTCGGCGCGAAACGCCGCGCTATCCCGGCGGGCGGGTGCGGATCTCGAGGATGTAAGCGCCGACGTTGTCGATCTGCGGCTCGGTGAGCCGGAAGTTCGGCATCACGTCGTGCGTGGTGCGCAGGAAGGCCTGGATCGACAGCAACGTCGTGGACGGCAGGGCGGCGATCGCCTGGAAGCTCGGGGCGGCATCCGTGGCAAGGACCTGAGCCCGCGGGTCAACCTGGTGGCAGCCGCTGCACCAAGTCGTCGCGAGCTCATGTCCCGCAGCTGGGTCGCCATAGGCCTGCGCCTGCCTGGGGCTGAGGACAGCAAGCGCCGTCAGCGCCAAAAATGCGGTGGCGCAGCGATGGCTGCGCGACGCCGGGTGGCCGGACGGACTCCGCTGTGGCTTTTGCATGATCAGGTGCGCTCCCAATAGCCGGTTTCGATCTCGAGCCGGTCGTGCTCGGCCGCGCGGAAGTCGCCCCAGGACACGACGCCGACGACGCGCTCCCCATCGACGACGGGGACGTGCCGGAAGCCGCCGTCCTGCATCAGTCGCAGCGCGTCCATCGCCATGCGGCCCGGCGGCATGGTCTCGGGTGAGCGGGTCATTGCGGCCTCAAGCGGGCTGTCGGCCGCACAGCGCTGTGCCAGCATGCGCACGGCGTCGCGTCCGGTGAAGATGCCGACCAGGTGGTCGTCCGCGTCGGTCACCAGCACCGCGCCGACACGGCGTTCATCCATGTGACGGCACGCCTCGGCGATGGTTGCGTCGGTGCGCAGCGTGAGCGGCCGTTGATTGCGAACCAGTTCTGACGTTGGTCGATTGATCATTGTCACCGATCTCCCCCCTGCCCTGCTGCTTAAACTTGAGCCGGGCTCGTCTGTTGCGAGATCGACCATGGGCCTGTCTTGCCGCAGGCTGCCTTGATCGAGATCAATGTGCCGCTGTTGCTGCGCTGTTAACTCATTTGAAACAAGCGGGTTTGAGATGTTGCCGTCGTGTCGTTGGGCATGGGTCTGATGACCGGACTGTGACATCGCCTGCCGCCCGGATCTGAGCGCCGGGCCAAGACGACAATGAAAAAAACCGGGAGATGGCGATGGATACGATCGTGAACACCAATGTCAGGCGAGCGGGTCCTTACGGGGCCGGCCTCGGCAGGACGCAGGCGAATTATGCGCCGTTGTCGCCGCTGAGCTTCCTGCCGAAAGCGGCGGCCGTCTATCCCAACCGGATCGCCATCGTCCATGGCGAGTGGCGCCGCACCTGGGCGGAGACCTATGCGCGCTGTCGCCGCCTCGCTTCGGCCTTGGTGCAGCGCGGCGTGGGTCCAGGCGATACGGTCGCGGTGGTGGCGCCCAATGTTCCCGCGATGTACGAGGCGCATTTCGGCGTGCCGATGACCGGCGCGGTGCTGAACACGCTGAATATTCGGCTCGACGCCGAAGCGATCGCCTTCCAGCTCACGCACGGCGAGGCGAAGGTGGTGATCACCGACCGCGAATACAGCGACGTTATGCGGCGCGCTCTGGCGCTGCTGGAACGTCATCCCTTGGTGATCGACATCGACGATCCGCTTTACGAGGGCGGCATCCTGTTGGGGGCAAAGGACTATGAAGCGTTCCTGGAGGAGGGCGACCCCGGTTTCGCCTGGGTGCCGCCGGAGGACGAGTTTGGGCCGATCGCGCTGAACTACACCTCGGGCACCACGGGCAATCCGAAGGGCGTCGTCACGCATCACCGCGGCGCCTACCTGAACGCCATGTCGCAGATCGTCTCCTGGGGCATGCCGGCGCATTCGGTCTATCTCTGGACGCTGCCGATGTTCCACTGCAACGGCTGGTGCTTCCCGTGGGCGATGGCGGCCAATGCCGGCACCAACGTCTGCCTGCGCCGGGTCGATGCGCGGCTGATCTTCGAGGCGGTCCGTGCGCACGGGGTCACCCACATGTGCGGCGCGCCGATCGTCTATAACCTGATGATCAATGCGCCGGCCGGGCTGCGTGACGGGATCGGACATAAGGTCAGCGGCTTTATCGCGGGCTCTGCGCCGCCCGCCTCCACCATCGAGGGCATGGAGGGCATCGGCTTCGACATCACCCACGTGTATGGCCTCACCGAGACCTATGGCCCGGCGTCGGTCTGTGCCAAGCAGGCGGAATGGTCGTCATTGCCGCTGGCCGAGCGTGCGCGGCTGAACGCACGCCAGGGCGTCGCCAGCCCGATGCAGGAGGCGATGACGGTGTTGGACCCGACGACCATGGAGCCGGTGCCGCCCGACGGCGAGACCATCGGCGAGATCATGTTCCGCGGCAACATCACGATGAACGGCTACTTGAAGAACCCGTCCGCCACCGAGGAGGCTTTCGCCGGCGGCTGGTTCCACACCGGGGACCTCGCGGTGATCGAGCCCGACGGCTACGTGCGCATCAAGGACCGCTCGAAGGACGTGATCATCTCTGGCGGCGAAAACATCTCGTCCATTGAGGTCGAGGACGTGATGCACCGGCATCCCGCCGTGGATGCAGTGGCGGTGGTGGCCAAGCCGGACCAGCGCTGGGGCGAGGTACCCTGCGCCTTCGTCGAGCTGAAGCCCGGCAAAACAGCCACTGCGGCCGAAATCCGCAAGTTCTGCCGCGAGCAGATGGCCGGCTACAAGGTGCCCAAAATCGTGGTGTTCGGCCCGATCCCGAAGACCTCGACCGGCAAGATTCAAAAGTTCCGGCTGCGCGAATTGGCCAAGACCGCCGAGGAGATCATGCCATGACCTATGCCGCACCCTTGGACGACATGCGCTTCGTACTCACGCATCTGGCCGGGCTGCCGGAGATCGCCACGTTCCCGGGCTTTGAGGACGCAGAACCGGAGCTGGTCGAGGCAGTGCTGATCGAGGCGAACCGCTTCGCGTCGGAGGTGCTGGCGCCGTTGAATGCCACGGGCGACCGCCAGGGCTGCCGCTGCGCCGACGGCCACGTCGCCACACCCGACGGCTTTCCTGCGGCGTATCGCCAATTCATCGAGGCCGGCTGGCACGCGATGCCGGCCAGCCCCGACATCGGCGGCCAGGGCATGCCGGCGGTCGTGTCGAGCGCCGTGGCCGAGATGTGGAAATCGGCCAACCTGGCGTTCTCGCTGTGCCAGATGCTGACCATGGGAGCGGTCGAGGCGCTGGCGCATCACGCGTCGGACGAGCTCAAGCAGCGCTTCCTGCCGAAGATGGTCGCCGGCGAGTGGACGGGCACGATGAACCTTACCGAGTCGCAGGCGGGCTCGGACCTGTCGGCCGTGCGCACCCGGGCGCAGCCGGACGGGGACCGCTATCGCCTGTTCGGGTCGAAGATTTTCATCACCTGGGGCGAGCACGACGTCGCCGAAAACGTCATCCACCTGGTTCTTGCCCGGCTGCCGGACGCGCCGCCAGGCACGCGCGGCATCTCGCTGTTCGTCGCACCCAAGTTCCTGGTCAATCCCGACGGCAGTCTAGGCGCCCGCAACGACCTGGTCTGCGCCTCCATCGAGCACAAGCTCGGCATCCACGGCTCGCCCACGGCGGTGATGGCCTACGGCGAGAAGGCGGGGGCGATCGCCTATTTGGTCGGCCAGCCGAACCGCGGCCTCGAATACATGTTCACCATGATGAACCACGCCCGGCTGAACGTCGGACTGGAGGGCGTGGCGGTTTCCGAGGCCGCCTACCAGAAAGCGGTCGAATTTGCGCGCGGCCGGGTGCAGGGCAAGCCGATCGGCGGTGCCGAGCGCGCGCCGATCATCCGGCACCCCGACGTGCGCCGGATGCTGATGGACATGAAGGCGCGCGTCGAGGCGATGCGCGCGCTCGCCTATTGCACCGCCGCCTGCATGGACCGGGCACAGCGCCATCCTGACCCGGCGGTGCGGGCGCGTAACCAGGGACGGGTCGAGCTGCTCACCCCGGTGGTGAAGGGCTGGTGCACCGAGAGCTCGATCATGATCGCCTCGACCGGCATCCAAGTGCATGGCGGCGTGGGCTATGTCGAGGAGACCGGCGCCGCGCAGTATCTGCGGGATGCGCGCATCACCACGATCTACGAGGGCACGACCGGCATCCAGGCCAACGACCTGATCGGACGCAAGCTGGCGCGCGACAAGGGGGTAAATGCGGGCGCGCTGATCCACGACATCGAGGCGGAGCTGGAGGCGCTGGCGCCGGTCAACCACCCCGACCTGTCGGCGATCCGGTCCGCGCTGCAGGCCGCGCTCAATGCGTTCGAGGAGGCCACTGCCTGGATGCTGTCGCACTACGACAACGATCCGCGTGAGGCCGCCGCCGGTGCGGTTCCCTACTTGAAGCTGACCGGCGCGGTCGCCGGCGGGTGGCAGATGGCGCGTGCCGCGCGGATCGCCCATCATCTGCTAGCGAATGGCGAGCCGAACGCTGCATTCCTACGTGCTAAGATCACCACGGCGCGTTTCTATGCGGAGCACGTGCTGCCAGAGGCGGGAGTGTCCCGTGACGAGATCACCATGGGCACCGCTTCGACTTTGGCACTAGAGGATGCACTGTTCTAGTGTGCCGGATCAGAAGTTCGCCGGCTTTTTCAGCGGTTTCTGCTCAACCCGGGTAGGGAGTGGCCTGCCCGCGTAGGGTTTGCTGGATAGCCTGGTAGGCGCCCATGCCACGGCGTGCGGCGGTGCCGATGAC
>JANXVC010000351.1 GCA_025351925.1 Rhodospirillales bacterium | reverse complement strand
CCACCCGCAAGCTGCCGGCGTTCTACTGGACGACCGAGACGCGGATGAACTGCCTGCATCAGGCGATCGCCGATACGCGCCGCCACGCCTACGCCCATCACATCCAGCGCCTGATGATCACCGGCAACTTCGCCCTGCTGGCCGGGCTTGATCCCGATGAGGTCGATGAGTGGTACCTGATCGTCTATGCCGACGCCTATGAGTGGGTCGAGATGCCGAACGTGCGCGGCATGGCGCTGCACGCCGATGGCGGGATCATAGGGTCGAAGCCCTATGCGTCGTCCGGCGCCTACATCAACCGAATGAGCGACTACTGCCGCAAGTGCCACTACGACGTGAAGCTCAGTGTGGGGGAGCGCGCCTGTCCGTTCAACGCGCTATATTGGGACTTCATCGCCCGGCACTCCGAGCGGTTCGGTCAGAACCCTCGGATGGCCATGCCGGTGCGGACGCTGGCCAAGATGGACCCGGCCCGCGTCGCGTCCATCCGCGAGCAGGCAGCGGGGTTTCTGGCGACGATGGACACAGGCGAAGCCGTCTAGCCTGGCTAACCGTCCGCGCCCGGTAGGTCGATCCAGGATAAATGCCCGCCCTTGCCGGCGCCGGTATCGAGAAAAATCGCTAGCCCGCCCGACGACCCGGTCCGGCGATACGGGCGCCCGTCGGTGCTACGCTGGTCGTGGCCGCAGTACACTGTCATCCCGGCGGGAATGCGGTCCACCCAGCGTAGCACCCGCTCGGGATAGCCGTCCGGCTGCATGCGGCCCGTGGTTTCACCAAACAGGGCGCGCGATAGCAGCGGGTCCACCCGGCCCAGCGGCGGCGGCGGCGGCTCGCTCAGCATGGCCGGGTGGAAACCGCCATGCACGAAGGCGATATCGCCGTGCGCCAGCCAGGCCGGCGCATTGTTGATTTCACGCAGCGCGCGCTCACGGAGCGTGTCGTCAAGCTGCGCTAGCGTGGACTGCAGCGCCGCGTCCATCCGTACGGCCTGACCGGCCAAGGCGCGGCCCAGCTTGCGGTCGTGATTGCCGAGGATGAACAGGCCGCGCCCCTGGTCCATCAGCGTGAACATCGTTCGTAGTACGCCGGCGCTGTCGGGTCCGTGGTCGCTGAGATCGCCGAGCTGAACGACAAACCGGTCCGTCGCCGTCGCCGCGCGAAACGCCCGGATGTCGCCGTGCACGTCGCCTACCACACGCAGCGGGACGCCCGCGGGGATCACGCGGCAGCGCGCCGGACGGTGGTGCGATAGGCGTCGAGCGCGCGCTGCCGGGCTTGCGGCAGGTCGGCGATCGGGTTTGGGTAGGTGCGGCCCAACTCCACGCCGGCCCCTGCCAATACGGTTTGCGGCGCGGACCAAGGCGCATGCACGAACTTGTCCGGCATCCGCCCGAGCTCCGGCACCCAGGCCCGCACGTAGGCGCCATCGGGATCGAACTTCTCACCCTGGCTGACGGGGTTGAACACGCGGAAGAATGGCTGGCTGTCGATGCCGCAGCCGGCGATCCACTGCCAGCTGGCAGCGTTGCTGGCGAGGTCGGCATCAACCAGCGTGTCCCAGAAATATGCCTGGCCGGCCTGCCAGGGCAGCAGGAGCTGTTTCACCAGGAACGACGCGGCGATCATGCGGACCCGGTTGTGCATCCAGCCAAGCTGCCACAATTGCCGCATCCCGGCATCGACGATCGGGATACCAGTTTGGCCACGCTGCCAGGCCTGCAGGTCGCCAGCGTCGTCGCGGACCGCCAGCCGGGCAAAATCCGGGCGGAGGGGTTGCTCCGGCATATGCGGGTTGTGCCACAGCAGATACGCCGCGAACTCCCGCCACAGGATCTCGCTTAAGAACACCTCCAGCCCCTTGCCAGTCTCCTGCGCCGCCTGTTCCGCCGTGTGCCAGACCTGGCCGGGCGACAGCTCGCCCCAGTGCAGGTGCGGTGAGACCATGCTGGTGCCGGGCTGGCCCGGCAGGTTGCGGCCGGTGTCGTAGCCGTGCACCGCCTTGCTGAGGAACCCGGCGAGACGGTCATGCGCGGCGGCCTCGCCCACCTGCCAGGTCTCGCGGAACCCGCCGGCCCAGTCGGGATGTGTCGGCAGCAGGCCCCAACCTTCCAAACGGTCCGATTGAGGCGGAGCCGGGCAGGGGACGTGATCAGGCGCCGGCGTCGGCGGATGCAGTGGCCCGAGCGCCCGGCAGGTGCGTGCGAACGGGGTATAGACGCCATAGATGCCGCCGGTCTTGGTGCGGATGCTGTCCAGGTCGAACAGGGTCGCCGTCCGGTGCAGGCGAAGCTCGACGCCCACGCGCTGCAATGCCGCCGCGGTCGCGTCGTCGGCTTGGCGTGCCCAGGGCTCGTGCATGCGGCCGGCGTGCACCTCCGCAGCGCCGGTTTCCCTCGCCAATGCGGGGATGACCTCGGCAGCCGGACCACGGCGCAGCGTCAGCGTAGCGCCGCGCGTTGTCAGGTTTTCGGCCAGCGACGCTAGGCTGTGATGCAGCCACCAACGCGCCGCACCGCCTACTGCCCAGGCACCGGAACTGTCGTCGTCCAGCACATAGACCGGCAGCACCGCGCGACCGGATGCCAGTGCCGCGTTCAACGCCGCGTGGTCCTGCAAGCGCAAGTCTTGGCGGAACCAAACGATAACAGGCGCCCCGGCGTCCGCTCCCTTGTTCATCTCCAGCTCCATGGACCAATGGCCCCAACTCAATCTTCAGTAAGTGGGTTCCCTTCGAGTCCGGTCCATAGCGCCGATGTTCAAACGCCAGCGACCCGGGACCGCGTCGCAGCCGCCGCCCGGGTGCCGGCGGCCGTCTGTGCCAGGGTGAAGCTGAACAGCCGGTCCTGCCCGAGCAGGAACGCCCGGCCGCCCTGCGGGAACAGCCCTGCGATCGCCGGATGCGCCAGGTCGAGCCCGCCCGTGTAGGCGCCCAACGCCGGCAGCATCAGCCGGCGCGCATCGGCGACGAAGCACGGCCGGGTCACCGTGCCGGCGCGGGTGGCGACGCTGGCCTTGGGATGGTGATGGCCGCACAGTTCGCCGGTGGCGCCCGGCTGAGCCTGATGCCGGAACATCAGCGGACCCGCTGTCCAAACGTCGGTGGCATGGCCGCCCAGCCCGCCCGGCGGCGCCGGGTCGTGGTTGCCCAGCACCCAAACGAACTCCGCTGTTTCGGCAAAGCCGCGCAGCCGCGCGAGGTCGCCCGCCGCCATCCGCAGCGACCCCCGCGCGTCATGGAAGCTGTCGCCCAGCGCCACAACTGTGCGCGGCTGCCAGCGGCGCATTAGGATCGCCAATCGGTCGAGCGTCACCCGCGTGTCCCAGGGCGGCACCAACTGCCCCCGCGCAGCACAGGCAGAACCCTTCTCTAAGTGCAGGTCCGCCACCGCCAGCAGCCCGGCCGCCGGCCACACCACAGCGCCCAAGGGATCGAGCAGCAGCCGCTCGCCCATGAAATGCAACGGCGCCGCGGTCATGCCGAGCGCGCCCGCTGGTTGCGCGGCTTGCGCTGCAGGATCGCCAGGTTGGCGCGGTGCACGGGATGCACCCGCATCGGCGCGGTGCTCGACGGCGCGTCGCCGGTCGCCTCCGCCACCAGCGCCTCGGTCTCCGCCAGCAAGGCGTCCTCGCCCCCAGCCGTGCGCACCGTCTCCCGCCCGATATCCAGCAGCACCGGCACCGCCAGCGGCGATACGCGGGACAAGCGTACATGCCGCACCCGGCCCGCCACCCGTCCGAGCATACCCGATAGCCGGCCCAAATCGGTCAGCCCGCCCGCCGCGTCCGCCCGCGTCGCGCGCAGCAGCACGTGGTCCGGCTGATGCCGCCGCAGCACGTCATAGATGAGATCGCTGTTCACCGTCACCTGCCGCCGGTTCTTCTCTTGGCCCGGATGGTTGCGCTCGATCAGCCCGGCCACCACCGCGACGTTGCGAAACGTGCGCCGCAGCATGCTGCTCTCCGCCATCCAGGCCTCCAAATCGTCGCCCAGCATATCCTGCTCGAATAGCTGGGCGACGTCGTCGGGTTCGTAGGCCGACCACACGGCGATCACGTAGTCCGTCGCGACGAAGCCGAGCGGGCCGTAGCCGAACCGCTCCATGCGCCGGGTCAGCAGCATGCCGAGCGTCTGGTGCGCGTTGCGGCCCTCGAAGCAGTAGGCGACCAGGAACCAGCGGCCGTTGCGCGGAAAGGTCTCAACCAGCAGGTCGTCGGTCCCTGGCAGCTGCGACCGCTGGGTCTGCAAATGCAGCCACTCGCGCACCTGCGGCGGGTAGTGCGACCAGGTGGCGGGGTCGTGCAGCATGGCGCGTACCCGGGCGGCGAGGTTCGAGGTCAGCGGATACTTCGAGCCGGCATAGGCGGGCACCATCGGCTCGCCGGTGCCGCCCTCCGCGACCTCGACCGTAGTTTCCCGGATCCGCACGTAGCGCAGCAGGCGTCCGGCGAACATGAAGGTGTCGCCGGGCACCATCATGCTGACGAAGCTCTCCTCCACCTCGCCCAGCGCCCCGCCGCCGCGCCCGGCCAGCCGCACCTTCAGCAACGGCGCCTCGACGATGGTGCCGAGGTTCATCCGCGCCATGCGGGCCATCCGCTCACCGCGGATATGCACCATGCCGTCGGCGTCACGGAACAGCTTGCGGTAGCGGTCATAGGCGGCGAGCGCGTAGCCGCCATCCTCGACGAAGCGCAGCACGTCGTCGAAATCGGTCCGGGTCAGGGCAGCGTAGGGCGCGGCGGCACGGACCTCATCGAACATCGCGTCCGGATGGAACGGACGGCCGGCTGCCATCAAAAGCAAATGCTGCGCCAGCACGTCCAGCCCGCCGGGCCGCGGCGCGTCGCCGTCCTGCTCGCGCGCCTCGACCCCCTCGATCGCCGCCTCGCACTCCAGCAGCTCGAAGCGGTTGGCCGGGACCAGGATGGCGTTCGACGCTTCGTCCATGCGGTGATTGGCCCGGCCCACACGCTGCATGAGCCGGCTCACTCCCTTCGGCGCGCCGACCTGGATCACGAGATCCACGCCGCCCCAGTCGATCCCTAGGTCGAGCGACGACGTCGCCACCACGGCGCGCAGTTGCCCGGCCGACATCGCCGCCTCCACCTTGCGGCGCTGCCCGATATCGAGGCTGCCGTGGTGCAGCGCGATCGGCAGGGTGTCGGCGTTGATCTTCCACAGTGCCTGGAACAGCAGCTCGCCCTGGGCGCGGGTGTTGACGAACACGATCGTCATGCCGTGCGCTCCGATGCGCTCCAGGATCGCCGAGGCGCTGTTGAGGCCCATGTGGCCGGACCATGGCAGCCGGTCCTCCGGCAGCAAAATCGACAGGACAGGCGGCGCGCCCTGCGCCACCTCGATCAAGTCCGGCACGACGCCCGCGCCCACGTAGTCCAGCAGCGCCTGCCTATGCGCGACCGTTGCCGACAGGCCAACCCGGTTCAAGCCCGGCAC
>JANXVC010000105.1 GCA_025351925.1 Rhodospirillales bacterium | reverse complement strand
GATCGAACACGATGCATCCGGCAAGGTGACCGGCGTGGTCTACGCCGACGAGGCTGGAAAGACCCAACGCCAGAAGGCGCGCATCGTTGCGGTCGCCGGCAATTCGATCGAAAGCCCGCGCCTGCTGCTCAACAGCGCATCCGCGAAGTTCCCCGATGGCCTCGGCAACAACAGCGGGCAGGTCGGCCGCAACTACATGCGGCACATGACGGGCAACGTGTACGGGATCTTCGAGAAACCCGTGCACATGTATCGCGGCACCACCATGGCCGGCATCATCCGCGACGAGGCCCGGCACGACACCAAGCGCGGCTTCGTCGGCGGCTATGAGATGGAGACGGTCTCCCTTGGCGTCCCGTTCATGGCGGCGTTCATGGACCCCGGCGCCTGGGGCCGCAGCTTCACCAGCGCCATGGACGGCTACAGCAACATGGCCGGCATGTGGCTGATCGGCGAGGACATGGCGCGGGAGACTAATCGCGTGACCCTCGACTCTAAGTTCAAGGACAAACTCGGCCTGCCAGTGGCCAGCGTGCACTTCGACGACCATCCGAACGACATCGCCATGCGGGCGCATGCGGTGCAGCAGGGCTCGGCGGTGTACTCCGCGGTCGGCGCCACAAGGCTGATTCCGACGCCGCCCTATCCGAGCACGCACAACATGGGCACCAACCGGATGAGCGAGAAGCCGCGCGACGGCGTGGTGAACAAATATGGCCAGACGCACGACATCAAGAACCTGTTCGTGTCGGACGGCAGCCAGTTCACCAGCGGGGCCGCGTGCAACCCCACGCTGACCATCGTCTCGCTCGCTATCCGTCAGGCGGACAGCATCGCGAGGATGATGGAACAGCGCGAGATCTAACCGCCGGAGCCTACTTCCGGACGCCGCTATCCGGGCCCGTGGTGTTGCCAGGCACTGCGGTAAGCGGCGTCTCGGTCTTGCCGATTACGTTCTGGCCTACGGCGTCGCGCAACGCCCGGTCCCCGGCGGTATCTCCGCTGGGTGTGCCGGGCGGAGTGACGCCCGTCGGCGTAGTTGGCTTAGTCACGCTCGTGCCGACGCCGCCGCCCGCGTTGCTGCCGGGCGCAGGCGCCTGGGCATGTGACACGATCGGATAGAGCAGCATCGCCGCCGCCGCCAAAGTCAGTCGTCGCATAATTTCCTCCCTGTTGATCGTATGCGGAAGTCAACGGCTGCAGAGCGATCCGGTTCGGTTTTGCATAGCCGATTCGGCGACGCCGCACTGGCTTCCGACGTCCTGTTGCGGCAGTGTCGAACACGCGCAATTTGATTGCGTATTATTGATTTTCTTCTGTAGAACGTGGTCTCGTTAATCTAAAAGGAACATCCATGATCAAAACCTTCGCCGGCCTGGCCTTTGCCGCATCGTTGCTCTCCAGCGCCGCATGGGCCCAGGACGCTCCGATGACCATCACCCGCGGCACGATCGGCAGCTTCAGCGGCCAGACGCTGGAGACGAAGTCCCGCAATGGCCAGACCGTCCCGGTCGCGCTGACGGACAAGACCAAGATGATGGTCGCCGAGACGGCAAAGCTGTCGGACATCAAGGCCAACTCGTATGTCGGCATCGCGGCGGCTCCCCTGTCCGACGGCACATTGAAGGCGCTGGAGGTCACCATTTTCGATGAGAGCCTGCGCGGCATGGGCGACGGCCACTATGGCTGGGACCTGACGGGCGGCAACACGATGACCAATGGCGCAGTCGGCAGCGTGCAGACCACCAGCGGCCATAGCATGGTGATCGACTACAAGGGCGGCAGCAAAACGGTGACGGTCCCCGACGACGTTCCCGTCGTCACCATCAAGCCGGCCGACAGCGCCATTCTGAAGCCCGGCGCCCGCGTCGTCGTGTTCAGCCCGAAGGGCGCCACGAGCGTCACCGCCGACGCCCTGATCGCCGGAGCGAACGGCACCGTCCCACCCATGTAAGTGGAGCCCAAGACCAGCATGAGCGCCGCCCAGCCTGCCCGCATTCCGCTGATAGTCATCCACCCCTTGGTGGTGCGCGTCACGCACTGGCTCAACGCCGTGGCGATCGTCGTCATGGTTATGAGCGGCTGGAAGATCTACAACGCCAGTCCGCTGTTTGGCTTCAGCTTTCCGGGCTGGGCGACGCTGGGCGGCTGGCTGGGCGGCGCGATTGCCTGGCATTTTGCCGCCATGTGGCTGCTGGTGGTCAACGGTCTGATCTACCTGGCTTACGGCCTGGCCGGGCGGCATTTCATGCGCAGCTTTCTGCCCGTCGGACCGAGCGCGGTCTGGCGGGACCTGAAGGAGGCGCTGACATTCCGCCTGGTCCACAAGCTCGGCACCTACAACGCGGTGCAGCGGCTGCTGTATATCGTCGTGCTGGTGCTGGTCGTGGGGGCGGTGGTTTCCGGGCTGGGCCTGTGGAAGCCCGTGCAGTTCCAGGGACTGGTCGGCCTGCTTGGCGGCTACGAACTGGTGCGGCGCATCCATTTCGTCGCCATGGCAGGGATCGTCGGGTTTACGGTCGTGCATTTGGCGCTGGTGGCGATCGTCCCCAGCACGCTATGGGCGATGATCACCGGCCGCGCCCGGGTCGAGGTGTCCGCCAGGGAGTTGAAGTCGTGAACCGTATCGATCGGAAAGTTTTGGCTGACCAGCTGGCGCCCGAGTTGAAGCGGGTGGAGCGGCGATTGCTGCTGCGCTCGGGTCTCTCGCTCGGCGCGCTGACGATGCTGACCGGCTGCAACCTGTCGGATGGGGACGCGGTGGACCGGGCGCTGTTTGCGATGTCGCGGTTCAACGACCGGGTGCAGGGCTGGCTGTTCGACGCCAATCGCCTCGCGCCCACCTTTGCCGCCAGCGAGATCACCGACCCCTTCCCGTTCAACGCCTACTATCCCGAGGACAACACTCCCGAGGTGGACGGCGATACCTGGAAGCTCGAAGTCTCCGGCCTGGTGCAGGACAAGACGCCCTGGACACTGTCCAAGCTGCGCGCCATGCCGCAGGCCAGCCAGATCACCCGGCACATCTGCATTGAGGGCTGGAGCGCCATCGGCGAGTGGTCCGGCGTGCCGTTCCGCAGCTTCCTGGAACGCATCGGGGCGGATACACGGGCACAGTATGTCGGTTTCAAATGCGCCGACCGCTACTACAGCAGCATCGACATGGCGACGGCGCTGCATCCGCAGACCATCCTCGCGACCGACTTCCGCGGCGCGCCGCTGCCGGACAAGTACGGCTTCCCGGTCAAGCTGCGCGTGCCGACCAAGCTCGGCTTCAAGAACCCGAAACATATCACCGCGATCTACGTCACTAATGACTATCTCGGCGGATGGTGGGAAGATCAGGGCTATAACTGGTTCAGTGGATCATAGGTCTCATGGCAACAGCGGCGCGGCGGCAGCCATCGGCGGGCAACGATAACCTCGACCTCGAGTCGCAGTTCTGCTTCGCGCTGTATTCGGCGACCCTGGCGCTCGGCAAGACCTACGCGCCGATCCTCGCTGAGCTGCGCCTCACCTACCCGCAGTATATCGTCATGCTCGTGCTGTGGCAGGAGGACGGCCTGACCGTCCGCGCGCTTGGCGAGCAGCTGCATCTTAACTCCGGCACCCTGACGCCGATGCTGAAGCGGATGGAGCAGGCGGGGTTGGTCCGCCGCAGCCGCGACAAGAAAGACGAGCGCCTGGTGCGGACCGAATTGACGCAGGCCGGGCGCGACCTGCGGGCCCGGGCGCAGCACATTCCGTGCAGCGTTGCCGAGGCGATCGGGTTGCCGACGGAGAAGCTTGTTCAGATAAAGGATGAACTGCAGGGCATCCGTCAGTCTTTGGAGGCGGGTGCTGCCACCCAAACTTAGCGGCCGTCGTTGATATGGCGATGCTATCGCCGTGGACGGTTCAATGGACAGGTGAGGTGTAAATGAGCGCCATCACCACCCTCCTTAAGAACGGGCTTCTAAGAATTCCGGCCGTCCGCAGCCTACGTGAGGCCCGCAACGCATTGCTTGTGCAGCGCGACGCGCTATCGGCCGATCTCGATATTTGCCGGCAACAGCTTTCTGCCGCGGGTCTGGAGGTCTCCAGCCCGTTCTACTATTACAATACCTGCTTTGACGCTCAGGCTGTCATCCGTCGTCACGCCGCAACGGGCTTGCAGCCGCACTCTGACTATCTGACTAACTTCCTCGGTGTCCTGATTGACCCGAAGTTCTTTCCATCGATCCTTGCCGGTCGAGCAGGGCAAGTAGAGCCTATTCCCATTCCGGCTAACTGGCACGCTGATATCGCCGAGTGGGCGGCCGCACTACGCGCTGTTGACCTGGCACCCGGCCGTTTCACCATGATCGAGCTCGGCTGTGGTTGGGGCTGCTGGATGAATAATACCGGCGTTGCCGCCAGACGAATAGGACGGGCCGTCCAGCTCATCGGCATCGAGGGCGACGTCAAACATATCGGGTTCGCTCGGGAGGCTTGCGAAGCCAATGGGTTCTCGCCGTCAGAGGTGACGCTCCATCATGGCATAGCCGCCGCAGAGTCTGGAACGGCCTTGTTCCCGCGTCAGGATAGCGCTGGGTTGTCCTGGGGATTGGAGCCGATCTTTGATGCCACGGAGGCCCAACGCGAACGCGCCGTGCGCTCCGGTAAATACGACGAACTGCCGATGCTATCTCTCGCGGAGGTGGCAGCCCAATACGCCCGCATTGACCTCTTGCATATCGATATCCAGGGTGGTGAGGCGGACTTGGTCGCCGCTTGCCTTCCGCTTCTCAGCCAAAAGATCGCCTATCTGCTGATCGGCACGCACTCCCGGCCCATCGAGGGACGGCTGTTTGATGTCTTGCTGAAAGCCGGGTGGCGCCTGGAAATTGAACGCCCTTGTCAGATCCATCTGACGGACGGAGTGCCAGCCACCCATGTTGACGGAGTCCAGGGGTGGCGCAACCCGGCGCTGCTGCCCTAGCGCCCATCGGGCCTTTTGCGATGATCCCGGCGGGCATTCGCTGGTGAGCCTCAGCCGCTAGCCGGAAAGCCCAAGCCTCTCAGACGCCAGCCTGGTGCCCTTCACCCGCTCAGCAATCTTCTGGAAAGCAATATCCCGCGCGATGTCGGGCGAGCCGTGTTTCGGCTTCACATCGACGCTGAACGGCGAGAAGCCGCAGTCGTCGGTGGAGCCGAGACGCTCCTTGGGGATGTGCCTCGACGCGCTCATTAGGGCGTCGCACACCTCGTCCGCCGTTTCGACCCGCGGGTTCTGCGGGTTGATCACGCCGACAAAGCAGACCTGCGGCAACCCGTTGGCGTCCGCCCGGCTATGCTCGCCGATCAGCTTATAGACGCGCTCCTTGTCGGGCTCGCTCGAGAGCTGCATCAGGAAATAGCCGGCGTTCATCTTGAACATGCTCGGCAGCAGCTCCGCGTAGTCCACGTCGGCGCTGTGCGTCGCGTCGCAGTCGCCGCCGGGGCAGGTGTGGACGCCGATGTTCCGGCGCTCGGCCGCGTCGAATCGATTGATGACGCGGTTGTTCAGCTCGATGAAGTGCTCCAGCATGCCGCGCCCGGTCCACGGGTTGTTCGGATCGTTGCGGCAGGCCAGCCGGCCCTCGGTGAAGTCGATCGATACCCGGGCTGCCCCGGCGGCGAAGCACTTGCGGATGTCCTTCTCGCACTCGTCGCAGAGGTCGGCCAGGAACTGCTCGCGGTTATAGCCCGCGACCTCGCCGTCCAGCGGGTACAGCAGCGCCAACATGGAGGGCGCGATTACCGCCTGTTTCAAAGGCTTGTGCGCCATCGGGACGGCCTTGGCGAGATAGTCGGCGGCGAAGGTCTTGTAGCGGAACGGCCCGCCGGTCAGGCGCGGCAGCTGGCGATGATGCCCGTCGGTGAAGATCGCGAAGTACTGCCCGTCGCCGGCCAGGTGATCGGCAAGCCCGGTTCCGGCCAAGGTGTCGGTGAGCGGATAGGTTGCAAAGCTCGATGCCCGCTGCTCGCCGTCCGACACGATCGGCGATCCCGTCGCCTCCATGCGGGTGACCGAGTCCTGGCAGGCGGCGTCCTGCTCGGCGGTGAGCTGCGCCCGGGTGACGGTCCCCTCGTCGAAACCTTTGATGGCGGCCTGCAGCGTCGCAGGACGCGGCAGCGACCCAACTGGCTCGGTCGGTAGCTCCATGGCAGCAATCTCCCGCTAATCGATCAGGAATCCCGGAACGAGTCCCCTCCGTCTCGTTCCACGTTGCTCTCCTATAACAGAGCGCGCCAGCCGGCAGATCGCAGTTTGGCGGAAAAACGGGCCGGATGCTTTCCCGCCCGCCGGGTTCTACTTGGCCTTCGACTTTGCTGTGAAAGCGTCATATCAGCAATGCCGCTGCATGCGCCACACCACCACGCGCGCCGCACCCTGCAGGCGGTCATCCACTGGGTCCGGGCGTGGCAGCGTATCGTTCCGGCCGAGCTCGGCCACGATCAGCGCATCGGGCGCGATCCAGCCGGCTGCCTGCAGAGCAATCAGCGCCGGGGCAACGAGGTCCTGCCCATACGGCGGATCGAGGAACAGCAACCCGCAAGCCTGCCCCGGCGGCGGCTGGAGTGCGTCAGCCGCCAGGATCGTGCAGCGTGCCTCCGCCCGGCAGGCGGCGACATTGCCGCGCAGCGCCGTAAGGGCCGCACGCCCGTTCTCCAGGAACGTCGCATGTCCGACCCCGCGCGACAGCGCCTCAAGCCCCAATGCCCCAGTGCCGGCAAAGGCGTCCACGACCCGGACGCCGTCGATGCACGCCCGCCCGGCCCAGGGCGCATGCAGCAGGCGGTCGAACAGCGCCTGGCGCACCCGGTCGGCGGTCGGGCGCGTCGCCTCGCCGGGCGGCGCCGACAACGCACGGCCGCGCCAAGCGCCAGCGACTATCCGCATTGCCTCGGCACGAGTCAGGCCTGGCCCGGCCTCGGCGGCTTGGGCCGTGTCACCTCCGGCTTGACCGCTTCGGAAAGCTGTTCGCGCAATACCTTACCGGTGATCTCGTCCACAGCGCCGCGGTCGAGGTTGCCGAGCTGGAACGGGCCGTAGGCGACGCGGATCAGCCGGGTGACCTGCAGGCCCAAATGCGCCATGACCTTGCGCACCTCGCGGTTGCGGCCCTCCTTCAGCGCGACGCTCAGCCACGCGTTGGTGCCGGTGCGGGCGTCGAGCATCGCCTCAATCGGGCCGTAGCGCACGCCCTCGACGGTCACGCCGCGGACCAAATTGCCTAAGCTCCGGTTGTCGATCGCGCCATAGACCCGGACACGGTAGCGGCGGATCCAGCCATTGGCCGGCAGCTCCAGCCGCCGGGCCAGCGCGCCGTCATTGGTGAGCAGCAGCAGCCCCTCGCTGTTGAGGTCCAGTCGGCCGATGCTGACGACGCGGGGCAGCCCGGGCGGCAGCTTGTCGAACACGGTGGGCCGGCCCTGCGGATCGCGATGGGTGGTCACGAGGCCCTCGGGCTTGTGATAGCGCCACAGCCGGGTCCGGTCGGGTGCATCGACCACGGCGCCGCGCAGCTGCACGATATCGTCGGGATCGATGAAGGTGGCGGGATGCGTCACCACCGCGCCATTTACCATAATAACGCCGTCGGCCAGCAGTTTCTCCGCGTCACGCCGGCTGGCGACGCCGGCGCGGGCGAGCCATTTGGCGATGCGCTCGCCGCGGACCGCCCCCGCCTTGGTCGCATCCCCGTCGGCCGGGCCCTCCCCCGTCATCCCCCGGCTGCCGCGACCAGGGCGTCGAGGATGCGCTTGTCGCCGGGGTCGATCAGGAACTCCGGATGCCACTGCACGCCAAGGCAGAAGGTATAGCGCGCGTCCTCGATCCCCTCGATCACGCCGTCCGGCGCGGTCGCGTTCACCGTGACCCAGCGTCCCACGTCCCGGATTGCCTGATGATGCGCGGAGTTCACCTGCATGGTCGGGGCGCCGACGATCCGGTGCAGCAGGCTGCCCGGCACGAGCGCGATGGAGTGGCCGGGTTCGTCGCGCGGGTTGGGCTGCTCGTGCTCCAGCGCGTCCGGAACGCTGTCCGGGATGTGCTGCATCAGCGAGCCGCCGAGTGCGACGACCAGCAATTGCTCGCCGCCGCAGATGCCCAGCACCGGCATGTCGCGGGCCAGCGCGCCGCGTACCAAAGCGAGCTCGGAGGCGGTGCGAGTCTCCTTCAGCGTGACGGTCGCGTGCCGCTCGGTGTCGCCATACAGCGCCGGGTCCACGTCGAAGGCGCCGCCGGTGACGACCAGGGCGTCGATGCGGTCGAGGTAGTCCGCAGCAAAGCCAGGGTCGTGCGGCAGCGCCACCGGCAGGCCGCCGCTGCCGGCGATCGCCTGGGCGTAGTTGGCGCGGAGGGCATACCAGGGGTATTTGGAGTATCCGCCGGGCGGCTCTGCATCCAGGGTCACGCCGATGAGGGGTCTGATGCGTGCGGTCATGGCGCGTGACTAGACCCGCTTGGGGATCGGGAGCAAGCAGGCCGGATGACCCCTATGGACCAGGCGCTGGCGGAGGCCCGGGCGGCGGCGGCGCAGGGCGAGGTTCCGGTCGGCGCCGTGGTGTTCGGGCCGGATGGGACGGTGCTGGCGCGGGCGGGCAACCGGACGGAGGCGGACCGGGACGCCAGCGCGCATGCTGAGCTGCTGGCGCTCCGGGAAGCGGCGCGGCTTCTGGGCACGCCGCGGCTGGTTGGCTGCGACCTGGTGGTGACGCTCGAGCCCTGCCCGATGTGCGCCGCCGCTTTGGTGCATTTCCGCATCCGACAGGTGGTGTTTGGCGCCTATGATCCGAAGGGCGGCGGGATCGAGCACGGGCCGCGGGTGTTCAGCGCACCGGGATGCCTGCACCGGCCGGAGGTTGTGGGCGGCGTGCGGGAGACGGAGTGCGGGGCGTTGCTGCGGGACTTTTTTCGAGAGCTGCGAGGCTAACGGCGAGTAGCGCGACCTCTCCCATTCAGCGGTCTTGTTCGTCAGTTCGCCCGCGCTTTGATCTTCATGCGCAATCCTACAGGCGCCATCGTAAAAGCCAGGTGCTCGCGCGGCGGCGCACCGTCCTCGGTCCCGACCTCGATCAACTGGTAGTTGCGCGCGATCGTCGCGAGCACCATTTTCATCTCCAGCATCGCAAGATACCTGCCCGGACAGACCCGTGGCCCGGCGCCGAACGGCATAGAGGCCGCAATCAGCTTACGATCACCGGCGTTGCCAACGGGTTCAACGGCGGCAGATGCCGCAACGCGCCAACGCGATGGCCGGAAGTCAGCGGCGTCGGCCGCGATGCTGGTGTCCACCGCTCCGCTGCGCATCACGCCGAGTAGGAATGTCCCAGCCGGGAGTGCCACGCCCTCGATCTCGGTCGGCACGTTGTTCTCGAGATAGGCCAGCGGTCCCACTGGCCGCAGCCGCATCGACTCGTTCGAACAGTCCTCGATCGTCGCAAGGCCGCCCGCCATCTGAACATTGCGCGGAATAACGTCCGCCCCTAGGCACGCATCCACCTCCGCGACGACCGCATCCCAGGCCTGGGGATGCGTGTGCAGCAGATAAAGGGTCCAGGCCAAAGTATTCGCCGTCGTGTCCTCGCCAGCCAGCAGCATCGTGAACACGTTGCCGGCTACCTCGGCTTCACTGAGCATCCCGCCATCGGCGTCCCGCGCGGTCAGCATGGCTTCCAGCAGATTGGTCGGACGCTCGGCGAGGGCCGGGTTCTCCGCGATGCGGTCGCGGGCGATTTGCACAAAATTTTTCACCGCAGCATGCCCGGCTGCCAAGTGCCGGTCGAACGCACGGTCCGCCGGCAGCTTGATATAGCGCCAGTACGGGAACGTCGCGTTCATCCGGCGCATCAGCATCGGAAACACCTGGTCCAAATGCTCCTGCAGCGCGCCGTTGGCCTGCTGCATGGTGTTGACGTCGATCCCGAAAGCGAGGCTCGCCGTCACATCTACGGAATAGCGCATGAGCATGGTCTGCAGCTCGATCCACGCACCGGTGCGCGCCGCCAAATCCAGCCGCTCCTTCAAGCGTTCCGTCATCCGCTCGATCAGCGGGAAATAGCGTTTGAGGTGGCTGGGCGTGAAGGCTGCCGCAACCAGCCGGCGCTGCCGACGCCAGGCCTCGCCCTCGGCGGAAAATACGCCGTCAATGCCCATTTCATGGATCACCGCCTGCATGGTCCGAAGGCGGCTCCAGCCATCAGGGCGGTCACGCAGGATACCGGCGATCAGGTCGGGGCGAGCCACCACCAGGGCGTCGCGCGGCCCGATCCGCAGGCGATAGACCGGCCCATAAATTTTTGCCCAGCCTTCGAGCTGTGCATGGATCTGCGATAGTTCGAGCTGCAGCAGGTTGCCCAACACCGGCCATCCGGGCGGACCATTGAGGTCGGCAATCCGTTTCGGCGCGGCACGCGACAAAAGACTCGTCTCGACGCCCATGAACCTACCCGCCCTTCAGCAGCAACGGCCCGCAACGTGTATTGACGAAAATTAGAACGAACCGGGTCAAAACTGATCACACTTTTACTTGTATTGGGACCGAACCCCGATGTCCGTCCGGTAGATACCTTCCGTCCAAGGCACTGCTTCCACCGCTTGATACGCCACTGCGCGCGCTGCCGCCGCGTCAGCCCCGGTGCCGCAGATCGTCAGCACCCGGCCGCCATCGGCGAGGAGACGCCCACTGTCGAGCCGCGTGCCGGCCTGGAATACCAACGCGCCCGGCACGGCTGCGGCGGCGCTGAGATCGCCGATGTCTGAGCCCGGCTCCGGCGCCGCCGGGTAGCCCGGCGCCGCCATGACCACCGCAACCGCTGCGCCGGCGTTCCACCGCAGGTCGAACCGGCCCAGCTCGCCGTCACAGGCCGCCAGCAATGCCGGCAGCAGGTCGCTGCGCAGCCGCGGCAGCAGCACCTGGCACTCCGGGTCGCCAAAACGCACGTTATACTCGATCAGCTTCGCGCCGTCTGCCGTCAGCATCAATCCAGCGAACAAGATGCCGCGGAACGGCGTGCCGCGGCGGGCCATCTCGGCCAAGGCGGGCCGGATGAAGCCGTCCATCGCCGGGCCGGGATCGAAGCCCGGCACCGGCGACAATGCGCCCATGCCGCCGGTATTCGGCCCAATATCGCCGTCGCCCAGCCGTTTGTGGTCCTGCGCCGCGCCCAGGAATACCGCGTCCGTGCCGTCGCACAACGCGAACAGGCTGATCTCCTCGCCCATCAGGCACTCCTCGATCACCACGCTGGCGCCGCTGTCGCCGAACGAGCGGTCGCGCATGATGGCGTCGAGAGCCGCCTCGGCCGCCTCGACCGTAGCGGCCACGACGACGCCCTTGCCCGAGGCGAGGCCGTCCGCCTTCACCACGACCGGCGCGCCGCGGCGGCGGATAAAGGCGCGGGCCTCCTCTACATCGGTAAACTGCTCCCACAACGCGGTGGGAATGCCGGCGTCATTGCAAAGCTGTTTGGCAAACGCCTTGCTGCCCTCGAGCCGCGCCGCGGCGGCGGTCGGCCCGATGCAGCAAATCCCGGCCTGCGCCATAGCGTCCGCCAGGCCGGCGACCAGCGGCCCCTCGGGACCCGGCACCACCAAATCGACTGCATGCTCCCGGGCGAACTGCACCAACCGCTCGATGTGCAGGGCTGCGATGCCAACGTTCTCCGCCACCAGCGCGGTGCCGGGGTTGCCCGGCGCCACCCACAGCTTGGTCAGCAGCGGCGACGCCGACAACGCCCAGGCCAGCGCGTGCTCACGACCGCCCGAGCCGACCACAAGAACCCGCATCCCGCCCCCCGCTTCAAACTTACCCGCGTGTAGCATAGGTTCAGCGCATGGACGATCTGACGGCACCCGCCTCCAACATCCCGGAATACACCGTCTCCGAAATTTCTGGCGCGGTGAAGCGCACGCTGGAGGGCGCGTTCGGCCGCGTCCGGGTGCGGGGGGAGATCACCGAATACAAACGCTACCCGTCTGGCCACATGTATTTCTCGCTGAAGGACGAGGGCGGCAAGATCAGCGGCGTCGTCTGGAAGGGCACGGTGTCCCGCCTGGGCCTGGTACCCGAGAACGGCGTCGAGGTCATCGCGACCGGCCGCGTGTCGTCCTACGGCGAGCGCAGCTCGTACCAGTTGATCGTCGAGCGCATGGACTATGCCGGCGCCGGGGCGCTGCTGGCCCGGATTGAGGCATTGCGCGCGCGCCTGGTAGCAGAGGGGCTGTTCGACAGCGGGCGCAAGCGGCGCATCCCGCTGCTGCCCGCCGTCGTGGGCGTGGTGACCTCGGCCCAGGGCGCGGTGCTGCAGGACATCAAGACCACGATCCTGCGGCGTTTCCCGCGTCCGATCCTGGTGTGGCCGGTGCCGGTGCAAGGTGAGGGCGCGGCCGTCCGCATCGCCGCCGCCATCGCCGGCTTCGACCGCATCGTGCCGGGCGGAGCGGTGCCCCGGCCGGACGTGCTGATCGTCGCGCGCGGCGGCGGCAGCCTGGAGGACCTGATGGCCTTCAACGACGAGGCGGTGGTGCGCGCCGCCTGCGCCTGCCGCATCCCGCTGATCTCCGCGGTGGGGCACGAGACGGACCACACGCTGATCGACCTCGCGGCCGACCGCCGTGCGCCGACGCCGACCGCGGCGGCCGAGCTGGCGGTGCCGGTGCGCGCCGAACTGCTGGCGAATGTCGCGCAGGAGGCGGCACGGCTGTCTGCCGGGCTGCACCGGATGACGCAGGAGCGGCGGCTCCGTCTTAGCGGGGCCGAGCGCGGCCTGCCCGATCTACCGAACCTGCTGGGCGCGGCGCGGCAGCGTCTGGACGACCGGGCGCAGCGCTTGGCGATTGCGCTGCCGAACCTTTTGGCGAGCCGCCGTGCTGCGCTGGTCCAGGCGGAGCGCGGCATACCGGACCTGCCCGGCACCATGCGCGCCGCGCATCAGGCGATCGAGGCCCGCAGCCTGCGCCTAGTGCTGGCTCTGCCGAACCTGGTGCGTGCCCGCCGGGCTGCCCTGGTGCAGGTTGAGCTGCGCGTGCCCAACCCGCAGGGCGTCGCGGCGATGCGGCGGGCTGCGGTCGAACTGGCGGCGTCTCGGCTCGGCAGCGGGCTGCGTCAGGCAGCGGCGCGGCACCGGGGGCGTGCGAACACTGTCCTGGGAAGGCTGTCGCCGGCGCCGCTGCAGGGCGGCCTGCGCGAGTCGCGGGCGCGGCTGGCCGGGACGTCGGCTCGCCTCGACTCGGTGTCGATCGACGCGGTTCTGGCGCGCGGCTATGCCCTTGTGCTTGACGCGAGAGGTCAGGCAATTACGACGGCGGCGCGGGTGGCGCCGGGCGCTCGGCTGCGGCTGCGGTTTGGCGACGGCGAGGCGGCGGTGACGGCGGATAGTGCGACTCGATCCGGACAGAGAGCGTTGCCGATCTGAACATAATGTGTCGGCCTGCTTTACATCTGGGCATCAAAGGTCCATGTAAGCGCTGGCGCTTTTCGTGTTGGGCCAGCCAGTCTTTGGATCGATGCTTGTTGAACCCCGGTTTCCAGGGTCCGCAGCTTTTCCGGTGCTCCCTAATGTAAAAGTAATTCGGCCTGCACCGTGCGGGCCGCCGTGTCTATGGAGAGCATACTATGGCAGTCGGAACGGTTAAGTGGTTCAATGCGCAAAAGGGTTTCGGTTTCATTCAGCCGGATGACGGCAGTAAGGACGTGTTCGTGCACATCTCTGCGGTCGAGCGCGCCGGCATGGGCTCGTTGAACGAGGGCCAGAAGCTGAGCTTCGAGCTCGAGCGCGGCCAGCAGGGCAAGACCTCCGCGGTCAACCTGCAAGCCGCATAGCCCATCAACCCTAGAGCTGCCTTTGTGGCAGCGGCCGGAGGCGACCTGCATGGCAGCCCATAAGTTCGCATTCGGCCAAAAGGTGGAGTTCTCCCCCAGCGCATTCGACGGCAATGCGCCGCGGGGGAGCTACACCGTGGTGCGGCAGATGCCCAGCGAGACCCGGGACCTGCAATACCGCATCAAGAATTCCCGCGACGGTCATGAGCGCGTCGTGCGGGAAAGCCAGCTCGGCCAAAGCTGAAGCGCGGCCCTTTTCCACCCTTCGCCGCAAGGAATCCCGATGGTCTTCAAGCCCAACTACAATATGCAGCGGGCCGAGCGGAACCGCGCCAAGCAAGCCAAAAAAGACGAGAAGCTGCGCGACAAAGAAGAGGCCGCAGCACGCCGTAAAGCCGAAGGTGAGACCGGAGCGGAGGCCGTACCAGCCGAAGGTACCAGCCCAGGGGATACTGATGCCGCCTAAGAAGAAGATCGAAAGCAGCTTCGTCGCTTTTGACGTGACCTATATTGACGGAACCCGCAGCAGCAACCGGCGCGTGCCGAGCACGGCGCTGGTCGGCCTGGATGGCGACATGCCAGCACAGGGCATCATCGAGCAACAGGACGCCACGATCGGCGCCGCGTCTGGCAAGCCGCGCCCGGCGATCAAGTCGCTGGAGCGCTCGCCTTTGCCGGAGATCGTGAAGATCCCGGTCAAGGCTAAGTACTAGCCTTCGGCCAGCGCCGGTGCAGCCATAGCCAGCTCTCCGGCTTGGCCCTGATCCAGCGCTCCAATGTGTCGTTCACCATCTGCGTCAGCGCCGCAACATCGGCCGAGCGGTCGCCGGTATCTGGCAGCGCAAGCGGCGGCTCGCAGGTGACCCGGAACCGGGCAGGCCCTGTCCGCTCGACGTAGCCTGGAATGACCGGACAGCGCAGGCGCAGCGCCAGCGCCGCCAAGGCGGGAGCGGTCATGGCTGGACGACCGAAAAACCGGGCCTCGATCCCGTCATTCATTTTCTGATCCATCAGCATTGCCAGTCGGCCGCCGCGTGATAGGTGCATGAGGGACTGGCGGGCGCCGGCCGCGCCTTTGGGGAACATGCGCACGTCCGGATGGGCCGCCTGCCGCCGTAGGTCCAAGATCAAGGCATCGATCTGCTTGTTCTCCGCCGGGCGATAGAACATCGAGACCGGCACGCCATGCGCCGCCGCTGCGACCGGCAGCACCTCCCAGTTGCCGATATGGCCGCTGAAGAAGATCGCCGGACCCTTCTTTGCCGCCAACCAGTGCATTGTGTCGCTGCCGACGAGGTCCCAGCCAGGGCCGCTTGCGGTCTCACGCAAGCCGGCGATGTGCGGCAGTTCGCCGGCCGTGCGCCCCAGATTGTCCCAGACACCGCGGATGACCCGCCGACGCGCGGTCGCGTCCAGCTCCGGCATCGCCGCACGCAGATTGGCGTCGGCGATGCGCGAGACCGGCAGCAGTGGCCCGACGCCGCGGGCCAGACCTCCAAAAAAGTTGCTGGACGCGACCGGCCCCAGCGCGCGCAACAGGCGCAAAGCGGCGTGCGCCAGCAGCGCCTCGGCCCGATGCGCGAGGTTCATGGCACGGTATCGGCCAGCAGGCGGTCAAGCGCTGCCGGGTCGGCCCATCGCAGCGTCACGCCGACCACCTGGACCTGGCAGCGGATCGCCGCGGGCAGGCGCACCGCGTCCTTGGGCGTGGTGACTGGCATGGCATCGAGCGCCTTCGCGCGCGCGAGCATCCGGTCCAGCTCGGCGTCGGTGAAACGGTGATGATCCGCAAAATCCATGCACTCGGTCACGATGGCGCCGGCCTGACGCAGCGTCGCGTGGAACTTGGCGGGGCGGGCGATGCCGGAGAACGCCAGCACCCGCAAGCCCGGCAACGCCATTTCGGGCTCCAGCGTCGCCTGCAGCACCGGCAGGCTCGGCGGCAGGGCAGCGCACGCGCTGACCGTATCCGATCCGATCAGCACAGCAATGCGGCATCGCGCCGCCGCAGCGCTCACCGGTTCCCGCAGCGGTCCGGCCGGCATGACGCGGCCATTGCCGAACCCGACTGCGCCGTCCACCACCAGCAGTGCCGCGTCCTTAACGAGTGTTGGGTTCTGCAGCCCATCATCCATCAGCAGCGCCTGCGCTCCGGCCGCGACCGCTGCCCGGGCGCCGGCGGCACGATCGGCGGCAACCCAAGTGGGTGCGACCGCGGCGAGCAGCAGCGGCTCGTCGCCGACCAGACCGGCATCATGCAAAGCGGGATCGACCCGCAAGACGCCGCGCGACCGGCCACCGTAGCCGCGGGTCAGGCAATGCACCGCGACGCCGCGCGCCACCAGCCGTTGTGCCAGATTTAGCGCCAGGGTGGTCTTGCCCGCCCCGCCCACGCCGGCATTGCCGCAGCACAGCACCGGCACCGGCGCGCGCCAACCCGGCCGGGCCACGCGCCTTGCGGTTAAAGCGGCGACCACCGCGCCCGCTGGGGCAAGCAGCCGCGGCAGCACGCCGTCCTGTTGCCAGAACTCCGGCGGCCGCATCAGTGCCGAACCAGGGACAGCAGCGCCGCCGCGGTCCGTTCGGGCAGGCCGGCCGCACCCTTGGCCGCCGCACAGGCAGCCGCACCCGCGATGCGCCGCTTATCGGGATCGCGCAGCATGCCGTCCACCCAGCTTGCGAGCTCGGCTGCGTCGGCAACCCGGGTAAGCGCGCCGGCCGTCTCCAGCGCCCATACAGCCTCGGCAAAGTTCGCGGTATGCGGCCCGACCGCGATGGCGCAGCCCAGGCGCGCCGGCTCCAGCGGGTTCTGCCCGCCCTGCCCCACCAAGCTGCGGCCGACGAAGGCCAGCGGCGCCAAGCGATACAGCAACCCGAGCTCGCCCAGCGTGTCGGCGACCCAAATCCCCAGCCCAGGGTCCTGTCTGGCCGCCCGACGCGGTGCGCCAAGCGCTGCCGCCACCGCGGCACCTCGCTCCGGATGGCGTGGCGCCACAATGGTCAGCAGGCCCGGATGCGCCGCCGCGAGGTCGCGATGCACCCGGGCCGCCACGTCCTCCTCGCCGGGATGCGTGCTTGACGCCAGCCAAACCGGGCGGGCGCCGATCAAGGCGCGCAACCGGGCGAGCTCGATGGGATCGACGGGGAGTGGCGCGGCGGCCAGTTTCAGGTTCCCCGGCGCGTCCACATTGCGGGCGCCCAGCAGGCGCAGATGCGCGGCGTCGGTCTCCGACTGTGCCTGAACCCGGTCAAACGCCTCCAGCGTCTGGCGCGCAAAGCCTGGCGCGCGTTGCCATCCACGCAGGCTGCGGGCCGACATGCGGGCGTTCACCAGCATCATCGGGATCCCTCGCGCCTGGCAGCCGCCGATCAGGTTGGGCCAGAGCTCACTCTCCACAAATCCCGCCACGTCCGGCCGCCAATGGTCAAGGAACCGCGCCACCCAGGCAGGCACGTCGAGCGGCACGAAGCGGTGCAGCACGTTATGCAGATCAAGTGTGGGCAAACGCTCGGCCAGCAGGGCGGCGGAGGTGACGGTGCCGGTGGTGACCAGGATCGACGCATCCGGCGCCTGGCAGCGCAAAGCGGACAGCACCGGCAGGATCGATTGACTCTCCCCCACGCTGGCGGCATGCAGCCAGATCAGCTGTCCAGCGGGCCGGGGCATCAGGTCGAATCCCTCGCGCTCCGGCAGGCGGGACAGAATTTCTTTGCCGCGGTTCACACGCCGCCGCAGCATTGCACGCAGGCCGGGCGCTGCCAGGGTCGTGCCGCTGTGCCAAAGCCCCGCGACTATGCCGCGCACAGCGCCTCCGCCTCGTCCGCCGCCTTGGACAGGGCAGCGGCGATTTCGGGCAGGCTGTCGGCCCAGCGGTCGCGCGGCACAGGGATCGGTGCCCCGCAGACCAGCACGCCGCGGCCGAACGGCAGCGGCAGGATCATGCGGTCCCAGGTCGGCAATATCCGACGGCGGGTGGACCACGCGGCGCAGGGCAGCACCGGCACCCCGGCCAGCGCCGCCAGCTGCGCTACGCCGCGGGCGATCTGCCGCCGGGGACCGCGCGGGCCATCGGGGGTGATCACCACCTGATCACCGGCGGCCAACACCGCCAGCAGGGCGCGCAGCCCGGAGGCGCCGCCCTTTTGCGCCGATCCCTTGGACGACGACCCATGCACTAAATCCAGGCCGAAACCGCGCATCATGTCGCCAATCAGCCGGCCGTCCTGGTGGCGGCTGACCAGGACATGCATCCGTCCGCGCCGTCCATGCGCCGCCGCGCGTTCCCGCAATGCCCGGGTCCACAGGGCCGGCATCAGCGGCAGGCATTCATGCCAGAAGGCGAACACCGCGGGCGTGCCGTGCATGAAGTGCCCCAGCTCCACCCCCTGCAGCGTCCACCGTGTCGTGCGGAGCGCAAAGCGCAGGTATGAGCTGAGCGCCTGGGCGCCCAGCGCCAGGGTGCGGGGATGGCGGAGGATGTTTTTGATCAATGAATTTGGCGAGACGGCATGGCGCGGCGGTAGCATGCGGCTCGCAGCGCCGCAAACCTTTGAAGCCGAGACCTTAGGAGCCGGGGCCGACGATCACGAGGTTGGCCAGGAATGCGTCGGCGCAGGCTCGCCAGGAGAAGCGTTCGGCATGGGCGCGGCAAGCCGCCCGGTTGCCGTTCAGGGCGCGCAACGCAGCCGCCCGCAGGTCATGATCCAGTGCGCCCACGCCCGCCGGCGCATTTTCGAGGACATCGGCTGGCCCGGTCACTGGATGCGCCGCGATCGGGGTGCCTGAGGCGAGGCTCTCCAGCAATACCAGCCCGAACGTGTCGGTCAGCGACGGGAATACGAACACGTCCGCCTCGGCATAGCTCCGCGCCAATGCCGCGCCATGCCGCTCGCCCACGAAGTGCACCCCGGGATAGCTCCGCGCCAGCATGTGCCGCTGTGGCCCGTCCCCCACAATAAGCTTCGTGCCGGGAAGATCGAGCGACAAGAAAGCTCCCAGGTTCTTCTCCACCGCGACCCGGCCGACGTACAGGAATACCGGGCGCGGATAGGCCTGATCGCCGTGCATGCCATTGGGCTCGCTGGGCCTGAACCGCGCCAGGTCCACGCCGCGGGTCCAATCGCGCACATTGCGGAATCCGCGGGCGGTCAGCTCACGCCGCAGGCTGCCGGTCGCGACCATCATGGCCGATCCGGCGTTATGGAACCAGCGCAGCCAGGCATAGGCCCATGCCGGCGGCAGCCGCGTCCGCGCGTGCAGGTACTCCGGAAACCGCGTGTGGAACGACGTCGTGAAGGCCATGCCGCGCCGCAGCGCCCAGCGCCGCGCGGCAAGGCCCAACGGTCCCTCGGTCGCGATATGCAGCGCATCCGGCCGGAAGGCTTCGATCATCGCAGTCAGGCGGCGGCCGGGCAGCACGGCCACGCGGATGCTGGCATAAGTCGGCAGGGCAAAAGTGCGGAACCGGTCGGGCCCAATTACCTCGACAGAGTGGCCCAGGCTGTTCAGTTCCTCCGCCACCATCGACAGGGTGCGGACGACGCCATTGACCTGCGGGTGCCAGGCGTCCGACACGATCAAGATGCACATAGCGGCCTCCGCGCGACGCGGCGGAAAGAGGCAGGCCGGATCGAGTTGGGCAGAACTGGTCAGGCAGCCTCCGCCGTCACGGTCTCACGCGGGGTGAAGAACGACAGCTTGTTGACGACTGCCCAATCCAGCAGTTCCAGCCGGCCGTCATGGTGCTCGACCAGCGCCGTGCAGCTCTCCACCCAGTCTCCGTCATTCAGGTATAAGATGCCGTTCACCTTACGCATCTCCGCGTGATGGATGTGCCCACACACGACGCCGTCGAACCCACGGCGGCCAGCTTCGGCTGCGAGGGCCGTTTCAAACAGGTCGATAGCCTTCACGGCGCCTTTCACCTGACGCTTCAGCCACTGCGACAGCGACCAGTAGGGATAACCCATCCGCCGGCGCAGCAAGTTGAACCACCGGTTGACGACCAGCGAGGTGACGTAGGCACCGTCGCCCAAGATCGCCAGGAAGCGGGCGTAACGCACCATGCTATCGAACTCGTCACCGTGGATCACCAGCAGCTTCTTGCCGTCCGCCGTCACATGCGTCGCCTCATTGCGCAGCGCGATGCCTGTGACCTCCAAGGTGTGCGGGTCGATTGCGGTGGGCAGCCAGGCGCGGAACATCTCGTCGTGGTTGCCGGGAATGTAGGTCACGGCAGCACCGTTGCGCGCATGACGCAGGATCAGGCGAATGACCTTGTCGTGGTTAGCGTCCCAATACCAGGATTTACGCAGTCGCCAGCCATCGACGATGTCACCGACCAGAAACAGATGCTCGCACGATATCTGGCCCAAGAAGTCAGCAAGGAAATCACTGCGGCAGCCCCGGGTCCCTAAATGAGTATCCGAGATAAAAACGGCGCGGTATTGGTGAGTATTGGGCGTAAGGAGGGTTGCGTTCATGCGACCGATCGAACCTCGCTTCGTCAGGACAGCTCAGCCTTCGCAGCGGCCTATGGCTTTGAGAACACGCATTTGCACGTGAAGTTTCGATGATGCAGCGTGATGAGACCGATCGATGACACCTGAAAACGCGAAAGGCCGCCGAGTTTCTCCGGCGGCCTTTGATATCACAGGCTTATTTCTGAACTTATCGTGCCTGCTGAATACCTGACAGCAGCCACTGGCCGCCCGAAGTGCGAACGAAGGTCCAAAGCTCCGTCGCCATGGTGCGCAGCGCAATGTCGCCATCCACCACGCGTCCGGCCGAGTCGCGGGTCACATCCAGCGCCGAGAACCGCATCGCGACTGTCGCATATTCGCGGCTGCCCTCAGACCATGCTTCTGACAGGTCACCCTGCTCCAGCTTCACGTGGGTCACGGTGTTCCGCACGCCGCGGCTTGCCTGCTCGGTCAGTTGCTCGCCGAAATAGCTGACCATTTCGGGTGTCGAGAGCGCACGCAGGGCATTCATGTCCTGGTTCGACCAGGCAGCCTGGATACCCTGCAACGTACGGTCAAACGCCTCATAGTCGGGCTTGCCGATCTGCACGGACGGAGCCGCGGGACGACCGCCACCCATTGCCGTGTTCCCCGTTGGCACACTCATCGGCTGCTGAATGCGTGTGAGGCTTGGGCCGCCAGCCATTGCAGGCTGGCGATTCACGAACTTACGGAACAGCCAGCGCACTGCGAAGAACAGCAGCACTGCCTGCAGCAGCAGGCCGAGGAAGCCCAAGCCGCCCAGGCCGCCACCGCCGCCGAACATGCCGCCACCGAACAGCATGCTGCCGAGGCCGACTCCCAACAGGCCGCCGAGCAGGCCGGACCCGAACGCGGAGCGTCCGCCGAATGCCGGAGCCGTCGGAGCGCCAAAGCCCGGCGAGGACGGGGCCGGACGGGCGGTCATGGTACGGTCCATCGGCGCTGCCATGGACGGCGCCGTGTTGGTCGAGGGCGGCGCCGAGAACGTGCGGCCGCCGCGGCTGCCAAACGAGCTTCCGCCACCGGCCCGCGCATCGGCGAACGAGGGCGTGAGCGCCAGGGCAGCGACCGCGACGGCAGCAATGAAGGAGGAGGAGCGACGCATCTTGATGGGATCTCCAGTTGGCGATACTGAATATAGTCCGTTCCAGAGCTGAAAATAGGGGTGGTCCCGACCGCGTTCTGCCGTGGTCCCGACCGCGTTCCGCCGCGTTGACAAGCCTCGTTCCTCCAGCCCAGCCTACGTAGCAGCCGGGTGCAAATCCGGATTGGGGAGATATCATGCGGCACTCGATCGCGGCTGGGTTCGGTTTGTGCATGCTGTTGCTGGCAGGCCCCGCTGCGGCACGGCTGACGCAGCTCAACATCCAGTCGCAGGAGCCCTTTGCCGACGGCACCAGCTTTGGCAGCGCCGGGCCGTATGTCCGCATCCAGGCCGTCGCCCGTGGCGAGCTCGATCCCCAGGACCCGGCCAATGCCGGCATCGCCATGCTGGACCAGGCGCCGCGCAATGCGCGCGGCCTGGTCGAGTACGACACCGACGTGTTCATCCTGCGCCCGGCCGACCCCGCCCGCGGCAGCGGCGTATTGCTGTATGACGTCACCAATCGCGGCAACAAGCTGCTGATGTCCTGGCTCAACGACGCCCCGGAGCCGTCGAATGGCAGCGTCAACGACCCGCGCAGCCTGGCCGACGCCGGCAACGCCTTCACCTTCCGCCGCGGTGACACGATGGTCTGGTCCGGCTGGCAGCCCGAGGCGCCCACCGTCAATAACGGCATGGCAATCCGGGTTCCGGTCGTGACGCGGGACGGCCTGGGCGTGGTTAGGCGCATCCGGCACGAGTTCATCGCCGGCACCCGAGGCGCCGAGGCGATGCCGCGCATCCGATTGCCCTATCCTGTCGCCAACATGGAAGGCGCGCGTCTTACCGTCCGCAGCCGCAGCGCCGACGTGCCGACGCCGCTGACCCCGGACGACTTTGCCTGGATGGACAGCAGCACCATCCAGCTGCTGCCGTTCGGCACCACACCGACGCCGCGCCGCATCTACGACCTGACCTACTTGGCAACGCGGCCCACGGTGGACGGCATCGGCTTCGCCGCCACGCGCGACCTGGTCAGCCATCTGCGGACCGAGCCGGGCATACGGCGCACCTTGGCGGTCGGCATCTCGCTCAGCGGGCGGTTTCTGCGGCACTTCCTCGAACTCGGCATGAACCGGGACGAGGCCGGGCAACGGGTGTTCGACGGCGTGCTGCCGCACATCTCCGGCGCCGGCAAGGTGTTCGCCAACGAGCCCTTCGCCATGCCGTTCCGCACCGCGACCCAGCACGAGGACCGGTTCTATCCCGAGATCTGGCCGCCGTTCGGCTACGGACCCGGACCCAGCCTGCTGCGCGGCGACGGCGGCGATCCGTTGGTGATCGAGAGCAACACCTCGACAGAATACTGGCAAAAAGGCGCGTCGCTCGTGCACACGGACGCGACGGGCGCAGATGTCGCCCTGCCGCCCGGCGTGCGGATGATGCTGGTGGCGGGAACGCAGCATGGCGGGCACTCCGGTGTGACGAGCGCGCCGGGCACCTGCGCCAACCCGCGCAATCCCAACAGCGCTGGGCCGGCGTTGCGGGCCATGCTGGCCAACCTTGACGCCTGGGTCGGCGCCGGGACGCCGCCGCCCGACAGCCTGGTACCGCACCGCGGCGATGAGACCGGCGTGCCGGCGGCGGCGATCCGCATGCCCGCCGTCCCTGGAGTGACCTGGGCACCCGGCGATAATCCGATCGGCCAGCCAGTCGATTGGACCAACCCGCCCTCCGCCCCGGTGCGGCCACTCCCGACCATGGTTTCCGCCGTCGATGCCGACGGCAACGAGGTCGCCGGCCTGCGCCTGCCGCATCTCGCGGTTCCGCTCGGCACCTACTCCGGCACCAACGTCTATAAGGATTTGCCGACTGAGCTGTGCGACCGCGACGGCATGTTCATCCCCTTTGCCCGCACTCGGGCTGACCGCGAACGCACCGGTGATCCGCGCTTGTCGTTGGAGGAGCGCTATGGCACGCGGCAGGCATATGTGGCGAAGGTGAAAGCAGCCGCGGACGCATTGGTTGCGGCACGGTTGCTGCTTGCGGAAGACGCGGCGCGCTATGTGGCGGCTGCCGCAGCCAGCGACCGGTTCTAGGTTAATCGCGCGGATGGGGCAGCGTAGCACGCGGTAAGCAATACTGTTGGATGCGGAGCCGGAGATGAAACTATGTGCCTTGACGACCGAAGCAGGGACATATGGCCTGCTTGCGTAGCATGGCTCGCCAGAATGGAAATATGGAAGCATGAGCCAGACCCAATTCAAGCCGATGACCCCGGACGAGTTCCTGGCCTGGGAAGCTGACCAGGAGCTGAAATGGGAGTTCGACGGCTTCCAGCCGGTCGCTATGACCGGTGGCACCAGGGCCCACGCGGTGGTGCAGGCAAACCTGCTCACGGCGCTAACCAATCGCCTCCGCGGCAAGCCCTGCCAGGCTTACGGAAGCGACCTCAAGATCCAGACTGGCCCCCGCTACCGCTACCCTGATGCTTCGGTGAGTTGCACGGCGTTTCCGGACAGCGAGACGATCGTCGCCGAGCCCGTCGTGATCTTCGAGGTGCTGTCGGCCAGCACCGCCAGCGACGACCGGACCGTTAAGCTTGCCGAATACCAGTCGCTGCCCTCGGTCCGGCGCTACGTCATGCTCGAACAGGACCGGGTTTTCGCCACGGTGATCACCCGGACGGAGACTGGGTGGAACCACGCCCTCGCCGGGTCGGATGGCACGCTGGCCATGCCGGAGATCGGTGTCGAGATCCCGATGGCGGAGCTGTATGACGGGCTGGCCCTCGCCGCAGCGGCACAAGTCATCGCACCAGCCTCGGCCGCATCCGAAGTTCTCTGAAGCCAAGCCCCCGCGCCGTCCACGCTACCGCTTGGCCCAGCACGCGCCCGGCGAATGACCGCTCAGCTACCTACTATTAGTGGGGCAGGAATGACATACAATCAGGCTTGACTCAGGATCACCGTGTATCTTTTGCTGGCTTGGGCGCTGCGGATCGCAACAGTCATTATTTTGCTCACAGCCATCGCGAAGGGCTTCATTACCCTGAACGGAGCGCAAGGCTGCGGGCCTGCTCAGCACCTCTGCAACGTGCTCCAGAGTGGCATTCTCAATGTGGTCAACAGCCCTTTCTTCCCGACGCGGGTATGGTTTTGGCTGCCTGACGCTCCCCCGGAGTTCTGGTATCTGGCACTGCTTAGTCCAATAGGGCTGTGCGCGGCATTCTTCCTGCTATTTACCTTCTTTTTGGATAGTGAGCGGCGCAATCTCGCAACGGCGTTGAAGGAAGCTCTAGCAAGGGCGCGGGTGGACCGCTTCAACCAACAAACCAATGCTCAGTCGATCGGTTCAATGAACGCCGGGCGCGATATAAGAATCGACAAGATCGAGCAGACCATCAATAACAATCCTGAAATCAAAAACTGGGATAATAGCTTTGTCAAAAGCCCACTAGGGCAAATCATCATCGCTGCGGTTGGCGGGCTTCTTGCAATTTTACTAGGTAAGTTTTTCAACAGTTCAGCATGGGCAGATTGTTATACTGGTCATTATCGGACTGGCGGCAGTCATGAGCAGTCCAACGTCGATTGGCATTCTTAATGCGACGTCTGGATAGCAAGCATCGAGTTAAGCACTGGCTCCCGCCTCTCCCAACTCAAGATCCGTCTCGCGCCAGTCCTAAGCCCCCGCCAGAGTCATTCCATCGATCCGCACCGTCGGCGCATCCGTCCCGCGCCGCAGCACCAGATCGTTGGCCGGGGTCAGCTCCCGGAACATCGCCAGCAGCGACCCGGCGATCGTGATCTCCGCCACCGGCTCCGCCAACGCGCCGTCGCGGATCATGAACCCGGCCGCACCCCGACTATAGTCGCCAGTAATGCCGTTCACGCCCATGCCGATCAGCTCGGTCACATACAATCCCTCGCGGATGTCCGCCATCAACGCGGCGGGCGACAGCGTGCCGGCCCCCATGAACAGGTTGGTCGGCGACGGCGACGGCGGGCTGCTCGTGCCGCGTACCGCATGCCCGGTCGAACGCAGCCCCAATTGCCGGGCACTGCGGCTGTCCAGCAGCCACGTCGTCAGCACGCCGTCCTGCACGATGGCGTGGGGACCCGTCGGCACGCCCTCGGCGTCGAACGGCTTGGAGCGCAGGCCGCGCAGCCGGCGCGGGTCGTCGTGCACCTGAATGCCGGCCGCGAACACCGCCTGACCCAGCATATCCTTGAGAAAGCTGGTGCCGCGCACGATGGTGGCGCCATTGATCGCGGCGGTCAGATGGTTCAGCAGGCTGCTGGCGACACGCGGGTCATACACCACAGGCAGCCGCGCCGTCCGGGCCCGGCGCGGGTTCATTCGCGCCACGGCCCGGGTCCCCGCCGTGTGGCCGATCGCTGCCGCGTCCTCCAGGTCTGCCAGATGCACGGACGAGGCGACGTCGTAATCCCGCTGCATATCCGTCCCCGCCCCGGCGAGCGCTACGGCAGACACCGAATGCGACGTACGCGAGTACTGCCCGGCAAACCCGGCCGATGTCATCAGCGCCACATCCGACCGGCTGTGGGACGCCTCCGCGCCCTCGGAGTTCGTCACGCCGTGTACGGCAAGGGCGGCCTCCTCGGCAATGGACGCGCGAGCGACCAGCGCCGCCGCATCGGGTTCCGCCGGGTCGTTGATGTCCAGCGCCATCAGCTCGGGCGCCGACGCCTGCTCCGGCAGGCCGCCATACGGGTCCTCCGGCACCACGCGCGCCATGGCCACCGCGCGCTCCGCCAGCGCCGCGAACCCGGCGGGATCGGCGGCGGAGGACGATACGATCGCCGACCGCTTGCCCACGAAGACACGCAGACCGAGGTCGCGCGCCTCGGATTGCTCAAGCTTCTCAGTCCGGCCCAGCCGGCGCTCCACGGAGATCGAGGTCCCGGACAGCAGGATCGCGTCGGCCGCGTCCGCCCCGGCGGCCTTGGCCCGGCCGATCAGGTCGGCCAGAAGATCAAGCTGCTTCATGCCGCCAGCTTCTCCGCAATAGCCGGAAGGTGCGGCACCTTATCGGCCGGCCCCATGGCGGCAAGCGTCGGCGCCGCGCGGAACACCCGGATCGCGGCGCGGCGCACGCTATCGACCGTCACGGCATTCAGCTTGGCGACCGTCTCGGCGGTCGGCACGGTACGGCCGAACACCTGGATTTGCCGCGCCACCTGCTCGCAGCGGCTGCCGGTGCTCTCCAGCGACATCAACAGGCTCGCCTTCACCTGGGCGCGGGCGCGGTGCAGCTCGGCCTCGGAGACACCTTGCTGCACCTTACGCAGTTCTTCCAATGTCACCGGTACCAGTTCCTCCGCCTCGGCCTCGCCGGTGCCGGCGTAGATGCCGAACAGGCCGCCATCCATGAACGGCGCAGCGAACGAGTAGATAGAGTACACCAGCCCGCGCTTTTCGCGGATCTCTTGGAACAGGCGCGACGACATGCCGCCGCCCAGCAGGGTGCTCAGCAGCAGCACCGGGTAGTAGTCGGGGTCGTCATAGGCGACGGAGGGAAAGCCAAGCACGATATGCACCTGGTCCAGCTCGCGCGCCTCGCGGAACTCGCCGCCGCGGTAGGCGCCGGGGACAAGCGGGCCGGGCATGGCGGAGGGCAGGTCGGCGAAGTGCTGGCGGGCGAGGTCCACCACGGCGTCGTGCGTCAGCGCCCCGGCGGCGGCGACGACAATATTGCCCGCCGCGTAGTGCCGGTGCATGTAGCCGGTCAGCACCTCGCGCCCCATGCCGGCAATGCCCGCCTCGGTGCCCAGTACCGGGCGGCCCATCGGCTGGTCGGGATAGGCAACCTCCTGAAAGCGGTCGAAGATGATGTCGTCCGGCGTGTCGTTCGCCTGGCCGATTTCCTGCAGGATCACGCCGCGCTCGCGCTCCAGCTCCTCGGGCGCGAAGGCGCTGTGGGTCAGGATGTCGCCGATGATGTCGGCGCCGAGCGCCAGGTCCTCCTTCAGCAGCTTGACGTAGTAGGCGGTCTGCTCGCGGGCGGTGTAGGCGTTGATCTGGCCGCCGACGTTCTCGATCTCCTCGGCGATCTCGGCGGCGCTGCGGCGCGCGGTGCCCTTGAACGCCATATGCTCCAGAAAATGCGACGCGCCATTCTCCGCCGCCGTCTCACCCCGGGTGCCGGTCGCGACGTAGGCGCCGAGCGAGACGGTCTCGACCCGCTCCATCGTCTCGGTGACCACCGTCAGCCCGGAGGGCAAACGTGTAACTTGTATGGCGTCCGTCATGCGGCATTCCTGAGGCTGAAGGCGCGGACCTGCGCCTCGACGGCGTCGAGGCTGTTGGGGGCCCTGGTGTATATCTCGGTGCGGTCGAACAGGTCGGCAAGCCGCGGCGGCAGCGCCGGGCGCAGGCCGGTGGCGCGCTCGATGGCGTCCGGGAACTTGGCCGGGTGCGCGGTGGCGGCGACCACCATGGGAAGATGCGGGCACGGCAACGCCCGGGCGGCGGCGATGCCGATCGCGGTATGCGGGTCGGCGAGGTAACCGAGGCCGTGCAGCCGCCGTATCTCGGCCTCGGTGCCTGCGTCGTCCAGCCGGAAGCCGTGGAACAATGTGCGGGCGCGGGTCCAGGCCGCCCTTGGCACGTCCATGCGACCGGTCGCGCGAAAACCCTGCATGGTGGCGGCCGTAGCGGCGGGGTCGCGGTCCAGCAGCTCGAACAGCAGGCGCTCGAAATTGCTGCTGACCTGGATGTCCATGCTGGGCGACAGGCTCGGCTCCACGCCCTGGATAGACATGTCGTTGCTTTCCAGGAAGCGCGCCAGAATGTCGTTGCGGTTGCTCGCGACCACCAGGCGGGCGATCGGCACCCCCATGCGCCGGGCTGCCCAGGCTGCCAGCACGTTGCCGAAATTGCCGGTGGGGACGCTGAACGCGACCTCCCGCTCCGGCGCGCCGAGTGCCAGGGCAGCGGCGATATAATAGGGAATCTGCGCTGCGATACGCGCCCAGTTGATGCTGTTCACCGCCGAGAGGTGCAGATCCCTACGGAACGGCACGTCGGCGAACATCGCCTTCACCAGGTCCTGGCAATCGTCGAAGGTGCCAGCGACTGCGATGTTGGCGACGTTTCTCGCGTGCACCGTCGTCATCTGCCGCCGCTGCACCTCGCTGGTGCGGCCCTCGGGATGCAGGATCACCACGTCGATGCCGGGCCGGTCGCGACAGGCCTCGATCGCTGCCGAGCCGGTGTCGCCCGACGTGGCGCCGACGATCGTCACGTGCTGGTTCTGCTGTTGCAGCACGTAGGCGAACATGCGGCCCAGCAGCTGCATCGCCACGTCCTTGAAGGCGAGCGTCGGCCCATGGAACAGCTCCTGCGCCCAAAGATTGGCGTCGAGCTGCACCAGCGGCACGACGGCCGGGTGGCCGAAGCCGGCATAGGCGTCCCGGCACATGGCCTGCAGCGTGGCGAACGGGATGCACGCGCCGACGAACGGCGCCAGCACGCGGGCGGCGAGCTCGCAGTACGGCAAGCCGCGTAAACCCCGCAGATCGGCCGGCGACCAGCGCGGCCAGGTCTCGGGTATATACAGGCCGCCATCCTCGGCCAGCCCGGCCAAGAGCACGCCGGCGAAGTCGCGAACGGGCGCTTGCCCGCGGGTGGAGATGTAACGCATAGCGCCGATAGTAGAGGGCGGCGGCGGCCGATCCAACCCCCAGCTTCCCGGTCGGGTCAGTCCCGGGGCTTCGTCTTATCCTCGTCCTCGTCGGACGTGTCCATCACCTCGTCGGCATCCTCCTCATCGTCCTGGCCCTCGTACCAATCCAGCACGCTGTCGTGGAAATCCGGGTCGTTCAGCAGACGCATGGCGAGTGCTATGGCAATCTCGTGCGGCTCAGGCACGTCGGTCGTGCCATCCTCCAGCTCGCGCGCCGGGACGACGCGGATGGTCATGGACCCGTCCTCCTCGCCGATGATCAGCGCAACCTCTGTCTGGTCGAGGTCGATGGTGGTGGTGTTCGCATCGGCCATGGCGGGTCCTCCTAGGTATGGCGGGCTGACTAGCAGGTTTGGGCCGCCGGAGACTAGGCACGTTTCCAGCGCTAATCCGTCAGATAGCGCGCCGTGAGATGCGCCTCGAAGTCCGCGGGGTCCAGCGGCTTGCCGGTCGCCGCGCGCAGCAGGTCATTGAAGCCGAGCCGGCTACCCTGGCTGTGCACATGCCGCCGCAGCCAGCCGACCAGCGGTCCCAAATCGCCGCGGCCCAGCCCGGCGTCAAGGTCGGCCACGTCCCGCCGCGCCGCCGCCATGAGCTGCGCCGCCGCCATGGCGCCCAAGGTGTAGCTCGGGAAGTAGCCGAAGCCGCCGTCATACCAATGGATATCCTGCAGACAGCCGCGCGCATCGTCCGGCGGCGTCACGCCCAGCAGCGCCATCATGCCATCCCGCCACGCACCCGGCAGATCCGCGACCTGCAAATCACCGGCGACCAGCGCCTGCTCCAGTCGAAAGCGCAGGATGACGTGGGCCGGATAGGTCATCTCGTCGGCATCGACCCGGATGAAGCCGCGTTCGATGCGGCGCCACAGCCGGGACAGGTTGGCGGGAGCGTAGGGCTCCGGAGCACCGCCAAAGGCGCCGTGCAGCTCCGGGCCGAGCCAAGCGAGGAACGGATCGGACCGGCAGGACTGCATCTCGACAATCAGCGACTGGCTCTCATGCGCCGCCATGCCGGCCGCCTCGCCGACCGGCTGGCGGGCATAGCCCTCGGGCAATCCGCGCTCATACAATGCATGACCGGTCTCATGCAGCACGCCCATCAGCGCCTGGGCCGGGTCAGCCTCGTCGTAGCGCGTGGTGATCCGCACGTCAGTGGGCGTGCCGCCGCAGAACGGATGGGTCGAACGGTCGAGCCGCGCGTGGTCGAACTCCAGCCCGGCACGCGCGGATAAGTGGCGGCACAGGCCCTCCTGCCGATCGGCCGGGAACACGCCGGGCAGCGCCAAGGGCGGGGACTGCCGCGCCTGGCGTTCCTCGGCCCGCGGCAGCGCGTCGCGCAGGAATGTCTCGTAACGGGAGAACACCGGGGCGACGTCAGCGGCGCCGATGCCGCGCTGATAGCCGTCCATCAATGCGTCGTAGGGCGACAGCCCGAGCGCCGGCGCCATGGCGTCGGCGGACTGACGCACCAGCGACACGACCTCGACCAAATAGGGTGACACCGCCGCGAAATCCGAGGTGCGGCGTGCCTCCCGCCATACCTTCTCACAGGCAGAGTTGGCGCGGGCCTGCGCCTCCACCAGGTCGGCCGGCACGGCGGTCGCGCGGATATGAGCGTGCCGCATCAGGCCCAGATTGGCAGTGTCCCATGCGTCATCGCCGGCATGGGCCTGAGCCAGGTCGTCGGCGGCCTCCGGCGCAGTCAGCAGGCCGTGCGCCAGACCGGCCAGCACCGCGAGCTGATCGCCACGGGCCGCACCGCCGCCCGGCGGCATCATGGCGGAAGCATCCCATCCGAGCACGGACGAAGCCTCGCCAATCGTGGCGATGCGGGCAAACCGGGCCGTCAGGCGGGCATAAGCGGTCATGGCTGGACCTTCAGGGATTTGCGGGCATAGACGCCGAACACGGCCAGCAACGCTCCGGCCAGGCCGAACCAGGTCAGGGCGTAGATGAAGTGATTGTTGGCCGGGCGCGGGAGGGCCAAGGCGGGCTCTGGAAGAACGCCGGCGGCTGCGCTCCCCAGCGCGACCAGGGTATAAGGCGCCACCCGCTGCAATCCGAGTGACGCGCCGATCGCCGCGGGGTCGAGCGCATAGAACCGCCGAGCGGCCGGGTCGTCGGTAGCGCCGAAGCGTATCGGCTGTTCCGGTGCGCGGATGTAGCCTTCGACCGTGGCCGGAACCGGTGTCGTGTCGCGCGGCGCCTCGCCCGGCACCCATCCGCGATCCACGATAACCGGATCGGCCCCGGGACGCTCCAGCGGGTTGAGCAAAAAGGCGCCAAGGACGGGTCCGGCCTGCGTCGTGCGAACCTCGATGCCATAGAGCGCAGCTAAATCCTGGCGCAATAGTCCGGTCACCCGCACCTTGGTGAACGGACGCGGATCAGCGGGCAGCGGAATGGCGGGAGCAGCCTCCCCCCGGTCAATCTCGGCCAGCAACGCGGTCTTCCAGGATAGGCGCTGAATTTGCCAGACGCCCAAGCCGATGGTGAGCGCCAGCATGGCGGCGGTGGTGAGGCCGGGCCATAGCAGGCGACGGGCTGCCGACCTGCGCGGCCTCAAGGCGGTCGGGCTACTCAGCGCCGGTCGGCCCCGCACCCCAGACGTAGATCGCGACGAACAGGAACAGCCACACCACGTCAACGAAATGCCAGTACCAGGCTGCAGCCTCAAAGCCGAAATGCCGGGTTTCGGAGAATTGGTTGGCGCGGGCGCGATACCAGCAGACAATGAGGAAGATGGTGCCTACGATCACGTGGAAGCCGTGGAAGCCGGTTGCGAGGAAGAATACCGAGGGATACACGCCGCCGCCAGCGAACTTGAACGGCGCCTCGGAGTATTCAAGCGCCTGGAACGTGGTGAACGACAGGCCGAGCAGGATGGTGAAGCCGAGGCCCATGATCAGATACTTGCGGTCGCCATGCAGCAGCGCGTGATGCGCCCAGGTGATGGCGGTGCCGGACAGCAGCAAAATCATGGTGTTGAGCAGCGGCAGGTGGAACGGATCGAAAGTCTGGATGCCAGCGGGCGGCCAGATCGCGTGCTCAGCGCCCGACACGTGCGCCGGATACAGCGCGAAATGGAAGTAGGCCCAAAAGAAGCCGACGAAGAACATGACCTCGCTGGTGATGAACAGCGTCATGCCATAGCGCAGGCCGATCCGCACGACCGGGGTATGGACGCCGGCGGTGCGGCTCTCCTTCAGCACGTCGCGCCACCAGAAGAACATGACCGCGAACACGATGGCTAGGCCAAGGCCCAGCCACAGATAGGTGCCGAAATGCGCCACCATGATGATGCCGAACAGCGTCAGCCCGCCGCCGAGTGCGCCCAGCAATGGCCAGGGGCTGGGGTCCACCAAGTGGAAAGGCTGCTGCATGCCGGAGCTGTTGCGGTCCTGTGCATCGATCGCGGGAACCGCGTCGAGCGCGGGATCTATCGTCGCAAGGGGGAGGTCGCTCATTCTAATCGAACCTATCCGAAAGATGGCGCATCATCGCCAAAACGCGCCGGCGTTCAAGGCATAAACGCCACACGCCACTGGCATCATCGGAGTTTCAGCGCGATGCGTCCGCCCGGGCACCCACGTGCGGCCCGGCCTTTGCCAGGTTGCCGTTGCGGGCGGCGTCGTCAAGTGACCGGAAAAACGTGTAGGAAAGCGTGATCGTTCTCACGTCCCTCGTGTCGGGATCAGCGGCGATGGCGGGATCTACCCAGAAGCTGAGGGGGAACTGCATCTCCTGCTTCGGCGCCAGAGTCTGTTCGTCGAAGCAGAAGCAAGCAGTCTTGTGAAAGTACCGGCCGACCTTCTCGGGCGTCACGTTATAGGTCGCGACACCGGTGATGGCGTGCTCGGAGCGGTTCTGCCCGACATAGGACGCCAGCCTGTCCTCACCCAGCTTCACCGTAACCGCCGTCTCGTTCGGGACGAACCGCCATGGCAGGTTCGGGCTGGTCGTCGCATTAAAGCGGACCGTGATGCTTCGGTTGGTGGCGCCAGGCCCCGCAGCGCCCCGCAGCTGCGGCGTACCGGCATAGCCGGTGGCCTCGCAAAACACGCGATATAGCGGGACCGCGGCAAACGACAGGCCGGCCATGGCGCCGATTGACAGCACGAGGATACCAGCCATCAGGGTGTTGCTTCTGGATTTCATGCTGCTGATGTCGGCATCGCCTGTCCGGCAACAAGCCGTTGTCAGGAGACTTTGAAGCGCACCATGGAGATCGCGTAGAACAGCGCCGCCATCCCGATCAGGACAACCAGCAACGCGATATTTTTGCCGCGTTGCCGCCGACGCAGTTCGGTCGCCTCGATCGGGGAGAGCGGTGTCGGGAAATCATCCAAGATGTGGCACCGGCAAAAGGTGATCGAGCGCGAGCATGGTAAACAGTGCAAACAGGTAAACGAGGGAAACGCGAAAGGTCCAGCGTGCCGGCGCATCACGGGTTAGACTAACACCGGCACTATCTTGCTTATCCCAAAGCAAGCGCAGGGCGGCAATCATGAACCATACGCCCAAGCCAATTGCAGAGACGCCATAGACCGGCCCGGCGTAACCCAAAACCCACGGCAGCAGGGACACGACGACCAGCGCAATGGTGTAATAGACGACGTGCTGCCGCGTTGCCCGCGCGCCGGACGTAACGGGCAGCATCGGCACGCCAGCCCGTTCATAATCCTCGCACGCATAGAGCGACAGCGCCCAGAAATGCGGCGGCGTCCAGAAAAATATGATGGCGAACAGCAGCAGCGGCATGACGTCCACGCTGCCGGTCACCGCGGCCCAGCCGATGACCGGTGGGAACGCTCCGGCAGCGCCGCCAATGACAATGTTCTGCGGCGTGCGGCGTTTCAGCCACATCGTGTAAACAAAAACGTAAAATAGGATCGAGAGCGCAAGCAGCCCGGCGGCTGCCCAGTTGGTCGCCAGTCCCATGACGATTACCGAGGCGACACCAAGAGTGACGCCGAAGCCCAGTGCCTCCCCAGCGGCGATACGCCCGCCCGGGATCGGGCGCTTTGCCGTGCGGCGCATGATGGCGTCGATGTCGCGGTCATACCACATGTTAACAGCACCCGCCGCGCCCGCCCCGACTGCGATGCACAGCACCGCCGCCAGCGCCAGCACGGGGTGCAAGGGGCCGGGCGCGAGCAGCAGCCCGACAAAGCCGGTGAACACCACCAGGGTGATGACCCGAGGCTTCAGCATAGCGAACCAATCGCGTGCCTCGGCAGGGAGGGCCAAAGTAGAAAGGGGGGCCGAAGCCCCCCCGATGTCTGTCACGGGATCAACCATTACCGAACCCGCGGCAGCTCCGTAAACGTGTGGAACGGCGGCGGCGAGGTGACCGTCCACTCAAGCGTCGTCGCGCCCTCACCCCAGTAGTTATCGGCCACCTGAACCTTGGACGTAAACGTCCGGTAGATCACGTAAAGGAAGATCAGGACCGAGAACGCCGAGATATAGGAGCCGATCGAGGCAACATAATTCCAGCCGGTAAAAGCGTCGGGATAGTCAGGATACCGGCGCGGCATGCCCGCGAGGCCCAGGAAATGCATCGGGAAGAAGGTCAGGTTCACACCGATAAAGGTGACCCAAAAGTGAACCTTGCCCCAGAACTCCGGATACTGCCGGCCCGACATCTTGCCGATCCAATAGTAGAAGCCGGCGAAGATCGAGAACACAGCACCGAGGCTCAGCACGTAGTGGAAGTGCGCCACGACATAATAGGTGTTGTGCAGAATCTGGTCGATGCTGGAGTTCGACAGCACAATGCCGGTAACGCCGCCCAGCGTGAACAGGAAGATGAAGCCGATCGCAAACAGCATCGGCGTCTTCAGCTCGATCGAGCCGCCCCACATCGTCGCGATCCACGAGAAGATCTTAATTCCCGTGGGCCCCGCGATGATCATCGTCGCTGCGACGAAGTAGGCCCGGGTATCGACCGAAATGCCGGACACGAACATGTGGTGCGCCCACACGACGAAACCGACCACGCCGATCGCGATCATCGCATAGGCCATGCCGAGATAGCCGAAAATAGGCTTCTTGGAGAAGGTCGAGATGACGTGGCTGACCATGCCGAAGCCCGGCAGGATCATGATGTAAACCTCGGGGTGGCCGAAGAACCAGAACAGATGCTGGAACAGCACCGGGTCGCCGCCGCCCTGCGGATCGAAGAACGAGGTGCCGAAGTTACGGTCGGTGATGAGCATGGTGATCGCACCGGCCAGCACGGGAATGGACAGCAGCAGCAGAAATGCCGTCACCAGCATGGACCACACGAACAGCGGCATCTTGTGCAGCGTCATGCCCGGCGCACGCATGTTAAAGATGGTCGTGATGAAGTTGATCGCGCCCAGCAACGACGACACGCCCGCGAGATGCAGCGCGAACAGGGTGTAGTCCATCGCGACGCCAGATTGATACGTAGCGTTGGACAGCGGCGGATAGAGCGTCCAGCCGGACCCAGCGCCGTCTCCGCTGTGCAGCCCCATCATAATCAGGACGAACGCCGGGACGAGCAGCCAGAAGCTGATGTTGTTCAGCCGCGGAAACGCCATGTCGGGCGCGCCGATCATGATCGGCACGAACCAGTTGCCGAAGCCGCCGATCATCGCCGGCATCACCATGAAGAAAATCATAATGAGGCCATGCGCCGTGACCGTGGCGTTCCACGATTGACCCGAGGCGAAATATTGCAGGCCGGGGCTCTGCAGCTCCATACGCATGTGCACCGATAGGCCGACGCCCACGATACCCGCGATGATGGCGAAGATCAGATACAGCGTGCCGATGTCTTTGTGGTTTGTACTGAACAACCAGCGGTTCACGAAATTCGGGGCATGCCCATGGTCGTGATGCTGGTCGTGTTCGTGGTCCTGCGTCGTCACCGACATTTCGTGCACTCCCTCGCTTTGACCGATGTGGTTCAGCGCTGTGTATTCTCAACCGCCGCCAAACGCCGCTCGCCATCGATGGGTGACGGCGCTGCGCCGGCAGCAAACTTCGTCTTGGCCGCAGCAATCCAAGTCGCAAAATCCTTGTCAGTCATCGCCTCTACTGCGATTGGCATCGCACTATGGTTGGTGCCGCAGATCTGGTTGCACTCGCCGTAATAGACGCCAGGCTGGTCAACCTTGACCCAGGTCTCAATCGTCCGCCCCGGAATGGCGTAGCGCTGCACGCCGAGCGACGGAATGAAGAAGCTGTGGATCACGTCAGCGCTGGTGGCCAAAATGCGGATGTTCTTGCCGGCCGGCACGACCACGCGGTTGTCCACTTCCAGCTGACGGAGCTGGCCGGGCTTCAGGTCGTCAGCCGGGATCATATAGCTGTCGAACTTTACGTCACCCTGGTCGGGATAGTCATATTCCCAATACCATTGATGCCCGACGACCTTGATCGTCATGTCCGCTGCCTCGGTCCGATCCTCGAAATAGATCAGCCGGAACGACGGGATGGCGATGATGACCAAGATCAGCACCGGCAGCACCGTCCAGGCCACCTCCAGCGCGGTATGGTGGCTGACGCGGCTCGCCTTGGGGTTCACCGACGCCCGGAATCGCCACACACAATAGAGCAGCAGCGCCGCGACAAAAATAGTTACAGCGGCCATCAGCCATATGACCATCGCATGCAGCCCCTCGATGCCCTGCTGCACCGGACTATGCGCAGTCTGAAAGCTGAGCTGCCAGTTGTGCGGCTCCTGCGCCAAGGCCGAGCCTGCGCCAGCCATCAACATAGCAGTGAATGCTACTGCGGCGCGAAGCCGCTGGGAAACCTGCATCTGTTCGTCCATCCCACCTGCATCTTGCCCGGCCCATGCCCGGAGCACCCGGCAGGACGTATCGGACAGCTTGCGTTAGATCAAGCCACGCAGCGGCTCGATTGTGATTAGTTGGGCAGACTCACCAAGGTGAAAAGGCCCAAAGGCGGCACGGATGAGAATTGTGCATGCGCCTGGTCGTCCACCGGCAATAAAGCGTCGCGCGAAAAGTCCGGATGCCACCCAAGCTTGCGCGAGGCGGGCGCCAACGCGCGCTCCGCCCACCAGCGCGGGCCGCGTTCAGCGGCGAAGTGGTTGACGAACAGCAGATGCCCGCCGGGTCGAACCACCCGGCGCATCTCGGCCAGCAGCAGACGCGGGTTCGGCACGACCGACGCGACAAACATCGCCACCGCAATGTCGAACGAGCCAACTTCGAGGCCGGTCGCCTCGGCGTCCACCTCCAGCAATGCTTCGACGTTGCTAAGGCCAGAGGATTTCACCCGGGCGCGTGCGAACGCCAGCATTTCAGCCGACAGGTCGATGCCGGTGATTCGCTTGGCGCCGGAATACAGCGGCAAGGCGAGGCCAGTGCCGACCCCGACCTCCAGCACGTGAATGCCGGGAAGCGCGTTAACCGCCTCCACTGCACGGCGTCGGCCAAACGCCGAAACACCACCAAAAACGGTGTCATAGACCCCGGCCCAGCGGCGATAGGCGGCGCGAACGGAATCGGCGTCGAGAGCGGTGTGACGCTCCCGCGGAAGGGCAGTCTCGTATGGCGGCATGTTGTCTCCGCGTAACCCCTAGACCGCGACACCGCCGGGATCAAGAGCGCGCGGGCGCAACATCCGGATGAGCGACGGTCGCATTAAGGCTAAGCGGCGTCCTCCCGGCGGTCGCGCACCTTCACGTAGGCCAGCGCCGCATGCTGGGCACAGTAGGGTTTGCCGGTCATCGCGCCGTCGTCGCAGAACCGAAAATTTGCCGTGCCGGGATCGCCGATTGGCCAGCAACAGGTCGTGACCCTCGCGCCGGCCCGCGGCAATGCCACGGCGCGAAGTTGAACCGGGACACGCGATGGGCGCACAGTGACGTTGCCCGCTGCGGCTGCGGGCTGCGGAGCTGCGGGCATAGACGGCAGGTTCGGCGCGGGAAGGGTCGGGCCGGTGGCACGCCGGGTCGCCGACCGTCGGGACACATATCCCTCAGGAAGGTCGCGGCGGATTGGCGAGGGCCGCGGCGCCAGCATCAGCCGGTGCGCCTTGCCGACCACTGCATTCTTGGTGATGCCCATGCGCCGTCCGATCTCGGCCGTGGAATGTCCGTCCTGCCAGAACTGCCGCAGGCGGGCGATCGTCTCCTCGTTCCAGTCCATTCTGGGCTCCTTAACCATCCAGTTACGCAACGGATGTTAAGGCTGCAAGTTCGCTAGGGATAGATGGAAAGCGCTCATTCGACACAAACAGTTGTGGATAACCTGCCTAAAACAGCAATCCCTTGCGCAAAAGTCCGTGCACGCCCTTTTCGCCGTTCACCGTCTGCGTCACGTGGAAATCCACCGCGAGCGAGCAGAGCTGATAGGCCTCGTCGCGTGACAGGCTGGACCGCGCGCAGATGAAGGCGATCATCTCCCGAAGCGCCTGCTTCATCGCGAGGTCCAGATCCTCGTTCAGCCCCATTGAGATGTAGTGGGTCGGAGACTCTGCGCGCGGGAAGCGAAATGGCGCAGTCTCGGCCTTATGCAGCACAAAGGTGAACGTGCCGGTCAGGCACATCTCGAGCGCATTGATGCAGACCTCGCCATCCCCTTGCACGCCGTGGCCGTCGCCTGCCGAGAAATTGGCGCCTGGCACCCAGACCGGCAGGAACAGCGTGCTGCCGGCGCCGACCTCCTTATTGTCCAGGTTGCCGCCGTGCTCCCGCGGCTCCTTGGTCGAGATCGCGCCATAGGCGGCCGGCGGTGCCACGCCCATCACGCCGAAGAACGGCGACAGCGTCAGCTCGGTGCCCCAGGGCAGCCGGCAGGTGCCCGCGGCGCGGTCCACGGCGATGTGGCTGAGGAATCGGTGCGGAAAATCCTCCGGCAGCGTGCCGGCGAGCGGGCGGTGACCGCAGAAGCCCCAGTCGGCGCCGAGCTCGATCTTATCAATGCGGACCTCGAGCGTGTCGCCGGGTTCGGCGTCGGCGATGGCGACCGGGCCGGTCAGGATGTGCGGTCCGAGCCTTGGCGGGTCGGCTGCATGGATCGCAGCGAGCGCTGGCGGCACCTTGAGGCTAGAGCCATCTGGCGGCATGACATCCGGCGCGCCAGTCACGCACTCTAGCACGACGGTATCGCCGCTCTGGACCGTCAGGACCGGCGGGTAGGCAGCGCTGAAGCTGCCCCAACGGATCGTTTCGGGCGTGGCGGCGACGTGATGTTGGGCCATGGCTGCGCTTTCTGTTCCGGCTGGGCGATGCAAAAATCCACGCAATCCGCGTGCCGTATCCCGTGGCGGTGAGCGGGGCCTATGCCCTAGGCGGCCAGACGTCCGTCTTGCCGAGCTGACCCGGCACCGCGTGGCCCAGCACGCCGGCCAGCCAGGGGTCGAGCGCCGCCACCGCGCCACGGTCGATGCCGTGCCGGACACCCAGGCCGTCGAGCATGAACAGCAGGTCCTCGGTTGCGATGTTGCCGGTGGCGCGGGGCGCGAACGGGCAGCCGCCGACCCCGCCGGCGCTGCTGTCCAGCACCGTGACCCCAGCCATCAGCGCTGCATAGGCGTTGGCGTAGCCGGTGTTGCGTGTGTTGTGGAAGTGCGCGCGCAGCCGGGCACGTCCGGTTTTCGAGGCGGACACTGCCGCGCGCGTGCGTCCAAACAGGTCCATGACCTGTCCCGGCGTGCCGACGCCGATGGTGTCCGCCAGGGCGATCTCGTCGGGGTCGGCCTCCAGTGCGCGGGCGGCGATGCCCTCGACGCGGGCTGGGTCAACGGGCCCCTCGAACGGACAGCCGAACGCGGTGACGATCACGACCGCGGTCCGCCGACCAGCGGCGCGCGCCAGGGCCGCGACCTCGGTCCAGACGGCCAGGCCCTGTTCGGTGGTCTGGCCTTGATTGCGCTGGCCGAATGTCTCGCTGGCGACGACGGCATAGGTGAGCTCGTCGCAGCCGGCCGCGATGGCGCGCTCGGCGCCGCGGCGGTTCAGCACCAGGCCCGAGACGACGACGCTCCGGTCGCGCGGCAGGCCCGCCATCACCGCCTCCGCGTCGGCCATCTGCGGCACGCGGGCCGGGTGGACGAAGCTGGTCGCCTCGATCCGCCGGACGCCGGCGTGGATCAGCGCCTCGATCAGCTGCAGCTTGTCGGCGGTGCTGACCGGCCGCGCCTCGTTCTGCAGCCCGTCACGCGGGCCGACCTCGACGATTTCGATGGTCTCAGGGAGCATGCGCGGGTCAGGCAGCATGGGGCTGCATCCGACCGATCACCCGCGCCGCCTGCAGCTGCGCCAGCCGGGCGGCATCCAGGCCCAGCAAGCCGCGCAGCACGTCGTCATTATGCTCGCCGAGGTCCGGCCCGGCGTGGCGGATGCGCCCCGGCGTCGCCGACAGCCGCGGTGCGACGCTCTGCATACGCAGCTCGCCAAGCTTCGGGTGCATGACCCGGGCGATGGTCTCCCGCGCCTTGAAGTGCGCGTCCTCCAGCATCTCCGGCCCGCGATAGATGTCGCCGCGCGGCACCCCGGCGGCGTCCAGCAACGCGCCCAGGGCCGCACGGTCCCGCGTGCTGGTCCATTCGGCGATCAGCGCGTCCAGCTCCGCCTGGCGCTCGCCGCGGGCATCATGGGTGCTGAAGCGCGGATCCTCGGCCAGCTCCGGCCGGCCCATCGCGGCGACCAGTCGGCGGAATACCGTGTCCTGATTGGCGGCGATCAGCACATAGGTGCCGTCCTGGGTGGGATACACGTTGCTGGGCGCGATGTTCGGCAGGATGGCGCCGGTGCGCTCGCGGACATAGCCGGTGTAGGCGTATTCGGTGACCAGGCTCTCCATCACCGCCAGCACCGCCTCGTAGATCGCGCTGTCCACCACCTGGCCGCGCCCGGTGCGCTCGCGGGCGTGCAGCGCCATCATGCCGCCGAGGCAGGCGAACGTTGCCGCCAGGGTGTCGCCGATCGAGACGCCCATGCGGCTCGGCGGCGTGCTGGGGTCGCCGACCACGTGGCGCAGCCCGCCCATCGCCTCGCCGATCGCGCCGAACCCGGCCTTGTGCGCATAGGGCCCGGTCTGGCCATAGCCGGATACCCGGATCATCACCAGACGCGGGTTGATCGCCGCCAGCGCATCGTAGCCCAGCCCCCACTTCTCCATCGTGCCCGGCCGGAAGTTCTCGATCAGCACGTCGCTCGCCGCCACCAGGTCGCGGATCAGCGCCTGGCCCTCCGGCTGCCGCGCGTCGATCTCGACGCTTTTCTTGCCGCGGGCGATGACCGGCCACCACAGCGACAGGCCCTGCGGCTTCTCGTGCCCCCAATCCCGCATGGGATCGCCCTGGCCCGGCGGCTCCAACTTGATCACCTCGGCGCCGAAATCCGCCATCAGCTGGCCGCAGAACGGGCCGGCGATCAACTGCCCCATTTCGATCACCCGCAGGCCATGCAGCGCGCCCTCGGGATTGGAGTTGTCCTGGTGCATCGCCCGTCCTGCAGAAATGGTCGGACATGCTGGGGTTCGGCGCGCGTCCGTGTCAACCCAACCCGCTCTGCCGCACCCCGGCCGCTACACGCTACTCCACCCAGCCCGGGTCCGGTTCCAGCACGTCGAGGCGCGTCAGGTCCGCCGTCGTATGGCCCGCCGCGTCACGGGTGATGGTGTCGGCGAACCGCTGCCCAAACACGATGTCGGCAGGGCCAAAGCTCCGCACGTCCTGGATTTGCGTGCCCAGCGATTGATCCCACGCGTCGATCGACAGGAATAGCCGGATGTCGTCGCGCATGAGGCGGTCAGCGTCATAGCCGTGGAGCGGGCTGGTATGGTCGATGGTGTGCATCAGCGTCCAGGTCAGCACGAACATCTGGATGTCGGCGCGGTGCAGCCGCAGGTCGTGCACCCGCCGGAACGCCTGGCCCTCGCTGCTGCTTTCCGCAACGAGCGCACCAAGCTTTGCGGTGAGGTTGGTCAGCAAAGTCAGCCGGCCATTGCCCAGCCGCAGCATGAGCGTGGGTGCGCCGTTATGCATGGCGACGACAGCGCGCGTCGCGTAGAGAACCCTCGACTTCGGCCGGGAGAAGCGGACGAACAGCAGCCCCGTCAACACGGCGGTCAGAGCCATGCCAATAAGAATTTCGAACGCTGAAACGATGTGGCCGTAGGTCGTAGCCGGCGCCATTACCCCGTAGCCGACGGTCGCCAAGGTTTCGAGGCTGAAGAAGAATGCGTCGGCAAAGGAACCCGGCCGCGCATTGGCAATGGCGCCGGGTTGGGCGAGATAGAGGAAAGCGAAGATAATGTTGACGCTGATCTCGGTCAGCAGCCCTACCAATACGAAGCTGGGCCAAGAGAGGCTCAGCGCAGCGTAATAGGGGTCCCGAAGGTCGAAGCGGGACGCACCCCGCTTCGAGACCTCAAATGCGCCGATCTGGACTCGGCGGCTCGCGCTGGTTCGCGGCGGCTTCAGCCCGGCTGCTTGGGTGCGTCAGCGGCGGGCAGCGGCTCAGGGCTGGCAGCCAGGGTGCGGAGATAGGCGATGACATTGGCACGCACCTTGGGGTCGGCGATCCCCGCGAAGCTCATCTTGGTGCCAGGCGCGTAGGCGCTGGGCTTCAGCAGCCACTCGTTCAGCTCTGCATAGGTCCACGGACCACTCTTAGCCTTCAGAGCCGCAGAGTAGGCATAACCCTCCATGTGGCCATGCGGGGCACCAACAATGCCATACAGGTTTGGCCCAATGCCAGCCTTGCCACCCTCATTGACGCTATGGCACGCGACGCAGCCAAGCTTTGCCGTGCTGGACTTGCCGGCATCCGCATCGGCGGAGGCCAAAAGGGCGCTGATGTCCGGTGCAGCGGCTGGGGCGGTGCCGGGTGCCGGATTGGGCGACGCTGCCGCGGTAGCAGCGCCAGCAGCAGGAGCCGCGGCAGCCGTGCCGGCCTTCTGCGCCGGTGCGGCCGGGAAGGGCACCGGGTCCTTTGCCAGGGTGTGCAGATAGTCGATGATGTCCGCGCGCTTCTTAGGATCGGCCAGGCCGGCGTAGCTCATCTTGGTGCCGGGCGCGTAGGCGCTGGGCTTCTTGAGCCACTCGTTCATCGCCTCATACGTCCAGGGCCCCTGCTTGCCCTTCAGTACCGCAGAGTAAGCGTAGCCCTCCATGTGGCCATGCGGGCCGCCGACGACGCCATACAGGTTGGGGCCGACCCCCGCCTTGCCGCCCTCGTTAAAGCTATGGCACGCGACGCAGCCGGCGCTCTTGACACCCGCCTCGCCACGGCCGGGGTCAGCAGAGGCGAGCAGGACGGCGATCGGCGGCTCGGCCTCAGCCGGGGCGGCTGCGGCGGTCTGTTCGCCCGGCAGGTCAATCTTGATGGCTGTGCCTTTATAGGCGGCCGGATGCACCAAAGCCTCACTGATCAGCCCGGCGCCCATGAAGGCAATGCCAGCGACCAGGAACGCGGCGACCGCCTTGTTGATCTCCATGCTGTCCATACGCGACCCCTGCCCCTTATCGAAATCAATCTTTCACGGAACCGGTCGCACAACAGGACACGCATCGCAACCCGTCCAGCGCAGCTTTCCGCGTAAGTGACTATGATGGGGAGCGATCGGGGGTCAACAAGAGCGCGTACACGCGAACAGGGCATGACCTTAGAGGCCATGCCCTGTCTTCCAGAAGGCGTTACTCAGCAGGCTTTGCAGGATCCATCGGCGTCGCGGGAGTCCAGGACGCATTGAGATACCTGAGCCCTGCCTCGGAACCCGGCTGCCTCAGCTCCGGGAAGTCTTTCACCATGCTGACGCCATAGAGTGGCTTATAGACGCCCTGGTGGCAGGTAGCGCAGGCAAGCTTCGGCGAGTCGCCGGTCGGTCCCAGCCGGTTCACCGGCCACGCGTTGCTGAGCTGCTTCAGGTAATCGGCGTTGAGGTCCCGGGTCATCCGGATGCCGTGCCACGCCACCACCTTCGCCGGAGAGCTCTGCGACCAGTCGCTGAATGCCCGGCTGTTGTGGCAATAGGTGCAGTTCACCCCGAGCGAGTTGCCGAAGTAGTTCATCAGCGCGAACGTCCACTCCGCCTCCTTGATGGAGTGCCGGTTGGCGCCGGGCAGCGCCTCCTCGCCCTGCACGCGGATCGAGTGGTCATTCTCCAGGAACGGCGTGAACGGATCATACGGCAGCGACGCATCGCCCACCGATCCCGACGCATAATTCTTGCCGGCCGAGCCGCCGACCGCCGCCATGAAAACGCCGCCCGAGGCCCGCGGACCCGGATCGTTGAACCAGATGTTGTTCGGCACCGGGTTGCCGCGGTGGCAGGTGTAGCAAGTGACCCCGGTCTGCTGGACGTGCGGCTGCCAGTCGGCGTTGATGTGCTGCGTCATCTGGATCATTCGCCGCGAGACGATCTTGGTGTATAGGTTGTCCTCGGCCATGTTGTTGGTGTTATGGCAGTAGGCGCAGCCCTGTTTCGGCGACACCCAGTTGGTGAGCGAGACCATCAGCCGGGTAAACTGGCCGACGCTCAGGTCGCCCAGGACCTGAACGTTCTTATAGACCGCCGCCGCCTTCGGTCCCGCCGCCGGAACGGCCGGCAGCGACGCCGGCACCTTGTTCTCCGCTAGGTAGGTCGCGAGCTGCTTTTCATTGTAGTTTACCTGCATCGCAGTGCCGCGGTAGCCGCGCTGCACGACATCCAGCGGCGGCAGCTGGAACTTCGAGATCATCGCGATCCCGAGCAGCGTGGCGCCCACCGCACCGACCAGGCCAAGGCCCAGCTTAATACCTGGCATCATTTCACGGCTCCCGGAGCGAGGGCTGGGTCGGTCACCACGCCCCATACGGCGGGATAGTGCGCGGCGATCCCATGCTTCTCGCCCCACAAATACCAATTGTCCACGACCGTGCCGGTCAGCAAGATGCCGATGCCGCCGGTCAGTGGGCAAAGCACGGCAAACCACCAGGCCCAGCGATGGATGCTCTCGGCCGAGGCGCAGAAGCCCATCGTCCAGCGCCAAAACAGCGCGCCGCGCTCGAACGCAGTGCCGCGGTCAACGATCTGCTCCAGCTCACGCTCGCCGCCGAAGCGGCTGATGGCGAGCACGGTGGCAGCGTGCATGGCGAACAGCAGGGTCGAGCCATACAGGAACACGATCGAGAGCATGTGGAACGGGTTGTAGAATAGATTGCCGTAGCGGAGCGAGAAAGCCGCCGTCCAGTCGAGGTGCGGGAAGATGCCGAACGGCACCGCCTCACTCCAGCTCCCCATCAGAATGGGCCGGATAAAGCCCAGCACGAGATACAGCCAGATCGCCGCCGCGAACGCCCATGCGACGTGGGTCCCCATGCCGAGCGCCTTCGCCCGCCGGTACACCTTTACCCACCACAGCAGGATGGACGTCGTGAGGAAGAACCCGGCCATCAGCCACCAGCCGCCCTCGGCCAGCGGCGGGAAATGCAGGCCGTAGCCCGGCGCCGGCGGCTCCAGCGCCAGCCAGAACAGCTGGCGCACGAACTGCACCGGGTTCCAGTTCACCGAGGCCCACATGTTGAGGCCGATGATCTCGAAGGCGATGAAGCCGCAGATCAGCGAGGCAACGCCGGTGATGCCCAGATAAATTGGGCCAACCTGCGCGTCGCCGAGGATGCCGGCCAGGTGGATGTAGAACGGCTTGCCGGACCGGGTCCACGTGGTCGCGGTGACGGGGACCCCGGCATAGACGGGTCCGCGGACCTGGACCCGGGTGAAGATGTTTTGGTATTCGGCCATGATTGGCTCGCTCCGTTTCGAAAGTTGGCCGTTCGGTAGGATTTGGCCCTCGTTATTTCCAGATCGGCAGGTTGAGCCACCAGCCCCACCACTCGGGCCAGCCGCGAGTCCAGAACGGCCCGCTGATGATGATGCAGACAGCGCTCCAGAAGCCGGCCGACAAAGCGAGGAACAGCCCCAGCCGATGGATGCCGAGCGTGCCGATCGACCAGCCGATGGTGTCGCGGAAAAAGGTGTTCTCATGCTCGGCGGTCTTCACCGCCTGGCCTTTGGGCGGGTTCGCCGCCGACAGCACCAGCGCGCCGTGCAGCGACAGCGACAGCGTCGTGGTGAAGAAGAACGTCACCGCCAGCATGTGCGCCGGATTGTAATGGAAATGCAGGTATTGGTAGCCGGTGTTGGACACCCAGTCCAAGTGGCTGAGGATGCCATACGGGAAGCCATGGCCCCAGGCGCCCATCAGCACGGGCCGGATGACCACCAGTGAGACGTAGGCGAAGATCGCGACGCTGAACGCGAAAGGCACGTGGTAGCCCATGCCGAGCTTGCGGGTGATCTCGACCTGACGCAGCGCCCAGGAGACGAAGGCGCCGATGGCGCAGATCGTAATGACCTGCCAAAGCCCGCCCTCCTTCAACGGCGCGAAGCCGAGGCCGTAGCTGAGGTCCGGTGGCGCTATGTTGATGCGCCAGATGTTCCAGTCGCCGCCGAGGGCCGCGCCGTACAGGATCAGCGCGGTGCCGAGCGCCGAGAAGAACAGCGTCGTGACGCCGAAAAAGCCGACATAGAATGGGCCGACCCAGAAATCGAACAGATCGCCGCCGACCAGGGTCCCGCCGCGGACGCGGTATTTTTCTTCGTAGGTGAGCATCGCCATGGTGGGTTCCCTTGGTCGAGGGGCGTGATGACGCCCGTTCGGCGGTGGACGGCGCCAGGTTTACGGCCCGGCGCGGTCCACTGCCACGGATTGGGTTACTTCGGGGCCGCCTGCGGCAGCGGCGCCAACTGCGACACGTTGCCCGGACGGGCGGGACCTTCCAGCCAGTTGAACCGGCTCGTGCTGAGCAGGATGAAGTGGATCAGCAGCGCCAGCACGAACAGGAACACGGAAAGTGCGACCAGCACACGACGCGGGTCAAAGAGCAGCCATACACGCCACATGGAATTTCCCCCTATGCCAGGAATGATTTCGCGTAGGCGACGCCGTCAAGCAGCGACGTCGCATAGCCGTTCGGCCCGGGCAGCCACGGCCGCCACTGCCAGACCAGGAAGTGCGCCACGATAGCGATCGCGGTGAACACGATGAAGCTGGTCACGAAGATGCTGTGGAACTCGCGCGCCTCTGAGTCGGTCAGACCCGAACTGGAACTCGCCCGCATATTAACGTCAGACATGGTTGGAAATCCCTCCTTTTTCCGCTGTCACCGCACACCTCCCGTGCAGCAGGGCCTCACCGTGGCGGATGCCACGGCCACGCTCCGAAGGGCTCAGCCGCCCCTCAGGTGTCTCGTCCCGGGCGCTCACGCCGCCCGGCCCGCGGCCATCTCGGCCAGCGACTGTTCCACGCGCGCCGCCGTCACCCGGCCCTCGCGCGCCCGCTTCGCGTCCGTCTCCACCCGGTCCCGCGCCCGTTTGGCGGCAGAGATGCGCACCAGGAACGGCTCCGTCTCGACGTACTGGTCCAGCAATGCCACGGCATTGTCGTCCCATGGATCGGCGTTCCACTCGCCGGCGCTTACCGGCGTCGGGTCCACGCGGTCCATGTCCGTGCTCAGCGGCAGGATGTGGAACAGCGCGTCGAACAGGGCGTTGCAGAACTCCTGCACCAAGTACGTCGCTCCGGCGTAGCCCATGAACGGCGTGCCGGTGGCCCGGCGGATGACGGCGCCGGGGAACGAGGCCGGAATGTACATGCAGCGCGCACCCTGCTCGGCCGCATACATCCGCTCATTGTACGAGCCATACAGAATGAACGGCGGCGTCTTGCGCATTGCTGCCCGTACCGCGGCGTTATCCGGCTTGGTGCCCGCGGTGCGGCTGAAGCTGAAGGTGCAGGGGATGCCCAGCTCGCCCTCCATGAAGCCCCGGATACCGCGCGCATAGGTGTCGGTCGCGACCACGGCAAAGCTCGCGGTGGCAAAGAAATCCTGGGTAACGCTGCGCCATAGATCCCAGACCGGCTTGATCGTGGTGTGCTTCTCGCTCTCGATGAACGGCTCGGGATCGATGCCGGTGAGCTCGCCGAGCTTGCGCAGGAAATTGGTCGTGGCGAACAGGCCGATCGGCGCCTGCAGATAGGGGCGGTCCAGCTCCTCGCAAAGTTGCCGGCCGAACTCGCGATACATGCAGATATTGACGTCGGCGTTCGGCAGTTTCGTCACGTCCTCGATGTGCGAGCCCAGCGGGAACACCAGGTTGATCTCACAGCCGACGCCCTCAACGAGACGGCGGATCTCAGCGAGGTCGGACGGCATATTGAAGGTGCCGTAGATCGGTCCGATGATGTTGACGCACGGCTTGGTGCCCGGCGCGCGCTCGGCGCGGGGCTTCGGCTTGGCGCGCTTGGCGCCGAACTCGGTCCACAGCCAATAGATCGCGCGGTCAGCCGCCTGCCACTGATCCTCGTCGATGGTGCGCGGGATGAAGCGGAGAAGATTACTGCCCTCGGGCGTCACGCCGCCGCCGATCATCTCGGCGATGCTGCCGGTCACCACGACGGATGGCATGTCGATGTCCCCAGTCGCCGCCGCCCGGCGCAGCGCCCCCTCGGTGCCGTCCATCGACAGATTGTCCTCGGACAGCCCAGTGACGACGACCGGCAGCTCGTGCGGCGGCAGGCCGTCGGTGTAGTGCAGCACCGCCGTGACCGGCAGGTTCTCGCAGCCGACGGGGCCGTCGATCACCACGCGCAGCCCGCGTATGGCCGTGAAGGCATAAACGGCGCCCCAGTAGCCGCCGGCGCGGTCATGGTCGAGCACCAGCACGGCTCAGGTCCCCACGGCTTCGTTGGCGCGGCTCTTGGCCTCGCGCGCCCGGCGGTAGCGCTCCCGCGCGCCCTTCGGCTCCTTGGGCACGCCGTTGAAGCCATAGCCGGCGGTCTCACCGGCGCCGACCGACTGGAAGAAATCGACCATGCGGTTGAACCGGCCGCCGCTGCCGATTTGCGCCGCGACGATGCCGGCCAGCGCCCCTGCCCCGGCAGCGCCGAACAGCGGCCGGGCGGACACCATATTGGTGAAGTATAGCGCGGGGATGCCAAGCTCCTTGGCCTTCTGCACCAGCGGCGTCGTGCCCACGGCGAGGTCCGGCCGTACGTCGAGCATCGCCGCCAGGTCCTGCTCCAGCGAGGCGCGGTACTGGACGTGGGCGCCGTGCGCCACCAGCCACTCGCGGTCGGCGTCGCTCCACTCGGTGCGCGGGCAGGCGGTGCCGACATACGGCACCTCGGCGCCGGCCTCGATCAGCAGGCGCGCCACCAGCAGCTCGGAACCCTCGTAGCCGGAGACGGTGATGCGGGCGTGGACCGGGTTGGCGTCGAGTGCGGCGCGGATCAGCGGCAGCGCGCGGGCTTTGGCGGCGTCGATCTTGTCCGCCGCAACGTTCGCCGCAGCGCCGATCGCGTCGAGCCAGGCGGCAGTGCCCTCGAGGCCGACCGGCGCGCTGCCCACCACCGGGCGGCCGGCGGCTTTGAACTCACGGACCGTCGCCGTGTAGAACGGGTGCGCCGCGGCAGCGACCTGGCAGTCCAGCGCGGCATACAGGTCGCGCCACTCGCGGGACGGCAATTGCGGGGCGACGGCCATACCCATGGGCGCCAGCAGCGCGCCGACGCCCGGCGGATCGCCCGGAAAGAACTCGCCGATCATCGTGACGGTCGGCATGTCTTGTTGCGTGCGGGGCCGGGCGACGGGGCCCTGCTCGGCCTCGGTCCGGGCGTATTTCAGCATAGCGCCGGTCAGCACGTCCTTGGCCTCGGCGTGGGTCGGCACGCCGAAGCCCGGCACGTCGATGCCGATGATCCGCACGCCGTCGATCTGCTTCGGCAGCCGGTCCAGCGGCACGCCGGATGCGGTCGGCACGCACAAATTGATGACGATGACCGCGTCGTAGTCCGCCGGCTTCGCCGTCTCATACACGGCGTCGCGGATGTCCTCGAAAAGCTGGCCCTTGACCAGCGTCTCGGAGTTGAACGGCACGTAGCCCACGGTCCGGCGCGCGCCGTAGAAGTGCGAGGTGAAGGTCAGGCCGTACACGCAACAGGCGGAGCCGCTGAGGATTGTCGCCGTGCGGCGCATACGCAGGCCGACGCGCAGCGAGCCGAAGGCCGGGCACATGGATTGCGGCTGATCGTGCGGACCGCGCGGGTAGTCCTGCATCAGCTTATCCATCGCGGCGCTCTTGCCCGCGGCGCGCGCGGCCTCGATCATCGTGTCCCGGCCGCCATGACAGCCTGACCCGATAACGGGCGGGATGATGGCGCCGTCCATGCTCAGACGCCCTCGTACACGACTTCTAGGGATGCTTTGTTGCTCACCGTAGCCGGGCACATATCGGCCTCGGTCGCCGGCTGCAGCACGACGTTGCGACCTACCGCGTCGCCCTTGAACAGGTTCAGCAGAGCGTCATGGGTCAGCGGCGCGGGGCGGACCGGCGGCGCGCTGGCGACCTGCTCGGCCAACAATTCAAAGACCGACGCCCACTCGCCGCCGGGCTTGCCGATAATCTCGTAGTTGGCGGACTTGCGGCGAATGTCCTCGTTCGCTGGGATCGCCGACAGCACGGGGATGCCGACCGCGTCGGAGAACGCCTGCGCCTCCCCCGTCCCGTCATCCTTGTTGATCACCATGCCGGCCACGCCGACGTTGCCGCCCATGCGGCGGAAGTAATCGACCGCCGAGCACACGTTGTTCGCGACATACAGCGACTGCAGGTCGTTCGAGGCGACGACGATCACTTTCTGGCACATGTCGCGAGCGATCGGCAGGCCGAAGCCGCCGCACACCACGTCGCCGAGGAAGTCGAGCAGCACGTAGTCAAAACCCCACTCGTGGAAGCCGAGCTTCTCCAAGAGTTCAAAGCCGTGGATGATGCCGCGCCCGCCGCAGCCGCGGCCGACCTCGGGACCGCCGAGCTCCATCGCGAACACCCCGTCGCGAATAAAACAAACGTCGGAGATCGACACCTTCTCGCCGGCGAGCTTCTTCTTCGAGGAGGTCTCGATGATCGTCGGGCAGCTCCGCCCGCCAAACAGCAGCGACGTGGTGTCGCTCTTGGGATCGCAGCCGATCAGCAGCACGCGCTTGCCCTGCTGCGCCATCATGTAGCTGAGGTTGGCGAGGGTGAAGCTCTTGCCGATGCCGCCCTTGCCATAGATCGCGATGACCTGCGTTTCCTTCTTCGCGGGCGTCGTGGCGACCGCATCCGGCTCGATCGCGGCTTCGGCCCGGAGCGCCTCGGTCATGCTCATTGTCGGCGCGGCTGGTGCTGTGGATGCGACGGCGTTCATGGGCAGGCTCTCCAATCGAGGATCATTTTCAGGCACACCGCTTCGTCGAAGGCGGTGCGGTAGGCCTGGGCCGCGTTGGCAGCCGCATTGCGATGGGTGATCAGGCCGTCCAGCGACAGCTCGCCCGACCCGGCCAGCGCCGCGACCGCCGCGAGGTCCGCGGGCGCCCACTGCGCGGCGATGCGGATGCGCGCCTCGCGCATGAAGGCCGGCGGGAAAGCGAAGCTGAGCCGGTCGCTGTAGAAGCCGGCCAGCACCACCTCTCCGCCGGGGGCAAGCCGGCCGATCAAGGTATCAAGCAGGCCAGCGTCGCCGCTCACGTCGTAGATGGCGCGGTAGTCGCGGCGGTCGTCCATCGCGGGGTCCACGACGTCGTAGCCCTCGGCGCCCTCGACACGGGCCGAGTTGCGCTCCCACACGACGGGCCGGGCGCCGGACAGCACGGCGAGCCGCGCCAGCATGCGGCCGAGCACGCCGTGGCCGATAATGAGGTCGGGCAGCGCCACACCCGGCAACGCCAACGCATGGCGGGCGGTCGCGGCCAGCGCCAGCAGCACGCCGTGCTCACCCAGCTGCTCGTCAATTCTCGTGACTCGGCCCGCTGGGACCACAACGCGGGAAGCAGCGCCGCCGAACAAGCCGCGCACATCGCCGAAGCAGCGGGCACCCGGCACGAACACGCGGTCGCCAACCTGGCCTTCGAAGCCGGCGCTGGCGGCGGCGATGCGGCCGACCGACTCGTAGCCGGGCACTAGCGGATAGCCCATGCCGGGAAAGTGCGGCATCGTTCCGGTGTACAGCAATCGCTCCGTTCCGGTGCTGATGCCGCTCCACTCGATATCGACTACAACGTCCCCGGGGCCGGCGGCGTCGAGCACCAGACGGCTGAGCGCCAGGTCCTCGGGACCGGTGAGAACGACTGCCATTGCTTCCATCTGCGCCCTCCCGGAGCTGTGCGGGCCGCTGCGGCCCGGGTTGTGTGTCAACGTAGCCTGACGGACTTGCATGTCAACTACGATTTACAGTTTGGGGGCATCCTGTGACGCTTTTGCGACGAGGACGCAGACCAAGAGCGGCGTATGCGTCGGCATCCGGCGCACGTTGTCGAACCCGGCGGCGTGCAGCAGGGCAATGAGCTCCGCCTGGGTGCGTGCGCGGCCACGACCCATCGCCATCAGGTAGAAGCCAAAATATGCGTCACCGATTGGCTCGGCGCCGGGCGTTCCGGCCATGGGCTCGGCCAGCAAAAGCGTACCGCCCGGCGGCAGGGCACGACGGGCAGCGCGCAGGATGTCGAGCACGGCGGGATTGTCGTGGTCGTGGATGACGCGGACCAGCGAGACGATGTCGGCGCCCTTGGGGAGCGGATCGGTCAGGAAGTCGCCTCCCGCGACCGTGGAACGGCCGGCGAATCCAGCGGCTTCAAGGCGTGCGCGAGCCTGTTCCGCTACGGGCGGCAGATCGAACAGCATGAGCTTCAGGTTTGGCGCTCGCCCGGCGACAGCCTGGAGAAAGCTGCCGTCGCCGCCGCCGACATCCAGCAGGCATCGATGCCGGCCGATGCGGTAGGCGGCCAGGACCTCGTCGGCGACCAGCGATTGCGACGCCGCCATCAGCGCCGTGTATTCGGCGACTTGGTAATCATCGAGCCCGGCCGCGTCGGCGTTGCCGGAATAGGCCCAATAGCGCGACAATCCAGTCGCGTCGGCTGATCCGCGCAGCAGCGTCACCGGGTCATTCAGGTCCGTGTAGAGATGCCGGTGATGCAGCACCATCGCCGTCACGGCCGTATTGCCGACCATGGCCGCACCGAGCGAACCCAGGCCGAAACGCCCGCCGCGACGGTGCGACAGCAGCTTCAGCGAGGTGGCCGCGAGCAGCAGCCGCTGCATCCGGTCCAATGGGATATCGAGCCGCGTGCCCAGCGCGTCGGGCGTCTGCGGCCCTTCGGCAAGGATGTCGAACAGGCGCAGCTCCACGCAGGCCTGCAGCACCTGCGAATAGACGAAGCCGGCGCAGAGATCGAACAGCGCGCGGGTGCGGCGCCGGGCGATTGGCCGGGTGAACGGGAACGCGGCAGCCCAGCGCCGGAAGCGCGGGTTAGCGACCAGGCGGTCACGCCGTTCCCGTAAATTAACGTGCCAGGCATCGGTCGCGATGGCGATTGAACTCACGCCGCGTGCCGGACGAGTTCCTTGGGCAGCAGCCGCATGGTCTCAGTCAGGATATGGCTGCGCAGCGCCGTGGCGCCCGGGCAGGCCGGCACGGCGTCCACGGCGGCGGCGGCCAGCGTCTCCAGCCGCATGATCGCGCCGTCGAGGCCGAGCTCGCGCACCGCGCTGGGACGATCCAAGGCGATGTCCTTGCCGACGGGCTTGCCGACCGTGTCCGGATGGGCGGTGGCGTCCAGGATGTCGTCGGCGACCTGGAACGCCTCGCCGAGGCGGGCGCCCAGCATCCGCCACGGCTCGGCCACAGCACCCGCGGAGGCGGCACCGGCGACGGTCGCGGCGGCAAACAGCGCGCCGGTCTTCTCGCGCTGGTACTGCGCAAGGTCCACGATGTCCTCGCACTCCCACGCCTGCCCAGCGACGATGCCGAACGGCACGCCGACCGACTCGGCGATGGTCAGCATTAGCGGCGCCAGGCGCTTCGGGGTGAGGGCTGCGCCATGCGCCAGAGTCTGGAACGCCAGCACGATCAGGGCGTCGCCGGCCAGCACGGCCAGCGGTTCGCCAAAGGCGCGGTGCACGGTGGGACGGCCGCGGCGGGTGTCGGCGTCGTCGAAGCACGGCAGGTCGTCATGCACCAGCGACGCGCAGTGCAGCAGCTCGATCGCGGCGCCGGCGGCGTCGGTGACGGCCGGGTCGTCCTCACCGCAGGCGGCAGCGACGGCGAGGCAAAGCCGCGGGCGGATGCGGGCGCCGCGCGGGAACACGGCGTGGCGCATGGCGGCGGCGAGGCGGGGCGGGCAACCCTCGACATCGGCACGCGACACTGCCGCATACAACGCCCGCTCGATCCGCCCCATAACGTCCATTATGCTTCCCCTTGCCCGGCCCATCTGTCAGGCTGGATTGTCAGATGCGACTGTCAACGTTAATTGACATCGAGGTCAAGCGGTTTCTGGGGGACGGATGGCACGTCAGGTCGTCGTGATCGGAGGCGGGGTGGGCGGCCTGGTGGCGGCGCTGGAGCTGGCCTGCGCTGGGCTGGACGTGACGGTGCTGGAGCGCGCGGCGACTCCAGGCGGCAAGCTGCGGGAGGTTACTGTGGCGGGGCGGCAGCTGGACGCCGGGCCGACGGTGTTCACGATGCGCTGGGTGTTCGAGGCGATTTTCGCCGATGCTGGCGCTGCATTGTCCGATCACCTGACGCTGCGTCCGGCCAGCGTCCTGGCGCGGCATGCCTGGAACGCCGATCAGCGACTGGACCTGTTCGCCGATCTGGAGCGCTCGGCCGACGCCATCGGGCAATTTGCTGGCGCAACCGAGGCGGCCGGGTTCCTGGCGTTCTCGGCAGAGGCACGGCGCATCTATGCGACTTTAGAAAAACCGTTCATCCGCGGCGCGCGGCCCAGCATGAGCTCGCTGGTGCGGGACGCCGGCGCGGTCGCGCTGTGGGGCATCCGGCCGTTCGACACGCTGTGGAAAGCGCTCAGCCAGCACTTCGCGGACCCGCGGCTGCGGCAGTTGTTTGGGCGCTATGCGACGTATTGCGGGTCCTCGCCGTTCCTGGCGCCGGCCACTCTGATGCTGGTGGCGCATGTCGAGCGCGACGGCGTGTGGCTGGTCGAGGGCGGCATGCACCGGATCGCGCAGGCGCTGGCCGGGCTCGCAGCGGCGCGCGGGGCGACGCTGCGCTATGGCGCCGAAGCGGCCGAGGTGCTCGTGGAGCGCGGGAGGGTGGCCGGAGTGCGGCTAACCGACGGCGAGCGGATCGCGGCTGGGGCGGTGGTGGTCAACGCCGATGCAGGCGCCGTCGCGGCCGGGCTGCTGGGTGCAGCGGTGCGGGGCTCGACGCCCGTAGTGACGGCGAAGAGCCGGTCGCTCTCGGCCGTCACCTGGGCGACGGTGGCCCGGGCCGAGGGCTTTCCGCTGTCGCGTCATAACGTATTCTTTTCCAGCGACTACGCGGCCGAGTTCCGCGAGCTCGCTGCCGGCGCACTGCCGCAAGAGCCGACCGTTTATGTGTGTGCCCAGGACCGTGGGGACGACGACGCTCTCCTGACTGGCCCCGAACGCCTGCTGTGCCTTGTCAACGCGCCGCCCAACGGCGATGCGCGGCCCCCAACCGCCACGGAGATTGAGCAATGCAACGACCGGAGCCTTCGCCTGTTGGCCCGATGCGGCCTGAATTTGACGCAACAAGCCACGGAGACGACGACGCCGGAGGGATTCCATCGGCTGTTTCCGGGGACGGGCGGGGCGCTATACGGCCCAGCGGTGCACGGGGCGACGGCGACGTTCAAACGGCCGGGCGCGCGGACCCGGGTGCCCGGCCTGTATCTGGCGGGCGGCAGCACCCATCCGGGAGCGGGGGTGCCGATGGCAGCGCTGTCGGGCCGGCTGGCGGCGGCGAGCCTGCTGGCCGACCTGCCAATGCGGGACTCGGCTTCGACCAGCCGGTTGCGCGCGGCGGCTATGCCTGGTGGTACGTCGATGCGCTGAGTGACGACGGGCAGCACGGGATCACGCTGATCGCCTTCCTGGGCAGCGTGTTCTCGCCGTTTTATAAGTGGTCCCGCCAGCGTGGCAGCGGCGATCCACTGCAGTTCTGCGCCCTGAACGCCGTGCTGTATGGCCGGCCGAAGCGCTGGGCAATGACCGAGCGAGGCGCCGGTGCCGTGGACCGCGGGCCGCGGCACCTCGCGATCGGACCGAGCGCGCTGCGCTGGGACGGCGACACTTTGACGATCGACATCGACGAGGTGACGGCGCCCCTGCCCTCGCGCATCCGCGGCACCGTGCGCGTGCGTCCATCCGCGGTGACGGGCCGCCGTTTCAACCTGGACGCCGCCGGGCGGCACCGCTGGTCGCCGATCGCCCCGGTGTCGCGCGTCGAGGTGGCGCTGAGCCACCCGGCGCTGCGCTGGTCGGGACCGGGCTACCTCGATACCAACGAAGGAGACGCGGCGCTCGAGGACGATTTCGTCGAGTGGGACTGGTGCCGCGCGCCGATGCGGCACGGGGCCACCATTCTATACAACGCGACGCGAAGGGTGGGCGGGGATCAGTCGTTGGCGCTGCGGGTCGGGCGCGATGGCGCGGTCGAAACATTTTCGCCGCCGCCGCCGGCCGTGCTGCCGCCCACACGGCTGTGGCGGGTCCCGCGGGTCACGCGGGCCGATGGCGTCCCGACGGTGCGGCAGACGCTGGAGGACACGCCGTTCTACTCACGCTCGGTGATCGAGACGCGGCTGCTGGGCGAGCCCGTTACGGCGGTGCATGAGAGCCTGTCGCTAGACCGTTTCCGGACGCCGTGGGTGCAGGCGATGCTACCGTTCCGGATTCCGCGGCGGTGGTGACCTTTCGGCGTGCGGCGCGCCATCCCTGGCGCGGCGGATCGAGCGGCGAGTAGAAATCAGCTCGGCGATCAGCAGGCCCAGGACCAGCAGCAGGATAGCCCATTCCCATTGCGCGAACATCAGGGGCGCTCCCGGCTCATCTGCCGTTCATCGAGTTGGTCGAACAGGGTGTAAAGCCAGGCGACCCGATCATCGAAGGCCTGCCAAACCGGCGGGCGCGCCGCGGGGCGCAACGGGGCAGGCGCTGCGATGACGGCACTGACCAAATAGCGCGCGGCCTCCTGGGTTGGAATCGGGCCGATCGGGCGCGGCCTGCGGGTTGCAGCGGCCAGGCTGCGGGCCAGCAGGCGCAGCTTGCGGCTGGGCGGCACGACGGCGCGGCTGCCGACGCTGTCATAGCCTTGGCGGGCAACCTGCTGGCCGATCTCGGAATAGAGCTGCCGCGCGGCGCCAATGCCGGGTCGGCAGGCGCGGGGCAGTGCTGTGATGCCGGAGTCGGCGCGGCGATAGAGGCCGTCGGCCGCCTGCAGCAGGCGTTCTATGACGCTGGCCAGCGCAGGGTTGAAGACCGGGCAGGCCAGCCACACGTCGGGGTCGATCCCGGCAGCGCGCAGCCAGTCCTGCGGCAGATAGAGCCGGCCCGCCCGGGCGTCTTCGCCCACGTCACGAGCGATGTTGCTGAGCTGCATGGCGATGCCGAGGTCGCAGGCGCGGGCCACACCCTCCGCCGAACGCTCACCCATCAGCGTCGCCATCATGGCGCCGACCGCGCCAGCGACCCGGGCGGCGTAAGCCTCGAGATTGGTCAGGCTGTCGTAACGGCGTCCGGCGGCGTCCCAGGCGAAGCCCTCCAGCAGCGCGTCCAGCAGGGTGCGCGGAATAGCGTGGCGCAGCACGACGGCGGCGAGCGCCCGGTCGGCGGCAATGGGCCGGGGCTGCCCGGCATAGGCGGCGTCGAGCCGCGCCCGCAAATCCGCAAGGGCCACGGCCGGACTATCGCCAGCGTCGATCAGGTCATCCGCCACCCGGCAAAATGCATACAGCGCCGTCGCCGGCTCATGAACCCAGCGCGGCAGCAGCAGCGAGGCGGCGAAGAAGCTGCGCGAACCCCCGCGCAGCAGGTCGCGGCAAGCGGCGAGGTCGGCGCTATCGAGCAAGGGCTGAGGCATGCGGCACCACCGTATCGAGGACACGCGCTGAACACAGGACGCCGGGCAGGCCAGCGCCGGGATGCGTCCCGGCGCCGACGAGGAACAGGCGATCGACATCCTCGCTCCGGTTATGCGGGCGGAACCAGGCGGATTGGGTGAGGATCGGCTCCATCCCGAAGGCGGCGCCGCGATAGGATAGCAGGCGGTCGTGGAAATCCTGCGGGGTCATCACGCGCTGGGAGACGATCTCGTTTTCGAGGCCGGGCAGGATTGTCTCACTGAGCGCGCAGGCGATGGATTGACGATAGGTTTCGGCGGTGGCGGCCCAGTCGGTGCCGCTGGCGAGATGCGGCACTGGGGACAGCACGTAAAACGCGTCGCAGCCCGGCGGCGCCAATGTTGAGTCGGTCGCGGTCGGACGGTGCAAGTAGAGTGAAAAATCGTCGGCCAAGTGATGCCGCTTGAAGATGTCCTGCAGCAGTTCGCGGTAACGGGGCCCGAGCAGGATGGTGTGATGCGCGACGTCCGGATACTGGCGGCGAGTACCGAAATACCAGACGAACAGGCTCATGGAGTAGCGCGCGCGCTCGATGCGGCGGTCGGTCCAGCGGCGGCGGTGCTCGGCCGCGACCAAATGCCGGTAGGTCCAGGCGGAGTCGGCGTTGGACACCACGATATCGGCCGGGATCACCACGCCAGATTGCAGGCGAACGCCGGTGGCCGCGCCTTGGTCCACCGTGATCTCGGCGACCTCCGAGTTGCAATGCACCGCGCCGCCCTGGCCGCATATCAGGTCCACGAGGCCCGTGACCAGCGCGCCGGTGCCGCCCATGGCGAAGTGCACGCCCCAGCGGCGCTCCAGGAAGGCGATCAGCGCGTAGATCGAACTGGCGCTGAACGGGTTGCCGCCGACCAGCAGCGGATGGAAGCTGAGCACCACGCGGAGCCGCGGGTCGCGGATGTGCTTGGCGACAAGTTGAAAAACGCTGCTGAGGCTGCCGAGGCGCAGCAGATCCGGCACGACGCGGGCCATGTCGGTCCAGCTGTCGAACGGCACGTCGCCCAGCTGCTCGAAGCCGACGCGGAAGATTGCCTCGCTGGCAGCCATGAAACGTTCGTAGCCGGCGACGTCGGCCGGGCAGAAGCGGGCGATCTCGGCGCGCATGGCGGCGGGGTCGCCGGTGTAGTTGAACTCGGCGCCGTCGTCGAAGCGAATGCGGTAGAACGGGGTGATGGGCCGCAGTTCGACGTCATCCGACAGGCGCCGGCCGCACAAGGCCCATAGCTCTTCCAGCAAGAACGGCGCAGTGACGATTGTGGGGCCGCCGTCGAAGGTGAAGCCGTCCTGGCGGAACACGTAGGCGCGGCCGCCGGGGGCGTCGAGCTTCTCCAGCACCGTCACGCGGTAACCGCGCGCGCCGAGCCGTACCGCCGCAGCCAGGCCGCCGAAGCCGCTGCCGATGACAACGGCGTGGAGCCGGGGCGCTGTCGTGGGTGCGTCGAGGGGTGCGTCGGCGAGCAGCATGGACATGACACATGGCATGTAACAGCATCTTGACACTCCCTACCAGCGGGCGGGACGACGAATAAAGGATGCAAATGCGGATTATGCCGAGGCTGGCAGTCGCGGTTCTCGCCATCGCGGCGATCCTGGTCGCGCTGTGGCAGTTGGAGGCGGCGGAGGCAGGGCTGCTGGTCACGCGGGGGCGGGTCGGTGTCATTCCGATCACAACGTTCACACTGGCTTCGGCGGGACCGGCGCCGGTCGTGGTGGTCGCGCACGGCTTCGCCGGGTCGCAGCAGCTTATGCTGCCGTTTGCGGTGACCCTGGCGCGGAATGGCTACCAGGTGGTCACCTTCGATTTTCCCGGCCACGGCCAGAACCCGGCGCCGCTCAGCGGCGGCCTGGCCGACGACGCCGCGCGCAACGCGGTGCTGATGCGGGCGCTGGACGCGGTGGTCGGGTTCGCGCACGGGCTGCCAGGCGGTCAGCAGATCGCGTTGCTGGGGCATTCCATGGCGTCCGACATCGTCGTGGGCTATGCGCGGGCGCATCCGGACATACAGGCGACGGTCGCGGTCTCCTTGTTCTCGCCAAGCGTTACGGCCGCCTCGCCGCGCAACCTGCTGGTCATCGCCGGGGCGCTGGAGCCGGCGATGATCCGCGATGAGGGGCTGCGCATCGCCCGCATGACGGCCGGCGACGCGGCGCAGCAGCGGGTTACCTATGGCCGGTTTGACGACGGCACGGCCCGGCGCTCCACGCTGTCCGGCGGGGTCGAGCACATCGGCGTGCTGTTCAGCCGGCAGAGCCTGGTGGAGGCGTTGGAGTGGCTGAACCAGGTTTTCCAGCGCCAGGGCGATGGATGGATCGACGCGCGGGGCCCGTGGCTCGGGCTGCTGTATTTGGGCCTGGTCGCGCTGGCTTGGCCGCTTGCAAGCCTGCTTCCGCGCGTGTCAGCGACGCCGGTTGGGGCCGGGCTGCCTTGGCTGCGGTTGCTGCCGGTCGCCGTGCTGCCGGCGTTACTGACGCCATTGGTGCTTTGGAAGCTGCCGACCGATTTCCTGCCAAGCCTGCTGGGCGATTACCTGACCGTGCACTACGCCGTCTATGGGCTGCTGACTGCGGCGGGTCTGTGGCTGGTGCGGCAGCCAACCGGCGGACGGACCCCCGAGGTGCCGTTCATTGTGGCGACCGTGCTGATGGCGGCCTATTGCATCCTGGCAATCGGGGTGCCGATCGACCGCTATGTGACGTCGTTCATGCTGCCGCCGGGCCGGGTGCCGATCATGCTGGCGGTGCTGGTCGGCACGCTGGTGTATTCGGTCGCCGACGAGTGGGCGACGCGCGGCCCCGGCGCGCGGACGGGCGCCTACGCGCTGACAAAGGTATGTTTCGTGCTGTCGCTGGTGCTGGCTATCGCGCTGAACCCGCCGCGGCTGTTCTTCCTGATCATCATCGTGCCCGTCATCCTGCTGTTCCTGATCGTGTACGGGCTGTTCAGCGGCTGGGCCTACCGACGCACCGGGCACCCGCTGGTGGGTGCGGCGGCGATCGCACTGGCCTTCGCCTGGGCAATCGCGGCTACCTTTCCGGTGGTGGGGTAGGCTCGGGGACGGCCACGGACGGCGGATCCGGCGCGAGGGGCAAGCTGGCGACGGGCAAAACCGGTGCAATGGTGACCGGCCCACCGATAACCGACATGGGCGGCGGGACGGTGTAGTCCGGCACAATCCGTGCCTGGCCGCCGGCAATCACCAGCACTTTCTGCCCGAGCTCCAGCGGCCGCGTGTCCTTCTGCGTGACCGACACCAGCTCGCCGTTCGCCTTGCGGACGACGTACTCGAATGCCGTGGTGTCGCCGGTGGCCCGCTCGATCCCGCTGCCGACCAGGCCGCCCACCACCGTACCGCCCAGCGCCGTCAGCGCGGTTCGCACACCGCCGCCCGGCGCCTGCGCGCCGGCGATGCCGCCCGCTGCCGCCCCGGTGATCCCGCCCGCCGTGCCGTCCGCGCTCACGCCGACCTGACGCCGCCCGGCGACGACGCCCTGCTCCACCTTATTTGCCTGCTGCACGGAGCCGCTGGCGTAGGTGTCCGGCGAGTAGTTCGGCGCACACCCGCCCAGCGCCGCCACGCCCGCGAGCATACGGCCGAGTTTCATCATCGTCATTCCTCGCATCCCAGCCCGAACCATGCGCTTGATCGAGCCGCCAAACGGCTAGTTGCGCTCAAGCAAGGAAACTGGCAACCCAGCCCGGCCCCATAGGGCGGCGCACGGTAGGGCTACGGCTGCAGCGGCGACGACCGTGGCAGCGTCAGCAACGGGAATGCGCTGTGCACATGCGGGACCGTCACCGGCTCCGCTGGCCGCAAATAGGAGGCATCAAGCTCCGCGAAGCTGGTCAGGCCCAGCAGGCCGAGGCACTCGGCGACTTCGATGTCCAGCAGTTCGACCACCCGGGCAATTCCAGCGGCCCCAGCCGCGGCAAAGCCGTAGCAATAAAGCCGGCCGATGCCGACAAGGTCCGCGCCGAGCGCCATCGCCTTCACGATGTCGCTGCCGCGGCTGAACCCGCCATCGACCATCACTCGCGCCCGGCCGGCGACGGCGGCGACGATCTCGGGCAGGATTTCGATCGCGCCGGCGCCGTGGTCCAGCTGCCGCCCGCCATGGTTCGAGACATACACGACCTCGACGCCGATCCCGCAGGCGGTCACGGCGTCCTCAGCCGTGGCGATGCCCTTCAGGATCAGCGGGATGGCGTGCCTATCCTTGAACCGCCGGATGTCGTCCCAGCTCAGCGCCGCCTGGAACTCCATGCCGCCGGCCGCGGCCCGCCAGGGCTTGGCGAACCGGTTGGCGATGTCCCGCTCCCGCCGGCTGTACAGCGCGGTGTCCACCGTGATGCAGAACGCGTCGTATCCGGCGTCCACCGCCTGGCGAACATGGTCGTCCATCCAGGCGCCGTCGCCGCGCACATAGAGCTGGAACGCCCGCGGCCCCGACGATGCGGCCGCCACCGCGGCCATCCCGCGCTCCGACACCGAGCTGAGCATGAACGGCACCCCGGCCGCCGCCGCGCCCTGCGCCACGGTGATGCCGCCGCCATCGCCCATGAAATCGAGGCCGCCGACCGGCGCCAGGCAGATTGGCAACCGGACTTTATGCCCAAAGAACCGGCCGGAGGTGTCGATGGCGGAGACGTCCCGCAGCACGCGCGGGCGGAAGCCGATGCGGTCCAGCGCCAGCCGGTTGCGCAGCATCGTGGTTTCAGTCCCGGTGCCGCCGACCAGGTAGTCCCACATGTTGCGGTCGAGCCGCGCATGCGCCGCGGCGATGATCTCATGCAGGGTTTGCAGTTCGGCCGTGTTGGTGATCCCGGTGTCCATCCGTTGGTTCCTCCCGCGCGATCATGGACCGGGTGCGAGAGGCCGTCATTGTTTGTTTGCCCGGATGGAGCGGCAGAAAACGACGGATCTCGCGGGCTTTCGCTATTGTGCGCCTATCGGCAGACCCTGAAATGGTGAAAGACCCAGACATCCATATCCGTCAATGTTAGAGTGCCCCCATGAACGTCGCGCTCCGCAAGCCCATGACCCAAGAGGAGTTCTTCGTTTGGGCTGAAGGCCAGGAAGGACGCTACGAGTTCGACGGCATCCAGCCCGTCGCCATGACCGGCGGCACCAACAACCACGGTCTCATCGCCGGCAATCTCTACTTCCAACTCAAGCTGCGCTTGCGTGACAGTCCTTGTGTCCCGATGCTCCCCGAGGGCGGCGGCGTCGCAACTATAGGAAATAAAGTGCGCTACCCCGAGGCCGTGGTGACGTGCTCGCAAGTTCCCGGCAACGAGCGGTTAGTCCCGGACCCAGTCGTCGTGTTTGAAGTCGTGAGCCCCAGCTCAGTGCGGACCGATGAAGTCGTCAAGTTGCTCGAGTA
>JANXVC010000270.1 GCA_025351925.1 Rhodospirillales bacterium | reverse complement strand
GGCAACGGAGGGCGGGCCGGGGTGGGCCATCCTGTTCAGCGACGGGATCCGCAGTCCTGGACGGGTCCTGCACACGCAGGCGCACGAATTTGGGCACTACCTTCTCCACCGGGAGGTCGCGAGACGAACCGGCGGGATCCGGTGTTCCGCCCGCGAAATAGCGGCCGGACAGAATGCCTTGCGTGACATTGAGCGCGAGGCGGATGCCTTCGCCACGGGCCTGCTGATGCCCTTTGACGACCTCCGCAGGCAGGTCGAGGAAAGCGAAACACCGGACTTGCATCGCCTGTCCAATGTCGCAGGGCGCTACGGGACGTCGCTGGTATCGACATCTCTGCGGTGGCTGGAAATGACCGGCAAGCGCGCACTCGTTGTGGCAGCCAATGCCGACTTTATCCTTTGGGCGCGATCCAGCACCGCAGCGCTGCGGTCGCACAACTGGATCAAGGCGTCTGCCGGGCCACCCATCGAGGCGCCTATGGGTTCATTGCTGGCTGCCGGGACACAGGATCGGGACGGCATCCGGCATGAAGCCGACGTGTGGTTTGGAGAAACGGCTATCGAGATGTGCCTCGTTCCAGACAACTATGATTTCAGGCTTTCCATAGTCATTCTGAACGACCGCGAACGCATCCTTGAAGATGAGGGCGAGGATCCGGTCGCCGAGGCAGTCGAAATAAAATTCCGTAACAGTTGGCGGTAGACGGCTTACGCCAACCTGATTTACCCGCCATCCTACCGGAAGCACCGTCTACCATGCGTTTGGTCGTCATGCGAACTGACGGTTTTAGGCCTAGCCGCCTACCAAGCTGCGCATTCTCTCTGGAATGAAGTTGGCCTGCACTGCCACCGTACCTCGCACATAGTCAGGCCAGCGAATACGCTTCAGCGAGTACTTCGAGGATTTTAGAATGAGAAGCGTTTTGGAACGTGATTGTAAATGCAATTGGGTTTGCACCAGCGTTATATTTGAAGCTCCATGACGGTTCAACACCGAGCGGGGCAAGTGCGTCCTTGACGGTAGCGTAGAAGTCGCTTGGCTGGTCTGTCGTGCCACCATCTCCGCCGGGGATGTAGACGTAGGCTCCATCCTTGCGCGGCCACATTGGCAGCCAAGCCCTCTTGCCCTTCTTCAAGGCCACATAGCTTTTTGCCGAGAAGTCGATGGTGCTCGGTCCGATCTTCTCATTGCACTGCTTATGCATGTCGCGCGCGAACTGCGTGAACTCGGGCCGGTTGCTCTGCCAGGAAGCCTCATCGTTGGGCGCCCCGGTTTCGGCTCCCTCCGGTTCGTCGGCAGGGCGCAGAACAAAGTCTTCTGGCTGCGCGACGACGACGGCGAAAGTGGTTGCCATGGGTGGCAGCGACTTAACTACAAGGGTCCGGATTTCAATGGCGATCAATGGCAGGCGCTGGGCCAAGGTCTCGATGACAGTGCGGTATCGGCCGGAAAGGTCTTCGGCGACGATTACAGCCACATGCCGGGCGTTTGGATTCTTAAGCTGCTCACGCGCCCAGTAATCCAAGGTCCGAAATCCATGATCAGCATCGCACTCGCCGAGCATGACCTCGATTTCGTAATAGGTGTCGAGCGCCCCGTCGTAAGCCAGAATGTCGAGGCGCCCGCCTTTGGCACCGTACTGGCGCAATTCCTTAGCCTTGATTACGATCTTGCCGATACCGAGGCGCGACGGATCTTCGGCGAGCCAAGCCTGCAACCAGTACTCGTCCTTGCCAATGGCACGGAGAGTGGCGCGATGGCTGGAATGAATAATGGGGTGAGTTGCGTCTATGCCGTCCATGCCAGACCTACTGTGCCGCGGCGGGTGGGGCTGCCACTTCGCGCAGGCCCTCCCAGAGCACCTTTAGCTGAATTCGGCCATTGCCTCGGCCCGTTAATCGTCCCAATCACAAGTGATGTGAACTTTGCCATCATGCTGCGCTGGGCATGGCGAAACGAGCCTGTTCATAAATTTCAGGCAACAACACTTCGAACACGTCATCGGACACCTTGGGATCTTGGAGCATTTGTTCCGACATCGCGTGATGGCTTTCAAGAGCCTTGATGACAACCGCAGCCAGCACGGACTTGATGTCCCCGTTTGCAAACTGTCCCATCGTTGGGTTGGCCTTGGCTTGCGCGATGATTTTCGCGTCGGCAATTGAATTTCCCACCACTGCGGTGAACCAGCCAGCGATCTCGGGGTCTGAGTGCTTGCCAGAAAACAGCGAGTGGTTCTTCTTGATAATCTCGGACAGCCTCGCCTTTTCATCGACATGCGCTTCGCCGCCGCCTGCGCCCAGCGGGTCGAGGGCACGACCCGCACCCTTCTCTAAATCCAGCGCATGCTCATGCTTGTTCACCAGCTTGTAGCCAGCCAGGCGCACCGAGCCGTCGATGAGCACCGGGTCAGGGTCCTGGCCTCGAAGCCGTGGCAACAGCATCTTTAAAAAGGCGTGCAGCTTCTCCAGTTCAGGGTCATCGTAATCGACCAACTGGGACAGGAAATCGTAGGCCACCACATATGTCGAAGCATCCCGGCGGAACAGCTCCTGCTCCTCCTTGGTCGGCATCTTGGCGCGCTCCAGCGCCTGTTTTAGGTGAGCCTGGAACGCCTGGTCGTTGCGGTTACTAAAACACAACTTTGCGAAAGCTTCCACTTCTTCCCAGAGGTAGACGTACGCGCCGTCCAACTTTTCACACAGTTGGTGTGGCAGGTTGCGGTCCGTGATGTTGCTGAGTGCGGCTGTCCGGTAATACGGCTCGAAGGCTCTCAGGATGTCCTCTGCCTTGTTGCGGAAATCCAATACGAACGTTCCGGTCTTGCCGGGGAAGATGCGGTTTAAGCGCGACAGGGTCTGAACTGCCATGACGTCGTCCAGCCGCTTGTCGACATACATCGCGCACCTCATGTCTCCCCTCATTCCGCTTTGATGATGTAGGGAGAAAGCGGATCGTGCGAACGGTCCGAAGTTTACGAATAGACTTACACCGGCTCGTCAGACGATCGAAGTGTGACGAGGGTCGGAACCTGCTTGCAAGCCGCGGAGAGATGCGATTCCAGGTTTCGTGATTGACTGCACGGGGCTGGACGATGCCGACCAAGAAGCCGCTCTCGTTCGAGGGCGTCCACTGTTTCCTCAAGACGCTATTCGCGGACGGCTTGCATGCCAAGCGCGTGCTCTCGCTGGCTGGGGCCACACTCGGGGTGATCGAGTCTGCCTCGCTCGCGGTCGCCATGATCGGCCAGGGTTTGGCCTTGGCACGGGGACGGCTGACCAAACATGCCATCTCGCTGGATGCTCTCGCATCCGGCAAACAGGTGGACCGGCTGCTGTCCAACCCAGGCATCGACGTCAATGCGTTGCTGGTTCACTGGGTGCCCTACGTCGTGGGGAGCCGATCCAGCATCACGGTGGCGATGGACTGGACCGACTTCGACGCCGACGGCCAGGCGACGATCATGCTGTCGCTGCTGTGCCGCCATGGGCGGGCGACGCCGCTGGTGTGGCTGACGGTCGGCACGGCGACGCTGAAGGACCAACGCAACGCCTACGAGGATCAGGTCCTGACGCGCCTGGCCGAAGTGCTGCCCGCCGAGGTCCGCGTGCGCATTGTGGCCGATCGCGGCTTTGGCGATCAGAAGCTCTACCGCATGCTGACCGACGAGCTGAGGTTCGACGTCGTCATCCGCTTCCGCGGCAACATCAAGGTGACCGCCGCCGACGGCGAGGCACGACCAGCAGCCGAGTGGGTCGGAGCAGGCGGACGCGCACGCGTGCCGTGCTGTGCCACGGTCACCGCTGAGGGCTATCCGGTCGCCACTGTGGTGTGCGTGCCGGCGAAAGACATGAAGCAGCCCTGGTGCCTGGCGGCCAGCGTCACCAGCGAGACCGCCAGGGCGCTGGTCAACCTCTACGGCAAGCGCCGGGGCATCGAGGGCGCGTTCCGCGACACCAAGGACCTGCGCTTCGGCATGGGGATGGGTGCGATGCACGTCAGCACCGCCGACCGGCGCGACCGCTTGTGGCTGATCAACGCGTTTGCCGTCGTGCTGCTGACCCTACTCGGCGCGGCCGGCGAAGCGCTCGGCTATGACCGGCACCTCAAATCCAACACGACCAAGCGACGCACTCACTCGCTGTTCCGCCAAGGCAGCATGCTCTACGAACTCATCCCCACCATGCCAGAGCATCTCCTACGGCCTCTGGTCGAACAATTCGCCCAAACGCTCGCGGCACAGCCGGTCTTCAACGAGATCTTCGGTGCGATCTGAAAATGAGGGGAGTCTTGAGGGTTCCGGGATGTTCATCGTAACCGAAGCGGACGCCGCCGCGATCCGCGCCGCCTTTAATGAGGCCGGTGAGTTGTCGGTCATCTTCGAGCTACGGCGGCGCTTCCCCGGCATCACCGACAACGCCCATGCGCGGATCTGCGC
>JANXVC010000255.1 GCA_025351925.1 Rhodospirillales bacterium | reverse complement strand
CATGGAGTGGCGCTCGACGGTGACTTACGCGCCGCTCACCGAGTACCTGTCGCGCGAGGCGCGCAGCACGGACCTGTTCATTACCGGCGTGACGTCGAGCGACTTGCTTAGCGCCACGCCGCCGGTCAGCACGGGCGATCTCATCATGCAACTTGGCCGCCCTGTCCTGATCGTGCCATCGGCCGCCGAGACACTGGATCTTAAACATGCGATCATTGCCTGGAAGGACACGCGCGAGACACGGCGCGCCGCGTCCGACGCCTTGCCGCTGCTGCAAAAGGCCGCCCGTGTCAGCATTGTCGGGATCGCCACGGAGCAGGACCTGCCGGCGACGCGCGCGCAACTCCAAGACGTCGCAGGCTGGCTCAAACGGCACGGCGTCTCGGCCGAGTGCCATGCGGAGGCGTCGGCCGGAAACGACGCCGAACAACTGCACGCCATTGCCCGGGAACGGGAGGCCGATGTCGTCGTCGCAGGCGCTTACGGGCACAACCGTTTACGCGAATGGGCGTTCGGCGGGGTGACGCGCGACCTGCTGCTGCGGACGGACCGATGCTCATTGCTATCGCACTGACAGCATTGCTTTCATAGAGGCGGAGCGTCCCATGCAGGCGATGGTCTTGAACAAGCTTGGCGCTGCCCTCGAGTGGACGGAGTTGCCAGACCGTGAACCAGGGCCGGGCGAGATCCGGGTGAAGGTCGCCGCGTGTGGCGTCTGCCGCACCGACCTGCACGTCGTCGATGGCGAGCTGCCGAACCCCATGTTGCCGATCATTCCAGGCCACGAGATCGTCGGCCGGATCGATGCGGTCGGCGCAGGCGTCCAGGGCTTGCGTGTGGGAGAACGCGTCGGCATCCCGTGGCTCGGCCACACCTGCGGCGTTTGCCCGTATTGCATGGACCACCGCGAAAACCTCTGCGACCGCCCGCTCTTCACCGGGTTTACTCGCGACGGCGGCTTCGCGACGGCGACCGTTGCCGATGCGCGTTTTGCGTTCCCGCTCGGCGAGGCTGGCGACGACGTGGCGCTCGCTCCCCTGCTCTGCGCCGGGCTGATCGGCTGGCGTTCCCTGGTGATCGCGGGCGAGGGCAAAGCGCTGGGCTTGTATGGTTTTGGTGCTGCGGCACACATCGTAGCGCAGGTTGCACGATGGCAGGGCCGGTCGGTGTTCGCCTTCACGCGCCCTGGGGACACTGCCACCCAAGCGTTCGCGCGCGACCTCGGCGCGACATGGGCTGGCGGGTCCGACGAGATGCCGCCGCAGCCGCTGGATGCCGCGATCATCTTCGCGACCCTGGGCGACCTCGTGCCAGCAGCGTTGCAGGCGGTCCGTAAGGGCGGCCGGGTCGTTTGCGCGGGCATCCACATGAGCGACATCCCAAGCTTTGCCTACCGCTTGCTTTGGGAGGAGCGCCAGCTCGTGTCGGTCGCCAATCTCACCCGGCAGGACGGCCTCGACTTCCTCCGCCTCGCACCCGGGATGGGCATCGTCACCAAGACGACGCCCTATCCACTGGCCCAGGCCAATCAAGCCCTCGCCGATCTCCGGGAAGGCAGGTTCGAGGGCGCTGCAGTCCTCGTTCCCTGACCGTGCATCCGCGAGCACGGCCCGGCTGAGTAGTTTCCGAGGCTTCCTAGGCCGGTTCGTTCGGGAATACCTTGCAGACTGTGGCGGACAGTTTTTCGCACGCCCTCTCGTCTTGAAAGTGCATCAAATGATCAAGCATGACGCAGTGATCGCCGTTTTCCCGGATCATCTCGCCGCGGAGGCGGCCATCAAGAAGCTGACCGCTGCCGGGATCGCGATCAAGAGCCTCAGCATCGTCGGCAAAGGCTACCACACCGAGGAGCAAGTCGTCGGCTTCTACAATGTCGGCGACCGGGTGAAGTTCTGGGGCAGCCGCGGCGCGTTCTGGGGCGGGCTCTGGGGCCTGTTCTTCGGCGGCGTCTTCGTGACCATTCCCCTGGCGGGTCCGGTGATCGTGCTCGGCTACATCGCTGCCACCCTGATCTCCGCCCTTGAGGGCGCTGTCGTGGTGGGCGGCCTCAGCGCGCTAGGCGCAGCCCTCATCGGCATCGGCGTGCCGAAGGACAGCGTGCTCGAATACGAGACCGCCATCGCCGCCGACAGCTTCCTGGTCATGGCGCACGGCCCCTCGGATGAGGTGGCCCATGCCAAGGCGGTCCTCGACACCGCCGGCTCGTCGCGCCTCGACGTGCATGGGACCACGACCGTGGTCGAGCCGGCCGGCCACTTCGTCATCGTGAGCTGAGCGGCTCCATCAGGGCCGGGCAGCCAGCTGTCAAATAGGGTTGATGCGCGGGCATATGGCTGACCTGCCGGTGTCCGTGCCGGAACTAAGCAATCAAGCAGCCGACGGCGCGCAGGACGGTTCGGCAGCCGGCCTGACCAGTGAAGAGGCGCGCCGCCGGCTGGCGCAGTTCGGCCCGAACGCGATGCCGGACACGGCCATGCATCCGGTGCGCCGGGCCGTCGAGAAGCTTTGGGCGCCGGTGCCGTGGATGCTCGAAGCCGCGGTCCTGCTGCAGCTAGCACTCGGCGATTACGCCGAGGCCGCGATTATTGCCGTGCTGCTGGTGTCCAATGCGGCCCTCGGTTTCGTCCAGGAGGGCCGCGCCCAAGCGACCCTTGCCGCCCTGAGATCGCGCCTCGCTTTGACTGCGTCCGTCCGGCGCGACGATCGCTGGACGGTCGTGCCCGCGGCCGGGCTGGCGCCGGGCGACGTGGTCAAGCTCTCGCTCGGCGGCGTCGTTGCCGCGGATGTGCGCCTGGTATCGGGAGAGGTCCTGCTCGACCAATCCATGCTCACCGGCGAGTCTGTGCCTATCGAGGCCGGCCCAGGCCTGCAGACCTTCGCAGGCGCGCTGATCCGCCGCGGCGAGGCCGTGGCCGAAGTCACGGCGACCGGAACGCGAACCAAGTTCGGCCGCACGGCCGAGCTGGTCCGCACCGCCCACGTCGTCAGTTCCCAGCAAAAGGCGGTCCTGCACGTGGTCCGCAACCTCGCTGCATTCAGCGGATGCGTGATCCTGGCGCTGCTGGCCTATGCCTACGTCCTCAAGCTGCCGCTCGGCGAGATCGTTCCCCTCATCCTGACGGCGGTGCTCGCATCGATCCCCGTGGCGTTGCCGGCCACCTTCACCCTTGCGTCGGCAATCGGCGCCCGAGCGCTCGCCAAGCTGGGCGTGCTGCCGACCCGGCTATCCGCGGTGGACGAGGCGGCAACGATGGACGTGCTGTGCGCCGACAAAACCGGCACGTTGACCCGCAACGAGCTGAAGGTGGCGGCGGTGCGTCCCATGCCTGGCTTCGATACGGCGCGGGTCCTATCCTTCGCTGCGCTGGCCAGCTCGCAGGGTGGGCAGGACCCGGTTGATGCGGCCATCCGCCACGCTGCCGCCAAAAGCGGGAATGCCGACGACACGCTGATCCTGATCAAGTTCATCCCGTTCGACCCCGCGACGAAGATGGCCGAGGCGCAAGTCGTAGGTCCCAGCAGCGGCGCGCAGCGCATCGTGAAAGGCGCCTACGCCGCCGTCAGTGCGCTTGCCCCGCCTTTGACGGCCGCGGCCACGGCGGCGGACGAGCTTGAGCAACAGGGCTTCCGGGTGCTTGCCGTCGCAGCAGGGCCATCGGCTGCATTGAAGCTGGTCGGGCTCATCGCGCTCAGCGACCCGCCGCGCGGAGACTCGGCAGGGCTTGTTGCGGAACTGCTGACGCTTGGCGTTCGCACCGTCATGGTGACGGGCGATGCCCCGGCGACGGCCGTCATCGTGGCGCACGCGGTCGGGCTCGATGGTGCGGCTTGCCCGCCAGGGCCGATCCCGGACGGAGTGCGGCCCGAGGACTACGCCGTGTTTGCCAGCGTCCTCCCCGAAGACAAATACAAGCTCATGCAGGCATTCCAGAACGGCGGCCATACCGTCGGTATGTGCGGCGACGGCGCCAACGACGCCCCGGCGCTGCGCCAGGCGCAGGTTGGCATAGCGGTCTCGACGGCAACGGACGTCGCCAAGTCAGCCGCCGGCATGGTGCTGATCGAGCCCGGCCTCGCCGGCATCGTTGCTGCCGTGAGGGAAGGCCGTGTGACCTTCCAGCGCATCCTGACCTACACGCTGAACTCGATTACCAAAAAGATCGTGACGGTGCTGTTGCTGGTGGTCGGCCTGGTCATGACGGGGCACGCGGTCCTGACCCCGCTGCTCATGGTCATCCTGCTGATCGCGGGCGATTTCCTGGCGATGTCGCTGACCACTGACAATGTGGTCCCCTCCCCCAAGCCAAATGCCTGGCGCGTTGACAGCTTGACCATCGCAGGCGTCGCCATGGGCATCGGCCAGCTGATCTTCTGCGCCGCTATCCTGGCTATCGGCAAGTTCGCCTTCGGTTTCGGTATCGAGGCGCTGAGGACTTTGACATTCACCGCCCTGGTGTTCGGGAGCCAGGCGACGATCTACGTCATCCGCGAGCGCCGGCGCCTGTGGAGTTCCCGCCCGAGTTCGTGGCTCGTTGCATCGTCCGTGGCCGATGTCCTGCTTGCCGTCACCCTGGCGGTCGGCGGCATCGCCGTGACGCCGTTGCCGGCCCTTGTCGTGGCTGGCACGCTCGCCGCTGCAGCGGCCTTCGCTTTCACGCTGGATTTGGTGAAGGCGCCGGTGTTCGCCCGCCTCGGCATTGGCTAGCGCCCCGCCTCGATGACCTCGACCGCGGCTGTGCCGCCCTATCTCTGGCCTCGCTGGCACAGATACCCAAGGAGCTTTGAAGCATGGACCGTCCAATCGAAATCGCCTTCCACGGCTTGCAAGGCTCTCCTGCCCTGGAAGACGACATCCGCACGCATGTCGCCAAGCTGGAACAGCACTGTATGAACCTCGTATCCTGCCGAGTGACGCTGGAGGCGTCCAGCGGCAAAGGCCAGCCGCATGGCCAGGTCGGCGTGCACATCATGCTGGGCTTACCCGGCCGCGACCTGGCGGTGTCGCACAAGCCGCATCATGGGAAGGAGCACCGCTCACACCCGGATGCCTACACGGCGGTCCGCGACGCCTTCCGTGTGGCGGAGCGGCAGTTGCAGGACCTCAAGCCCTGAGTAGTTTCCGATCCTTCGCCAAGGGGCTGCTCCGGTGCATCCTACCCCAGCCAAGTTGACGGGCCGAGTGACCTGCTGACCAAATCCACCAGGAGAGGTTTCATGTCTCAAGACGACAAGCTGCGCCAGGCCGTCGTTGCGGAGCTGGGCTGGGAGCCGAGCGTGGTTGCGGCGCATATCGGGGTGACTGCAAATGCAGGTGTGGTGACGCTTACGGGCCGGGTCGACACCCTGGCGCAGAAGATCGCAGCCGAGACGGCGGCCCGGCGGGTCAAAGGGGTCATGGCAGTCGCGGAGGAGATCGAGATCCGCCTGCCGTCCGGAGCGGCGCGAAGCGACGAGGAGCTGGCGATGGCGGCGGTGGAACGCATCGCGTGGGACGTGTCTCTCCCGGTGGGCGCCGTGCAGGTGCAGGTCGACGATGGCTGGATCACCCTGACCGGGCAGCTCAATTGGCACTACCAAAGGCAGGCCGTCGAGCGGGACGTGCACGGCATGGTCGGCGTCATCGGCGTCTCAAACGAGACCACGATCAAGCCGACCGGCGAGGCTGGCGATATCAAGACTGGCATTATGCACGCCCTGAACCGCTCGTGGCTCGACGATCCCGACGGGCTGACGGTCAGCATCGACGGCGGCAAGGTCAGGCTGACCGGAAGCGTCAAGTCGCCGCGCGACCGCGACCTGGCCGCCGGGATCGCATGGGCCGCATTGGGCACCACCGCGGTCGAGAACGACATCAGGATCGTTTGACCACAGTGAGATAGCAAATCTAGGAAGCATGCGAACCGGACCTGGCGAGCGCACGCCGGACACGGCTTTCGGCCCGGGCGAGGCTGACGACCGATCAAGTCAGGAGACCATGATGAGCAAGCCGACAGCCTGTCAGGAGAGCGCGAAGCCAGTGGGTCGTTCGATGGTGTCGGTCAGGGCCCGGCAGACGCCCGAGCCATCCCAGTCAGCAGCCACCCACCGTTCGGCGGTGCTGGCCCTCCTGGACGCGACGGGCCACCGAGCGGAGGAGGTCTATCGCATCGATGTCGCGCCGCACGACGCATCCGCGCATGTGATCATTCCATGCGAACCCGTTTCTGCTCAACCCGGGTAGGGAGTGGCCTGCCCGCGTAGGGTTTGCTGGATAGCCTGGTAGGCGCCCATGCCACGGCGTGCGGCGGTGCCGATGACGGAGCGCACGCCGGCGAA
>JANXVC010000253.1 GCA_025351925.1 Rhodospirillales bacterium | reverse complement strand
GGTCCCATCAGCGTGGCTAGCCCGCTGCGCGCCCGGGATAGCCGCGCCTTCATCGTGCCGACCGGGACGCCGCAGATGGCGGCGGCCTCCTCGTGCGACATCTCCTGCGCGCCCACCAAAATCAGCGCCTCACGCTGCGAGGGCGGCAGCTTCCAAATGAGCTGCTGCAGATCGGTGATGTCTGATTGGGCATGCTGCTGCGGGTTGGCGGCCTCCGACGGGTCAAACCGTGCCTGCAGCGCATTGGCCTCTCGCCTGCGCCGCCGACTCTGTTCATAGAATTGGTTGCGCAAGATGGTGAATAGCCAGGCTTTCAAGTTCGTGCCCGGCTGAAACTGGTCTATTGCGCCCAGGGCGCGTACGATGCTGTCTTGCACGATGTCGTCAGCCCCAACGCGGTCCCGCACCAGGAACCGCGCAAAGGCCCGCAGGTCTGGCAGCAACTCGACGATTTGGTGCCGGATGTCAGGGTCGGCTATGTCCATCTACACACCATCGATCCACTTGACTGCCTGCCCAATTAACTGCCCGCCCAATCCTGGGCCTTGGTCCACACACCATCAGTGCACGCTGCCTGTGCATGAAAGGGACGCTCTATGACTAGCCTGCGTCGCGAGGACCTGATCCGCGCGCTGCCCTATGCGCGCCGTTATGCCCGCGCCCTGACTGGAAGCCAAAGCCGCGGCGACGCAATGGTCGCCGATAGCCTGCGCAACCTGCTGGCCGAGAACACGAGCACTGGCGATGCGCGGCACGGACTCTATCGCGCGGTTACCCGCCAGTTCGACGGCCTGAGCACGCTGAAAACAAGTTTCATCACCGGCGGCCTATCGCAAACTCAGCGAGAGTTGCTTCTGTTGACGTCGCTGGAGGAGGTGCCAATCAGCGCCGCCGCGGAAATCGTGCAACTGGCTCAGGCGGACGCCGAGGCCCAGCTGGCCGATGCCCGCGCCCATCTTCGCGCCGGCGCCGCGACTGACGTGCTGATCATCGAGGACGAGCCGATCATTGCGATGGACATTGAGGAATTGGTGCAGAACTGCGGACACAATGTCGTGGGAGTCGCGACCAGCGAGGCCGAGGCGGTCGAACTCGCGACGCTGCACAAACCCGGCCTGATCCTCGCTGACATCAACCTCGGCATCGGCGGCGACGGCACAGCGGCAGTGGCGCGCATCATGCAGCACCACTACGCGCCGGTAATCTTCGTCACTGCCTATCCGGAGCGGCTGTTGACTGGGGAGGATCTCGAGCCTGCATTTGTGATCACGAAGCCGTTCGAGCCGCTCACCCTTGCCATCGCGACCTATCAGGCAGTAACCGGCGGCGTTCGGCTCGACTAGCCGCGCAGCCGCCGAGCCCATCCGGCGCAGGTTGAACGCATAAGTTGTAGGAATGAAACCGTGCAGCCGCAGCAACTAAGTGTCTGCAGCCGCGATGCAGAGACAAATCGTTGGCGACCCAGGAGTGACCCTCATGCACACCCCTCCGCGCGCGGGTCATTCAATGACGCCGACCCGCACCCCCCGCATATGCCGGTTGGACGCCGACCCAAATGTTTCTGACTTGGACCATGTAGCGGCACTCGGGTTTGATCATATCCTGCTGACCGCACCGCCGCCGGACCTGAAAACGCTGGTTTCCGCCGCGCGCGGTCTCGGGCTTTCCATCCTGATCGACGTTGAGATCGACCAGGTTCCCGCCGAAAGCGTTTCCGGCGCTGCTGTGGCGTCGATGTTCGCGGTCGCGCCAGCCCCAATGACCGACCCGCGTCACCCGCCCATCAGCGCGCAGGCCGCAGTCGCCGCCGTCGCCGATGCGGAGGACGCCGAGCGCCTGGCAGAGTGGTGGGCGCCGCGCATCGCCCAATGGGCCGCTGCGGGCGTCGCTGGCGTCCGGCTGCTTGGACTGCTCAACCTTCCGGCCGCGGCGGTTGCTCCCTTTCTGATCCGCCTGCGCGGTCGCTGCCCCGACCTAATCCTGTTTGCCTGGACGCCCGGCCTAGCCTGGGACAGCGTGGCCCACCTGCCGCAGGGAACCGTCGATTACGTCGCCTGCTCGCTGCCCTGGTGGGACGGCCAGGCCGACTGGCTCTGGCGGGAGCTCGACACCCTGCGCCGCGTCGCTCCGGTGATCGCGCCCGCTGGCGGGCATCATGGCAGACTGGCCGCATTGCTCGCCGATGGCTGGATGCGCGACCTTCCGCATGGGTCCGAGACCGTCGAGGTCGAGCAACTCAACGCGCTCCGGGCGCTGCCGGCCTTCGATGCTGGCGTCGCACGGCTGCTATCGAGCCCTGGACAGCCGGTGCTGGCCTTGCTGCGAACCGACGCCACCGACCCGCGCCGCGCGCAGAAGGCGGCTTTGGCATTGATAAACCTGGACCCGGCGGTATCTGCCGAGGTCGAAGGCTCGGCGGTTCTATCCAGCGCCGGGTCGTTCGGTCCTTGGCGGTCTGAGGCGCACGGCACGACCTTCGACCCGGAATCTAAGCTGACGCTGCCGCCTGGTGCGTTGGTTGCCTTCGCCGCAACCGCGCTGCCGTCGCCCAAGCTGTGGCCGCTGAGCGGCGCCGAGCAGGCTGCCCGGCAATCACGCCTTGCTGTTGAGGCTGCCACGCCCTGTGTGGATGGCGGGCGCTTTCCGTCGCGGCGCACCGTCGGTGACCTGGTCGAGGTCGAAGCGGATGTCATCGCTGACAGTCACGACAAGCTGTGCGTCATGCTGCAATGGCGTGGGCCCGGCGGACAGGACTGGCGCGAGGTGCCGATGCGGCCGCTCGGCAATGACCGCTGGGCCGCAGCCTTTCCGCTGCAGGAACTCGGCGTGCATCACTATACCATTCAGGCCTGGCGCGACGCTTATGCCACTTTTGCGGATGAGCTGGCGAAGAAGCACGCGGCCGGCGTCCCAATCGCGCTGGAGTTGCAGGAGGGTACGGCGCTGGTCGGTCAGGCTGCTGCCCGGGCGGCCGCTGCAGCCAACGCGGCGCTGACCAAAGTCGTGCAGTCAATCGCCAAACAGGACGCCGACGCCCAGCGGCAAACTCTGCTATCGCCCAAGGTCGCCGCAATGATGGCCGAAGCGGACGATCGTCCGTTAGCCGTCATGCTCGACCCGGTTCCTGTTCAGGCCGAGCGGGTCGCTGCAGGTTTCGCCGCGTGGTACGAGGTGTTTCCCCGCTCGATGAGCGATGACCCCACTCGGCATGGCACCTTCGCCGACGTGGAGCGCCATTTGCCGCGCGTCCGCGACATGGGCTTTGACGTGCTGTATTTTCCGCCGATTCACCCGGTTGGCCGGACCAACCGAAAGGGCCGCAACAATTCGCTGACCCCGGCGCCCGACGATCCCGGCAGCCCGTATGCGATCGGCTCCTCCGAAGGCGGCCATGACGCGCTGCATCCCGAACTCGGCACGATCGAGGACTTCCAGAGTCTGCGTGCTGCCTGCGCCGAGCACGGGCTGGAACTGGCGATGGACTTCGCCATCCAGTGCTCGCCGGACCACCCATGGCTGAAACAGCATCGGGACTGGTTCAACTGGCGGCCGGATGGCACGATCCGCTACGCCGAGAACCCGCCGAAAAAATACGAGGACATCGTCAACGTCGATTTCTACGCAGCCGGTGCCGTGCCCGGCCTATGGAACGAGCTGTGCGAGGTCGTGCTATACTGGGCCGGCCAGGGCATCCGCCTGTTCCGCGTGGACAACCCGCACACCAAGCCGCTGCCATTCTGGGAGTGGATGATCGCCGAGGTGCAGGCGCGTTATCCTGATGCGATTTTCCTCGCCGAGGCCTTCACCCGGCCCAAAGTCATGTATCGCCTGGCCAAGGTCGGCTTCTCGCAGTCCTACACCTACTTCACCTGGCGCAACACCAAAGCCGAGTTCCAGGAGTATCTTACCGAGCTGACCCAGGGAGCGCCGCGGGAGTTCTTCCGGCCGAACTTCTTCGTCAACACGCCGGACATCAACCCGGTGTTCCTGCAGACCTCGGGCCGTCCCGGCTTCCTGATCCGCGCCGCACTGGCCGCCACGCTGTCCGGCCTCTGGGGCGTGTATAACGGGTTCGAGCTGTGCGAGGGCACGCCGGTGCCCGGGAAAGAAGACTACCTGGACAGCGAGAAGTATCAGCTCCGCGCCTGGGACTGGGACCGGCCCGGCAACATCGTCGCCGAGATCACCCAGCTCAACGCCATACGCCGGCTGAACCCCGCATTGCACTCGCATCTGGGCGTCACGTTCTTGCCCGCGAGCGGTGACCAGGTGCTGTTCTTCGAGAAGGCCAACAAGGACCGGTCCAACGTCCTCCTCGTTGCGATCAGCATGGACCCGCGCTATGCGCAATATGCCGAGCTCGGCATTCCAGCGGCGTTCGACGTCACCGACTTGTTGCAGGACCGGCAATTCCGCTGGACCGACCGCACCCAACGCATCACGTTGACGCCAGACCGGCCCTACGCCATCTGGCGGGTCCGAACCGTAGCCGCCCCCACTGTAGCCGAGTGAGAACGAGCATTAGCACCTCCCTGTCGTCTGACGCCCCGCTCGTCGCACCGCTGCCCGCCATCGAGGATCCGTTCTGGTACAAGGACGCGATCATCTACCAGCTTCATCTCAAGTCGTTCTTTGATGCCAACAACGACGGCGTGGGCGACTTCCGCGGCCTGCTGGAAAAGCTTGACTACGTCGCCGAACTCGGCGTCACCGCGATCTGGATGCTGCCGTTCTACCCGTCACCAAGGCGCGACGACGGCTATGACATCGCGGACTACCAGAGCGTGCACACCGACTATGGCGACATGGACGACGTGCGGCGCTTCATCGAGGCGGCGCATGGCCGCGGCCTGCGGGTCATCACCGAGCTGGTCATCAATCACACCTCCGACCAGCATCCATGGTTTCAGGCAGCCCGCCTCGCCCCGCCGGGCAGTCCGGAGCGCGAGCGCTACGTGTGGTCCACCAGCGACGAGAAATACGCCGGCACCCGCATCATCTTCATCGACAGCGAGACCAGCAACTGGACCTGGGACCCCGTCGCCGGCGCCTATTATTGGCACCGGTTCTACTCGCATCAGCCCGACCTCAACTTCGACAATCCACTCGTGTTGGAAGACGTGCTCTCCATCATGCGGTTCTGGCTGGACCTCGGGATCGACGGGCTCCGCCTCGACGCGGTGCCCTACCTCGTGGAGCGAGAGGGCACCAACAACGAGAACCTGCCGGAGACGCACGCCATCCTGAAGCTGATCCGCGTCGAGCTCGACCGTTACGCGCCGGGCCGGATGCTGCTGGCCGAGGCCAACCAGTGGCCCGAGGACGCCCAGCAGTATTTCGGCGACGGCGACGAGTGCCACATGTCGTTCCACTTTCCGCTGATGCCGCGCATGTATATGGCGATCGCGCGCGAGGACCGCTTCCCGATCACCGACATCATGCGGCAGACCCCGGAGATTCCGGCCAACTGCCAATGGGCGGTGTTCCTGCGCAACCACGACGAGCTGACGCTGGAGATGGTGACCTCCGGCGAGCGCGACTACCTCTGGAACACCTACGCCGCCGACCGCCGCGCCCGAATCAACCTCGGCATCCGCCGCCGCCTGTCGCCGCTGCTGGAGCATGACCGCCGGCGGATCGAGCTGATGAACGGCCTGTTGCTTTCAATGCCCGGTACGCCCGTCATCTACTACGGCGATGAGATCGGCATGGGCGACAACATCTTCTTGGGGGACCGCGACGGGGTGCGCACGCCGATGCAGTGGTCGATGGACCGCAACGGCGGCTTCTCCCGCGCCGACCCGGCCCAACTCGTGTTGCCGCCGATCATGGACGCCAATTACGGTTTCCAGGCGGTGAACGTCGAGGCGCAGGCCACCGACCCGCACTCGTTGCTGAACTGGACCCGGCGCATGCTGGCGGTCCGGCGCCGCCATGTTGCGTTCGGCCGCGGCACGCAGCGGTTCCTGTATCCGGGCAACCGCAAGATCCTGGCCTACCTGCGCGAATGGGTCGCAGAGGACGGCCATACCGAGACCATCCTGTGCGTCAGCAACGTCTCCCGCACCGCCCAGGCGGTCGAGTTGGACCTGTCGGCGTTCGCCGGCCGGGTGCCGGTCGATATCGTCGGCGGCTCGGTGTTCCCGCCGGTTGGACAGCTCACCTACCTCCTTACCTTGCCAGCCTATGGCTTCTTTTGGTTCCTGCTGGCGGCCGAGGCGCAGTTGCCGTCCTGGCACTCGGCCCCGCCGGAACCGCTACCGGAGTATGCAACCTTGGTCATGCGCGCCGGCCTCGCCGACATCCTCAACCCCCAGGGCCGCGCCGTACTGGAGCGGGAGGCGCTGCCGGCCTACCTGCCCAAGCGCCGCTGGTTCGCCTCGAAAACCGAGCGGCTGGACGGCGTGCATTTGGCCTACGCGGCGCCAATGCCCGGCACCGGCGGCAGCGTCATGTTCGCCGAGATCGAGGCCGCCCTGCCCGGCCGCGCCGAGCGCTACGTGCTGCCGCTGGGCGTTGCTTGGGAGGATGAGACCTCCGGCGCGCTCGTCCAGCAACTGGCGCTTACCCGGGTGCGCCGCGGTGCGCGGGTCGGCTATTTGACCGACGCCTTCGCGGTGGACGCCATGGCCCGCGGCATGATCGCCGGTATCCGTGACAACGCGGTGGTGCCGCTCGACGATGGCGAACTGCGCTTCGTTGCGTCCTCGCCGATGGCGACGCTCGTTCTGGCCGACGACGCCGAGATCCGCCGGCTATCGGCCGAGCAGTCCAACTCGTCGCTGATCGTGGGCGACGCGCTGGTGCTTAAACTGGTGCGCCGCGTGCTGGCCGGAGTGCATCCCGAGGCTGAGATGACGGGTTATCTGACCGAGCGCGGCTTCGGCAACACCGCGCCGCTGTTCGGCGAGGTGGTGCGCGTCGCGGCCGACGGCACGCCGCATACCGTAGGCTTGGCCCAAGGCTTCGTCCGCAACCAGGGCGACGGCTGGACCTACACGCTCGACTTCCTGGCTCGCGTCGTCGAGGAGGTGGCGTTGACCGGCCAGGACGCCGGGGCCGACGCGACCGACATCTTCGCCGCCTATGACGTGTTCGCCAGTGCGATCGGCACGCGGCTGGGCGAGCTGCACGCCGCGCTGTCGCAGCCGACTGACCGGCCGGAGTTCCGTCCGGAGCTGGCGGATGACGCCATCCTTGCCGAGTGGGCCGCGGGTGCGGTCGAGCAGATTGAGGACGGGCTGGCGATGCTGCGCGGCGTGAAGGAGTGGCCGGACGCGATCACCGCGCATCAGGCCGCGACGCTGCTGGAGCATGCGGAGGAGCTGTCGGAGGCCGCTGGCTTTTTGGCCCAAAAGGGCGCGGGGGCGCTGTCCACCCGAGTGCATGGCGATTTCCATCTCGGCCAGGTGCTGGTCGTGCAGGGCGACGCCTACATCATCGACTTCGAGGGCGAGCCGGCCCGCACGATGGAGCAGCGCCGGGCCAAGTCGTGCCCGCTGCGCGACGTGGCCGGGCTGCTGCGCTCATTTGACTACGCGGCCGCGGCGGCGGCGCCGGGCCGGGTGGCGGCTTCGGAACCGGCGACCGAACGGCGGCAGGCCATCCTGCAGCAGTTTCGTGAACGCGCCTCGGCGTCGTTCCTCGAAGCGTATGGCGCCGTGCTCGCGAGCGCCGATCCGCGCTGGGTGTCGTCCGAGGCCGAGCCGGCGCTGCTTGACCTGTTCCTGCTCGAGAAGGCCACCTACGAGATCAAGTATGAGGCGGCCAACCGCCCGACCTGGATCGGCATTCCCCTGGGCGGCCTGTATCGCATCGCCGAACGGCTGCTCTCCCTGGAGTCCGCAGCATGACCATGCCGGATGCGGGCGCTATCGAGGCGGTCGTCCAGGGCCGTCACGGCGACCCTTTCGCGGTGCTCGGCCCGCATGACGGCGCGGACGGCTGCAGCGTTCGGGCTTTCCTGCCCGAGACCGACAGCGCCGTAGTCATCGACCGTAATAACGGTCAGGTGCTTGGCGCGCTGCAACGGCTGCATCCCGACGGTTTCTGGGCCGGCACCATCCCGGCGCGCGTGCCCTACACGCTGCGATTCGACACGCCGCTTGGTCCGTATGAGACGGCGGATGCCTACGCGTTCCCCCCGACGCTCGGGCCGCTCGACCTGCATCTGCTCGGCGAGGGACGGCACCGGGATCTCGGTCACGTCCTGGGCGCGCACCCAGCAGAGATGGACGGCATCCCTGGCGTGCGCTTCGCGGTGTGGGCGCCCAATGCCAGTCGCGTTTCGGTGGTGGGCGACTTCAATTTCTGGGATGGCCGTCGTCACCCGATGCGTCGGCATACCGGCGCCGGCGTATGGGACCTGTTCATCCCCGGCATCGCGGTCGGGGCGATCTACAAATACGAGCTTTTGGGCCCGACCGGGGAGTTGCTGCCGCAGAAGGCCGATCCGGTCGCCTGGGCCGCCGAGGTCCCGCCCCGCACGGGCTCGATCGTCGCATCTGCTGCCAACTGGCGCTGGACCGACGCCGCCTGGATGCAGCGCCGGGCGGCGGCGCAGTCGGCCTCCGCGCCGATTTCAACCTACGAGGTACACGCCGCATCCTGGTTGCCGGCCTCGCTCGATGGCGGCGCCGGATGGGCGGCGCTGGCCGACCGCCTGGCGCCATACTGCGCCGGCATGGGCTTCACGCACATCGAATTGCTGCCGATCATGGAGCATCCGTTCGGCGGCTCCTGGGGCTACCAGCCGCTTGGCCAGTTCGCGCCGAGCTCCCGCCTGGGTCCGCCCGAGGCCTTCGCAAGCTTCGTTGACCGCTGTCATCTCATGGGCATCGGCGTTATTCTGGACTGGGTGCCGGCGCATTTCCCCACTGACGCGCACGGCCTGGCCCGCTTCGACGGCACGCCGCTCTATGAGCACGGCGACCCGCGAGAAGGCTTTCACCAGGACTGGAACACCTACATCTTCAATCTCGGCCGCAATGAGGTCCGCGGCTTCCTGATCGCCAGCGCGCTGTTCTGGCTGGAGCACTACCACGCGGATGGGCTGCGCGTGGATGCCGTCGCCTCGATGCTGTATCGCGACTACAGCCGCAACCCCGGTGAGTGGGTGCCGAACCAGTACGGCGGGCGTGAGAACCTGGAGTCCGTGGCCTTTTTGCAGGAACTCAGCCGCGCCGTCGCCGAGCGCTGCCCCGGCGCATTGCTGATCGCCGAGGAGAGCACCGCCTGGCCCGGCGTCACCCGCCCCGCCGACGAGGGCGGACTCGGCTTCGACTTCAAATGGAACATGGGCTGGATGCACGATACGCTGCATTACATGCAGGAGAACCCGGTCAACCGCAGCCACCACCACGGCGAGATCACCTTTGGCCTGGTCTATGCCTTCTCCGAGGCGTTCGTCCTGCCGCTGTCGCATGACGAGGTCGTCTACGGCAAAGGCTCGCTCATTCGAAAGATGCCCGGTGACCCTTGGCAGAAATTCGCTAATTTACGCGCCTACTTCGCGTTCATGTGGACCTATCCCGGCAAGAAGCTGCTGTTCATGGGCGGCGAGTTCGCGCAGGACCGCGAGTGGAACCACGACACCGGCCTGGACTGGGACTTGCTGGATAACCCGTCGAACGCTGGGATTCAGGCGCTTCTGCGCGACCTCAATGGCGCCTATCGCCGGATTCCGGCGCTGCATCAGGGCGATTGCGATCCCCGCGGCTTCCGCTGGGTCGTGGTCGGCGACGCTGCCAATTCGGTGTTCGCCTATTTGCGTCAGGCGATCGACGGCGGCGGCGCAGCGCTGGTCATCTGCAATTTCACCCCGGTGCCTCGATACGACTACCGCGTCGGCGTGCCGCATGACGGCGCGTGGACCGAGGTGCTGAATTCTGACGCCAGCGGCTATGGCGGATCGAACGTTGGCAATGGCGGCGCGTTGCATGCCGAAGCGGTTCCCTCGCACGGGTTCCCGACATCGCTATCCCTGACCTTGCCCCCGCTCGCGACCCTTATTCTGCAGGCCTGATCAATGCACCACGTCCATACCCTCCCATTTGGCGCGACGCTGCTTCCGGACGGCCAGACACGCTTTAGGCTCTGGGCTCCATCGAGCGAGACTGTGTCCCTCGAACTCGACGGGCAGGCCCCGCAGCCTATGCAGGCGATGGATGGCGGCTGGCATGAGGCGACGCTCGCCGCGACGCCGGGCGCTCGGTATCGATACCGCCTGGCGGATGGGCTGGCGGTTCCGGACCCGGCATCCCGCCTGCAGGCGCCAGACGTGCACGATCCGAGCGTCGTCGTTGATCCCGGGGAATACCAATGGCGCAACAATGGCTGGCAGGGCCGGCCGTGGCACGAGACCGTCGTCTATGAGGCGCATGCTGGCGTCATGGGCGGCTTCTCCGGCATCCGGCAGCGCCTGCCCGAGCTGCGCCGCCTGGGCATCACCGCCGTTGAGATCATGCCGGTCGCCGATTTCCCTGGCGGCCGCAACTGGGGCTATGACGGCGTGCTGCCGTTCGCCCCGGACACCGCCTATGGCACGCCAGCCGAGCTGAAGGCGCTGATCGACGACGCGCACGGCCTTGGCCTCATGGTGTTTCTCGACGTCGTGTATAATCATTTTGGTCCCGACGGCGCCTACATCCACGCCTACGCAAAACCGTTCTTCCGCGAGGACATCAGCACGCCCTGGGGCGCGGCCATTGATTTCCGCCGGCCGGAGGTCTGTGAATACTTCATCCAGAACGCGCTGTATTGGCTGAATGAGTATCGCTTCGATGGCCTGCGGTTTGACGCGGTGCATGCGATTTCGGAAGAGAGTTTCCTACGCGATCTGGCCCACACGATTCGCGCCTCGGTCGAGACCGACCGGCACGTTCACCTTATCTTGGAGCACGAGAACAACCGCGCTGCCCTATTGCGTAGCGGTCCCGGCGCCGACGGATTCGATGCGCAGTGGGCGGATGACTTCCACCATTGCATGCACGTGCTGCTGACCGGGGAGAGCGAGGGCTACTACGAGGATTTCCAGGACACCACGTCGCTGCTGGCGGACTGCCTGGCCAGCGGCTTCGCCTATCAGGGCCAGGTTTCGCCGCATCTCGGCCGGCCGCGCGGCGAGCCGAGCGGGCACCTGCCGACGTCGGCCTTCGTCGTCTGCCTGCAAAACCACGACCAGATCGGCAACCGCGCCATGGGCGAGCGCTTGACCGCCCTGGCCGACCCGCAGGCGCTGCGTTCCGCAACGGCACTGCTGCTGCTGTGCCCCTTCGTGCCGATGCTGTTCATGGGCGAGGAGTACGCCGCCCGCAGCCCGTTCCTGTTTTTCACCAGCCATAACGAGGATCTCGCCAAGCTGGTGCGGGAGGGACGCCGTGCCGAGTTCAAGCATTTTGCGGCGTTCCAGGACGAGGCGCGGCGGAAGGCGATCCCCGACCCCAACGTCGCCTCGACCTTCGATGCATCGGTCGCCGACAAGGCTGATCCATCCATGTTTAGCTTCATCCAGGACCTACTGGCGCTCCGGCAGAAGCATGTGGTGCCGGGCATCCCGGGCTGTCGCAGCCTGGACGTGGATGTGCTGGCCCCCGGCGCGATTCAGGCGGAGTGGCGGCTGGGCAACGGGCGGCGGTTGGCGATCACGTTCAATTTCGGGCATGAGCCGGCGTCGTCTGCCGCCGCGGCGGGCGGTCTAGTGTTTGCCCACCCACCCGGCACGGCGCTGACCGACATGCCGCCTGGCAGCATCGTCGTGCAGGTAACGGCTGGATGACCGACGACCCGCTGCTTCGTCTTGCGGAGCACGCCGGTGTCGCATCCCGCTGGAAGGATGTGCACGGCGACTGGCACGATGTGGCACCGGAAACGCTGCACGCCGTGCTGACGGCGCTTGGCCTGCCATCCAGAACAGACGCCGACCTGGAGGCCAGTCTCGCGGCCATCGCCGCTGGTTCCTCGACTCTGCCGGCCCTGGTGACGGCGGAAGCCGGCCAACCGATCTCGCTGACGGTCGCGCCGGCCCGATTCCGGATTGCGCTGGAAGACGGCAGTGTTCTTGACGGTATGGCCGAGGACCATGACGGCCGCGCCGTGCTGCCGGCGATCGAAATGCCTGGCTATCATCGCCTGACTCTGGGCGGTCAGGAAACCGTGCTGGCGGTTGCGCCACGACGCTGCTTCACCATTGCGGACGCGGCACCTGAGGAGCGGCCCTGGGTTCTAGCGGTGCAGCTCTATGCGCTGCGCCGTCCCGGGGATGCGGGCCTGGGAGACTTTGGCGCGTTGCAGGACCTGATCGTCCCGGCCGCCGCGCACGGAGCTGCTGGCATAGCCATCAGTCCAGTCCACGCGCAGTTCTCCGCCGATCCCGACCGTTTCAGCCCCTACTCGCCGTCGAGCCGCATGGCGCTGAACGTGCTGCATACCCGGATCGACGTGGCCTCCGACAGCGAGACGCAGCGGCTTGAGGCGGCTGATTTGGTCGATTGGCCCGTTGCCGCACGCAAGCGCCTCGCCGCACTCCGCGCGATGTTCGAAGCCGCGACGCCGGCGATGCTCGCGGAGTTTGCGGTCTACCGCGTCGAGCAGGGCGACGCGTTGGAGACGCATGCCCGGTTCGAGGCGTTGCATGAGCATCATTTTCGCACCGATCCCACGCTTTGGCACTGGCGAAGCTGGCCCGAGCAGTATCGCGACCCCAGCAATCCGGCCGTCGCCGCGTTCGCTGTGACGTATGCCACAGAGGTCGCTTTTCACGCTTTCATGCAATGGCAGGCCAATCGCAGCATGGCGTCGGCGCAGCAGGCGGCGCGTGACGCTGGCATGCCGGTCGGCCTCGTCGCCGATCTCGCTGTCGGCGCCGACTCGGGCGGCAGCCATTGCTGGAGCCGGCAGGCGGAGACCCTGATCGGCCTATCGGTCGGAGCGCCGCCGGACCTGTTGAGCCCGCAGGGTCAGAACTGGGGATTGGCGGCATTCTCGCCGCGCGGCCTCGTGCTGAACGGCTTCGGCGCCTATCTGGAGATGCTGCGCAACGCCATGCGGCACGCCGGCGGCGTCCGCATTGACCACGCGCTCGGCCTTGCCCGGCTTTGGGTGGTCCCGGACGGCGCCTCAGCTGCCCATGGCGCCTACATCTCGTTTCCCATCGACGACATGCTGCGGCTCATCGCGCTCGAATCGCACCGTCATCGAGCCATCGTGCTGGCGGAGGATCTGGGCACCATTCCAGACGGCTTCCAGGATCGGTTGGAGCGGGCCGCCATGCTGGGTATGCGCGTCCTGTGGTTCGAGCGGCATAATGACCGCTTCACCTCGCCACGCGTTTGGACGCAAGGTGCGGCTGCGATGACCAGCACGCACGACCTGCCGACCACGGCTGGCTGGTGGGCGGGACGCGACCTCGAATGGCGCGGCCGGCTCGGTCTGCTGGGCGACGAGGCGAACCAGCAGCATGAGCAGCACCTCCGCACGCGCGACCGATCCGCACTTTGGGACACCATGCGCGACAGCGGCGCGGCGCAGTCCGATCAGCCGGCCCCGGACCAGTCTGACCAGATCGCCGACGCCGCCGCACGCCATGTCGGCGGCGCGGCATGTGATCTAGTGGTTCTACCGATCGAGGACGCACTCGCCTTGGTCGAGCAGCCCAACCTGCCCGGGACGCTCGACGAGCATCCCAACTGGCGCCGTCGGCTGCCCGGTCCAGCGAGCGCGCTACTTGATCTTCCCGCGGTGACTGCCCGGCTTGCCGGGCTCACCAAAGCCAGAAAGCTTCGATGAAACCCCTCTCAGCTACCGCCCGCCTCCAATTCCACCGTGATTTCACTCTCGACCACGCGACGGCGCTGGTGCCGTACTACGCGAAGCTAGGCACCAGCCATCTCTACGCCTCCCCGTTGCTGACGGCGCGCGCCGGATCGACGCACGGCTACGACATTGTGGACCACAACACAATCAATCCGGAACTGGGCGGTGAGGACGCGCTGCGCCGACTGGTCACGGCCCTTCGTTCACACGGCATGGGCCTGATCCTGGATATCGTGCCAAACCACATGGGCGTCGGCGGCAACGACAACGCCTGGTGGCTGGACGTGCTGGAATGGGGCCGCGCCAGCCCCTACGCGGAATACTTCGACATCGACTGGGACCCGGCCGACCCGTCGCTGCGCGGCCGCATGCTGGCACCGTTCCTCGGCAGCTCCTACGGCGAGTGCCTGGAACGCGGCGAGTTGGTGCTGCGCTTCGACGACGACGACGGCCGGCTGTTCGTCGGCTACCACGACCACCGTTTCCCAATCAGCCCACGCGACTACGCCGCCGTCCTGTTGACCGAGGGCGGCCCACTGGAGCCGGCGGCCCGGGCCTTTGCCGACCTCGGCGCCGATGGCCGGGACGCCACTCGCCAGCAGGCCGAGGCCGCCCGGCAGGAACTGCTGCAGCCGGTTTATCGCAAAGGCATCGAGGAGTGCCTGCGCGCCTACGCGACCGACAGCCCCGTTGGGCTAGATCGCCTGCACCGCCTGCTCGAGCGGCAGCACTACCGCCTGGCCTGGTGGCGGGCGGCGGCGGACGAGATCAACTGGCGCCGCTTCTTCGACGTGAACGGCCTTGCCGGCGTCCGGGCGGAGCTGCCCGACGTGTTCGACGCCACGCATCGGACCGTGTTCCGCCTGTATTCCGAGGGCCTGATCGACGGCGTGCGCATCGACCATGTCGATGGCCTGGCCAGCCCGCGCGACTACTGCCGCAAGCTGCGGCGGCGCTTAGAGACCATCGCCGAGTCCCGTCCGGGCGAACTGCGGCACACGCCCGTCGTGCTGTGGATCGAGAAGATCCTGGCGCCGCATGAGCGCCTGGCGAGCGACTGGCTGACCGACGGCACCACCGGCTATGACTTCATGAACGACGCCGCCGCGGTTCTGCACGATCCCACAGGCGAGGAGCCGCTGACCAATCTTTGGACCGGCCTGACCGGCCGTCCCGGCATATTCGACGAGGAGGCGATGCCCGCCCGGCGCCAAATCCTGCGCGAGAGCCTCAGCAGCGAGTTGTTCGTCACCGCATCGGCGCTGCACCGGGTCGCCCGGCGCAACCTATCGACGCGGGACTACACGCTGACGGCGATCCGCAATACGGTCACCGAGCTGCTGGTGCAATTCCACGTGTATCGCATCTATGCCGGCCCAGCCGGCATCAGCCCAACGGATCAGCGCGTGATGGACTGGGCCATGGCCGGGGCGCGCCGCACCGTGCGCGCGGCGGACCGCCCGTTGCTGGAGCTGGTCGGCCAATGGCTGTCCGGCACCGGGCTGCGCGGCGTGCCAGCGGGGACGCAGCGACAGGAATGGCTGCGGGCGATGGTGAAGTTTCAGCAGCTCTCGGCGCCCACGGCAGCGAAGTCGGTCGAGGACACGACGTTCTACCGCTATGGCCGCCTGCTGTCCCGCAATGAGGTCGGCACCGAACCGTCGCAGTGGTGCCTGAGCCCCGCCGCGTTCCACGCTGCCGGTAAGGAGCGCCAGAAGCGTTTTCCGCGCGCTTTGCTGGCGACCGCCACGCATGATCACAAGCGCGGCGAGGACACCCGGGCCCGGCTCGCGGTGCTGAGCGAAATGCCGTCCGAGTGGGAGTCGGCCCTGCAGCGCTGGACGCGGCTCAACGCCAGCCTCAAGCGCGACCTGGACGGCCCGGCGCCAGACGCCGCAGACGAGATCATGCTCTACCAAACCCTCATCGCCGCCTGGCCGCTCGACCTGGCGCCGACCGATGTCGAGGGATTGGCGGCGTTTGAGAACCGCGTCGCCGGCTGGTTGGAAAAAGCTCTACGCGAGGCCAAGCGCCATACCGGCTGGGCTGCGCCCGACACAGAGTATGAGGGTGCCTGCCGAGCCTTTCTGGCCGGCCTGCTCGATGCCAGCCGCAGCGCCAACATGGTTGGTGAGCTGGCGGGCTTCGCCGGGCGGATCGCTCCGGCCGGCGCGGTCAATAGCCTGACGCAGACGCTGCTGCGGCTGACCAGCCCAGGCATTCCGGATCTCTATCAGGGTACCGAGTTCTGGGATTTCAGTTTGGTTGACCCCGATAATCGCCGTCCCGTGGACTTCTCAGCGCGGGAGGCCGCACTGGACGCGGCAGGAGAGCCGGCGTCGCTGCTGCAGACCTGGCGCGACGGTCGGGTCAAGCAGGCCATCATTGCCCGGACGCTCGCGCTGCGGTCCCGGTCGCCTGATTTATTCACCATCGGCAGCTACGTTCCGCTTCGCCTGGAGGGTCCGTTTGCCGATCAAGCCATCGCTTTTGCAAGGGTGCATGAGGGCCAGTCGGTCATTATTGTTGCTACCCGGCTGCTGATGGGCATTGATCCATCGACGGAGACGCCCTTGGTCGATGCTGGTAATTGGCGCGAAACTGTTGTCTTATTGCCATCTAGTTTGGTTGACCGGCAACTCGCCGACATCCTGGGCGAAGGGGACGAAACCATGAGTACATCCCGCCTGTCCTTGGCCAGGGTTCTCTCCCAATTGCCGGTAGCTTTGATGGAGCTCAGGTGAACCGCCTCGTTGTCGTCAGCAACCGGGTTCCCGCACCGGCCGCCGCTGGCGCTCAGGCGGGCGGTCTCGCGGTAGCGCTCGAAGCGCTGATGGAGCGTCGCGGCGGCGTCTGGTTCGGCTGGAGCGGCAATATCTCGGACGATCCCGGACCGGTTCATGTGGCCGAGGCGGGCCGGGTCAAATATGCGACCGTGGATCTGACGGCCGAGGAGCACGACCGTTACTACAACGAGTTCTCCAACAGCACGCTATGGCCGTTGCTGCACTCCATGCCCGAGCTCATGACCTTCGACCGGCGCAATGCGCAGGTCTATCGCCAGGTCAACGAGCGGCTCGCGGATGCATTGCGGCCGATGCTGCGGGCCGACGATCTTATTTGGATCCACGACTACCACCTGATGGGTATGCCTAACGCGCTGCGCACGCGCGGCGTGCGGGCGCCGATCGGCTTCTTCCTGCACATCCCATTCCCGTCTGCCGACATGCTCACCAGCGTGCCAGAGGCGGGCGCGTTGGTTCAGGACCTGCTTGCGGCCGATCTGCTCGGCTTTCAAACCGCAAACGACGTGGAGAACTTTGCCGAGGTCGCTTGCCGTATCGGCAATGCGCAGCGGATGCCGAACGGTTGGCTAAGCGTTGACGGCCGGCGCGTCCGGTTGGGCGTTTTTCCGGTTGAGATCGAGGCGCAAGACTTTGCCGTCATCGCCGAAGATGCATGGCGGGCAGCGCCGACCGAACGGCTGCGGCGAAGCCTGGCTGGCCAGCGCCTGATCCTTGGCGTGGACCGCATGGATCCGACCAAGGGCCTGCTGCAGCGGGTCGCCGGCTACCGGCGGCTGCTGGAGACCCGGCCTGACTGGCGACGCCGGGTCACGTTCCTGCAGATCGCTGCCGAGTCACGCAAGGACGTTCCCGCCTATCGCGATCTGCGCAGTGCGATCGAGCGCGAAGTTGGCAGCATCAACAGCGAGTTCAGCGAACCCGATTGGATGCCGCTCCGGTTAGTGGCCCGCGCCGGGGCTCGCAGCACCGTCGCCGGCTATATGCGTGAGGCGCGGGTCGGCCTGGTGACCCCATTGCGGGACGGGATGAACCTGGTCGCCAAGGAGTTCATCGCCGCCCAGGATCCACAGGACCCTGGCGTGCTGATCCTGTCGCGGTTCGCTGGCGCCGCCAAGCAACTCGGCTCGGCCCTCATCGTCAATCCGCACGACGCGGATGAGGTTGCGGACGCGCTCGACGACGCATTGAACATGAGCCTGGCGGACCGTCAGGCTCGTTGGCGGGAGAACTGGACCGCGATCCAAGGCACCTCAGCGCTGGCCTGGGGCCGGTCATTCGTCGGTGCTCTTTTACGGACGGCGACCGTTGGCCCAGTCAGCAACGGTCATGGTGTCGGCGCCAACCGTATAGGCGGCGAGAGCGTGCTCGCGGTTGCTGACCCGCTGAGTTTGCTTGGCCGGCCGCGCAACGGGGTTGAGATCGATCTCGGGGATGGATCGTCTCTCGGGCACCCGCGCCGGTTGTCGTAGAGGTGTCCAACATTAATTTAACGCTGCGTTGATGAAGCTTCCATTCCGGCATAATATCGTTACAGTGTTTGCTGGGTAGTGGGGGTTTCAAGATATGGCCGAATTTTTGCCTATGATGCCATCTCAGGTTGCATTAGAGGTTAGTTAGCTCGATAATCTCGCCAGGCTATTGGAGCTACCAGATGACGAGCGTTACGGTATCCTCGGGCTGAGTTCCGATGCCTACCGTTCATGGCAGAACGGCTTGGATACCGTTGCGAGGTCAGCACCTCCGGAACTGGTGCGCCGCCTAAGCTACGCGTTGCCGCTCTTGCGGCGTATGGCTGCCAATATGCCGTCCGGCGCCATAGGGCATGATCACAGCGAGGCATGCCCCATAAGCGATTGAGCAGCTTGCTGGATCAGGCAGCAGTCAACACAATCCGCCCAGTGACCTTGCCGTCTCTTAACCGTTGCAGAGCAGTGTTGGCGCTAGACTGCGGCATTTGCGTGATCGGCAGGGCTGTAATCCCGCCGTTTTGCGCGAGGGCCACCAGTTCCCGCAATTCCTTCGGATTGCCGACATAGCTGCCCTGAACCGTCAGCGCCCGGATGGGCATCAGCGGTAGCGGGAGTGTCAACTCGCCGCCAAACAGCCCGACCTGGACCAGCTTGCCGCCTTTGCGCAGCGCCGCGAAGGCAAAGGCAGCGGTGGCCGTTCCGTTGACCAGATCGACTACCGCGAGCATCGGCCCGCCGCAGGCGTCCAGGATGCGCTGGGTCGTGCCCGGCGTGCTAGCGTCCACCACGGCTGTTGCGCCGGCTTTCATGGCCGACTGCAGTTTCTCCGCGTTCACGTCCACCACGACGATCCTCATGTGCCCGAGCGCCTTCAGCACCTCGATCGCGTTCAGGCCCAGCCCGCCGGCGCCAACAACCACGATCGGCTCCGTCGGTGCTATCGGCAGCACCTTGCGCACGGCGGAATACACCGTGACGCCGGAGCACGCATAGGTCGCGGCGAGCGCCGGGTCGAGCGTGCCGGGGTCGATCAGATGGCGCGGATGCGGCGCCACGACGTGCGTGGCATAGCCGCCGTTCTGGTAAACGCCCAGGCTGCGGTTGGCGACAACGCACATGTTGTCCTCCTCCGCCAAACAGCGCTCGCATTGGCCGCAGCCCACCCAGGGGAACACGATCCGTACGGCGCCGACGGCCACGCCGGTCGCATCCGGACCGAGCTTCGACACCCGCCCGACGATCTCGTGCCCCATCGCCAGCGGCAGCGCCACGCCGCGGTCTTTGAGCGACATGTGCTTGCCGCCGCCCATGTCGTAGTAGCCCTCCCAGATATGCAGGTCGGAGTGGCACACCCCGCAATGCGTCACCTCCAGCAGCACCTCGGTGCCCTGCGGCTCCGGCGTGGGCAGTTCCAACTCCTGCAGATCCGCCCCGTTCTCGACCACCGCCCATGCACGCATCGTTCGTCTCCTAGTTTTATTGGACACATCGGACCCCCGGGATGCGTTGGGGTCAAGCCGTGCTGTGCGCGCCCGGCGCGGCATCCGGGTTCAACACGCGGATGGGCGCGCCGTCGAGGAAAGCCAGGATGTTCTGCACGCTCTCGCCGTAGAACTGCGCGAACGTCTCCCGCGTACCATAGCCGAGATGCGGGGTGAGCACGGTGTTCGGCGCCGTCCGCAGCGGATGGTTGCGCGGCAGCGGCTCCTCAGCGAAAACATCGAGCGCGGCATAAATTCGCCCGGCGTGCAGCGCCTCCAGCAGCGCCGCCTCGTCAACCAAAAGACCGCGCGACGTGTTGACCAGAAGCGCACCCGGTTTCATGGAAGCCAAATCCGCCGCCCCGATCATGCCGCGCGAACGGGCCGACAGGACCACGTGCAGGCTGATGACATCCGACTGCGCCAGCAACTCGGCTTTGGTGACCAGCCGCGCCCCGCCAGCGCGGGCGGCGTCCTCAGTCAGGTTGGGGCTCCAGGCGACTACATCCATTCCGAGCGCCCGGCCGTAGCCGCCGACGCGCCCGCCGATCTTCCCAAGCCCAACGACGCCCAGGGTCAGGCCCGCCAGCACCGGGCCGACGCCGACGCCGTGCTGGAACCGTCCGGCCCGGATCGCCGCGTCGCCTGCCGGAATGAACCGCGCCGCCGCGAGCATTAGCCCTAAGGCGAGCTCCGCCGTGCCGATCGAGGAGCGTTCGCCGCCGGTGTTGCACACCAGCACGCCCGCCGCGGTGCAGGCGTCCAGCGCCAGCGTCTGCGCCCGGCCGCCGGTCAGCGCAATCAGCCGCAGCTTGGGGAGGCGGGCGATCAGCGTGGCGCTGAGCTCCGTGCGCTCCCGCATCGGCACCAAAATCTCGAAATCTGCCAGCGCCGCCGCCGCCGCGTCCTCGTTCGCGAAGGGCTCGGCGAACACGGTGATCGCGGCCCGGGCCTCGACCGCCGACCAGTCCGCGGCGCCGCGCGCGACACCCTGCCAGTCGTCCATGATTGCAATGCGCATTGGACTGCCTTGTTGAAGCGGTTCAGCGGCGCCGGGGATCAAGCGCGTCCCGCAACCCGTCGCCAACCAGGTTGAAGGCCAGTACCGCCAGGAAGATTGCGGCGCCTGGGAACACCGCGAGCCATGGCGCCTGCGTCAGGAAGCGCTGCGCCGAGTTGAGCATGCTGCCCCAGCTTGGCGCCGGCGGCTGCTGGCCAAGGCCCAGGAAGGATAGGCTGGCTTCCGCGATGATCGCCAGCGCAATCGCCAGGGTCGCCTGCACCAGCACCGGCGGCAGGATGTTCGGCGCCACATGGCGGAGCGCCACACGCCAGGGCGGATTGCCGATGGCGCGGGCGGCCTCGACGTAGTCGTTGGTCATCGTATCCATCGTGGCGCCGCGGGCGACGCGGGCGAACACCGGCGCCGCGGTCACGCCGATGGCGATCATCGCGTTGCTGAGCGACGGGCCGAGGAACGCCGCCAGCGCGATTGCCAGGATCAGGAACGGGCACGCCAGCATCGCGTCCAGGACCCGGCCAATCACCGCGTCCACCCCGCCGCCGGCGAACCCGGCCAGCAAGCCGACAGGCACTCCGACCCCTGCCGCGATCAGCACCGATACGACACCGGCCAGCAACGTCGCCCGCGCGCCGAACACCACGCGGGACAGCACATCGCGCCCGTTCTCGTCGGTGCCCATCCAGTGCTGCAGCGACGGCGCCTTGCGGATGGCGGTCCAGCTCGTGGCAATGGGATCGAAGGGCGCGACCAGCGGGGCCGCGATTGCTACGATCACGAACAGCGAGATCACGACCAAGCCGAGCACCGCTGCCGGGCGCTCGCGGAACCGGCGCAACGCGAGGGCCGCCGGGCGTTGGATCATGCGCCACGCAGTCGCGGGTTGATCACGACGTACAGCACATCGGCCAGCAGATTCAGCAGGATATAGAGGCCCGCCGTGACCAGCACGACGCCCTGCACGACGGGGTAGTCGCGGTTGAACACGGCGTCCACCACCAGCTTGCCGAAGCCCGGAATGCTGAACACCTGCTCGGTCAGCACCGCGCCGGACAGCAGGGTGCCGAGCTCGAGCGCGCCCAGGGTCACCACTGGGATCAGTGCGTTGCGGAAGGCGTGGCGCAGCACGACGGTCCACTCATTCAGACCCTTGGCCCGCGCGGTCCGCACGAAGTTCTGGTTGAGCGCGATCAGCATGGCGCTGCGGGTGTGGCGCATGAGAATGGCGGCGATCGCGTTGCCCAGCACGAAGGCTGGCATGATCGTGGTCGCTAGCGACTGCCGCCAGTCTTCAGCGAGCGGCACGTAGCCCGAGGGCGGCAGCCAGCCCAACTTCACCGAAATGAGCAGAATGAGCATGATGCCAAGCCAGAAGTTCGGCGTTGACAGGCCGGCCAGCCCGATGAAGTTGGCCGCATAGTCCCAGCCGGTGTTGCGCTTTACCGCCGAAAGGATGCCCGCCGGCACGCCGACGCACAGCGCGATCAGGAACGCCATTCCGCCGAGCTGCAAGGTCACCGGCAGCTTGGTCAGTACGAGGGTCGCCACGGGCTGACGGATGCGCCAGCTGAACCCAAGATCGCCGCGCAGCACGTTGCCGATCCAGTGCAGGTACTGCACCGGCAGCGAGCGGTCGAGCCATAGCTCGCTGCGTATCTGCGCGATGACGGTGGGATCGCCGCGCTCCTCCCCCGCCAGCACGACCGCGGGGTCGCCGGGCATGAGCTGCTGCAGCGCGAACACCAGGACGCTGACCAGCAGGATTGTCGGCAGGACCTGCAGGATGCGGCCGCCGAGATGGCTGCGCATCGCTACTTCGCCAGGCCGACGCCCTGCAGCCGGATCATCCCGTCCGGCACCGGGCGGAACCCGGTCACCCGCGCCGACATGCCGACGACGTTCTTGGGATTGTTAAGGTAGATGATCGGCAGATCCCGCCGAGTCTGCTCCAAAATTTGATCATACAGCGCCCGCCGTCCAGCCACGTCCTGGACCGTGCGCGTTTGGTCCAGCAGCGCGTCCACCTTCGGGTTGGAATATTTGCCGTCGTTCTGCGCGCCGTCGCTGTGGATAAAGGTGAACAGGTTGCCATCGGGATCGACCCGCCCGGACCACATGGTCGCAAAGGCCTCGAATTCGCCCCGGTTGGCTGCCGACAGCGCCGAGGCGAACTCGGATGCGGTGATCCGCACGTCGAACCCGGCCTCGGCCGCCATTGCCTGAATGATCTCCCCCGCCTGCCGCTGGTCCGGGTTATTTGGCACCGTCAGCGCGATCGGCACCGGTAGCGTCACCCCCGCCGCCTTCAGCAATGCCTTCGCCCGTTCCACGTCGCGCTCAAGCGGCTGCACGGCTTTGTTGTAGTACGGGCTGCCGGGCGACAGCGCCTGCGCCACCGGCGTGTAGATACCGTTATAGACGACCTGGTTTATCGTCGCCTTGTCCAGCGACAGCTCGAACGCCTGACGCACCCGGGCGTCGCTGCCGAGCGGGGTCTTGGCGCGTGGCCCATTGGCCAGGTTGATCGTAATGCCCCAGTATCCCAGGTTGTCCGAGGTCACCAGACGCAGCCGAGGATTGCCCCGTACCGCATCCACGTCGGTCGGCAGGATCTGCTCCGACAACTCGATGCTGCCGGCCTGCAGGTTCGCCAGGCGGATCGAGCTGTCAGGGATCGGCAGGTAAACCACTTTTTCCAGCTTGATCGAAGCCGCGTCCCAGTACTCGGGAAACCGCTCCAGCACGATGCGGTCCTGCGGCACCCGCTCCACGAAACGGAACGGCCCGGCGCATACCGGCTTCAGGCCGAAATCCTTGCCCGCCGCCTCGGCCGCCTTGGGCGACACGATCATTCCCGCCCGGTCCGCCAGCTGCGACACGAACGGCGACGCCGCCGCCTTGAGCACGATGTGGACCGTCAGCGGGTCCACGACCTCGACCCGGTCCATCGTGTTGACCTCGCTGCGGCGGAAGCTGCCCTGCATGGTGAGGTGCCGCTCCAATGAGTATTTCACCGCGGCCGCATCCAGCTTCTCGCCGTCATGGAACACGACGCCGGGCCGCAGCTTGATGACCAGGTTGGTCGGGTCCGTCCACGCATAGGACAGCGCCAACTGCGGCACGATCTCCAGCTTCTCATTGATGTCGAACAGCTTGTCGCACAGCCCGGCGAAGGCAATGCGGCCGGCATAGGTCCGCGCCAGCGTAGGGTCCAGGATGTCCGGGTCCTCACGCAGCGCGATGCGTAGCGTCTGCGCATTTGCAGCATTGCAAAGCAGCGTCGCCGCCGCGATGGCTGCAAGAACGAGATTACGCATGGTCGAAGTCTCCTATCCCGCACATCCATGCCGGTCGGGGCCGGCTCTGGCAAGCCGGACCGTGCCGGGCTACACCCAAGGTTCTATAAGAGACTGTGCAAACTATGCGCCACCACCGGATCGCCTCCATTCCCGCCGACGGCATCGGGCCGGAGGTCGTCGCCGCCGGGCTGGAAGCGTTGGAGGCCGTGGCCGCTCGGGATGGCGGGTTTCAATTGCAGGTGGATCACCTCGATTGGGGGTCCGAACGCTATCGCCGCACCGGCGCGCTAATGCCGGCGGATGGGCTGGAACAGTTGCGCGTCGAGGATGCCATCCTGTTCGGCGCGGTGGGCGCGCCCGACATCCCGGACCACGTGACCCTGTGGGGCCTACGCCTGCCGATCTGCCAGGGCTTTGACCAATATGCCAACGTCCGCCCCACCCGCATCCTGCCCGGCGTCACCAGCCCGCTGCGCGGCGTCGGCCCAGGCGACCTCGACTGGCTGATCGTGCGCGAGAACAGCGAGGGCGAGTATGCCGGCCATGGCGGGCGCGCCCATCGCGGGCACCCGGAGGAGGTCGCGACCGAGACCGCGATCTTCACCCGCCGCGGCGTCGAGCGGATCATGCGCTTCGCCTTCGACGCCGCCCAGAAGCGTCCGCGCAAGCTGCTGACCGTCGTCACCAAATCGAACGCCCAGCGCCACGGCATGGTGTTCTGGGACGAGATCGCCGCCCTGGTCGCCGCCGACTACCCGGACGTGGCGTGGGACAAGGAGCTGGTGGACGCCATGACCACCCGCATGGTGCGCAAGCCCGGCAGCATCGACACGGTCGTCGCGACCAACCTTCACGCTGATATCCTGTCGGACCTCGCGGCGGCGCTGGCCGGGTCGCTCGGCATCGCGCCGACCGGCAACGTGGACCCGGAACGTCGCTATCCCAGCATGTTCGAGCCGATCCACGGCAGCGCGTTCGACATCACGGGCAAGGGCATCGCCAACCCGGTCGCGACGTTTTGGACCGCATCGATGATGCTGGAGCATCTGGGCGAGGCTGCGGCCGCCGCGCTGCTGATGCGTGCGGTCGAGCAGGTCTGCGCGGCGGGGATCGTGACGCCCGATTTGGGGGGAAAGGCGACCACCGCCGAGGTGACGCGCGCGGTATGCGAGGCGATACGCGGGATGAACGCCTAGCGCCAGCCGAGCAGCGCCCGCTCCAGCCGGCCCAGCACCCACGCCACCAGCTGGCCGAGCAATGACAAGACCACGATGCCGGCCAGCAGGTTGTCGGTGTCGTACAGGTTGCCGGCCTGCAGCACGAAGGCGCCGATGCCGCGCTCCGCCCCGATCATCTCGGCGGCAACGAGCAGGATGATGGCGATGCTCGTGGTGACTCGGAAGCCGCTCAGGATGGCGGGAAGTGCGCCGGGCAGCACGACCTTGCGCAGAATCGCCGCGTTCGACAGCCCGAACGCCTGGCCCATGCGCACCAAATTGCGGCTGACCGCATCGACGCCGGCGGCGGTGTTGATCACGGTGGGGAAGAACACGCCGAAGGCCAGGGTCGCGACCTTCGAGCCCTCGCCGATGCCGAACCAAATGATGAACAGCGGCACCAGCGCGATCTTCGGGATGGGGAACAGCGCGGACACGACGGCCATGCCGGGGCTGCGCAGCCAGCTCGACAGGCCCACCGCAAAGCCGAGCGCGATGCCGCACACCGTCCCCAGCGTCCAGCCGATGGCCAGGCGCTGCAGCGACGCGCCAAGATGCAGCCAGAGCTCACCGCTGATCGCGAGTTGATACAGCGCACGCACGATGCTGACCGGCGGCGGCAGGAACAGCGTCGGGATCACTCCGGCGCTCGCGCCCGCCTGCCAGAGCGCCACGACGCCCAGCAGAGTCGCCGCCGCGGCACCCGGTATCGAACGCGGCGCGAACCCGCGGGCGCGGAACCGCACGGGACCGGCGATGTCAGGCAATGACGCGCTCCCGCTCGGCCAAAACGGCGTCGTCGCGGATCATGTCCCAAAGCTGCTGCTCGATTGCAACAAGGCTAGGGTCCGCAGCGCTTCGCCCGTTGATCGGCCGGTCGATCTCCAGGACAGCGCGCACGCGGCCGGGCCGGCGCGACAATACGGCGATGCGATGGCCCAGCCGCACCGCCTCGTTCAGATTATGCGTGACATAGACGGTCGTGGTGCCCGCCCGCTCAATAAGTTCGGCGAACTCGTCTAACAACAAAGCGCGGGTCTGGGCATCCAGCGCCGAGAGCGGCTCATCCATCAGCAGGCAGGCTGGCCGCACCGCCAGCGCCCGCGCGATCCCGACGCGCTGCCGCATCCCGCCGGAGAGCTGTTTCGGCCAGGCGCCGGCAAAGTCGCCGAGACCGGTTAGCGCCAGTACCTCTGCGACGCGCGCCTCCCGCTCGCGCCGGGGCAGCCGGCCCTCCAGCACCAGGGACACGTTGCCGGCGACGCTGCGCCAGGGCAGCAGGGCAAAATCCTGGAACACCGGGGTGAGCGGGTTCAGGCAGTCCTCGGCCACCTGGCCATCCATCCGCACCGTGCCGGCAGTGGGGACGATCAGGCCGCCGATGATGCCGAGCAGCGTGCTTTTTCCGCAGCCCGACGGCCCGATAAGCACCAGCACTCGGCCGGCGTCGGCGACGAGATCGATCTCCTCCAGCACCGGCAAATCGTCATAACGGTGACCGACACCGGAAATCGTCAGCCGCACGCTGGAACCGCTCATGGCGGCGGCAACACGCCGATGAACCGGGTATCGATTACTTCGGACGCCTCGATCTGGCCCTTGACTAGGCCCTGCCCGATGAACCAGCGGAGCTGCGCCGTCACGTCCTGCACGTCGAGCCGCGCGCCCTCGTCGTAATAGCCGACGCCCTCGCTGATTTTCCGCGGACCATCGGGGTCTCCGGCATAGACGTATTTCTGGATCAGCGGGACCAAGGCCGCGCTCTTGGCGTCCCGGACCGGCTTGCCCGCCGCGTCCAGCCGCAAGAAGCCATCGCGGTAGTCGGCCACGCCGCGCTGATACGCACGCGCGAACCGCTGCAATATCTCCGAACGCTCGTTCAGCATCCGGCTCGACGCGAACACTGCGGTGACTTGATACGGCACGAAGTCGCCGGCCCAGCCGATGATGCGCGCCTCCCCCGACGCCTCCAGCGGGCGCGCCATCGAGGCGATCGCCATGGTCGCGTCCACCTGCCCAGTGCGCACCGCCGCCACCATGTTGCCGATCTGCTGCAATGGCCGCAGCGTCAGGCTCTTAAGGTCGAAGCCCTCACGCTCCGCAATACGCCCGATCATATAGTGGAACGACGAGCCGAACTGCGTAATGCCGAAGCTATGTCCGCCCAGCCTCGCCACCGAGGTCAGCCCGGCGTCGTACGCCTTCCGCGACACCAGGATTGCCGTCCCCTCATAGCCTTTCTGCTCATGCAGCCCACCGCCGATCACCTTTAGGGTGCCGCGTCCGGCTAGACCTAAAAAGCCGCCGGTCAGCGCGGTGATCCCCACGTCGATGTCGCCCGACACCGCGGCGGCAGCGATCGGCTGTGCGGCTTCGAAGAACCGGAAGCTGGCGTCCAGGCCCTCGTCGCGGAAATAGCCGCGCTCCATCGCGATATATAGCGGCGCCGGGGACAGCGTGTGCAGCAGGCCAATGCGTAGCACGTCCGCCGCCCGCGCCGGCGCCATAACCAGCAGCACGGCCGCGACGAAGCTGAGCAGGGCTGAGGCGCGCATCCGGGTTCCTTTATACATGCAGCGCTCCCATGCCATAGCGGGACCGGGTTGCACAGCAAGGGGCGCCCGCCCATACCCTGAGCATGGCCCCTCCGTTGCTCCTGCTGCAAAACATTCGCCTGTCGCTCGGCACCGCGCCGCTGCTGGATGGCGCCGAACTCGGCGTGGGCGCCGGCGAGCGCATCTGCCTCGTTGGCCGCAACGGCTCCGGCAAATCGACCCTGCTGAAGATCGCGGCCGGGCTGCTGCAATCGGACGCCGGCACCCGCTTCCTCCAGCCCGGCACCACCGTGCGCTACCTGCCGCAGGAGCCGGACCTCTCGGGGTTCGCCAACACGCTCGACTACGTGGAGGCCGGCATGGGACCGGGCGACGATCATCACCGGGCCCGCACCTTGCTAGACCAGCTCGGCATGACCGGCGAGGAGGACCCGACGCACCTCTCCGGCGGCGAGAAGCGGCGCTGCGCCCTCGCCCGCACCTTGGCGCCCTCCCCCGACCTGCTGCTGCTGGACGAGCCGACCAACCACTTGGACCTGCCGGCCATCGAGTGGCTGGAGCAGGAGCTGGCCAGCCTGCGCGCCGGGCTGGTGCTGATCAGCCACGACCGGCGCATGCTGGAGAAGCTTTCTCGCAGTATCGTCTGGCTCGACGGCGGCATGACCCGGCGCATCGACCGCGGTTTCGCCCACTTCGAGGCCTGGCGCGACGAAGTCGAGGAGCAGGCCGAGCGCGACCAGCACAAGCTCGGCCGGCAGATCGCCCGCGAGGAGGACTGGCTGCGCTACGGCGTCACCGCCCGGCGTAAGCGCAACGTCCGCCGGCTTGGCGAGCTGGGCGCGCTGCGCCAGAAGCGGCGGGAGATGGGCGGCGGCGACATGGCGCTTCGGCTCGTGGCGACCGAGGCAGATTTGTCGGGCAAGCTGGTCTCGGTCGCGGAGCACGTCAGCAAGGCGTATGACGGCACCCCGGTCGTGCGCGACCTGACGCTCCGGGTGCTGCGCGGCGACCGGCTGGGCATCGTCGGCCCCAATGGCTCCGGCAAGACGACGCTGTTGAAATTGCTGACCGGGGTGGACCAGCCGGATAGCGGCGAGGTCAAGCTGGGCACCAATCT
>JANXVC010000230.1 GCA_025351925.1 Rhodospirillales bacterium | reverse complement strand
GGGCGGCTCGTCCCGACCCCAAAGGATCTCGGTCTCGGTGTGGCCGCCGGTCCAGCGGTGGTCCTCGACGCCGATGATCTCGTAGTCGGCGTCCGTCATGCGGACGTTGTCGAACGCGCAGTCGATGCAGCGGATGATCGTCATGATGGGCTCCCTTCGTGATGCCAGCCTGTCGCTGACGGGAGCGGCGCACGCCGGCCTTCGGGACGGCTCAACCTCCGCGCAGGGAGGACCAAAGCCACGCGCAGCCACGCACAGGCCCCGCTTCGGGGCCGAGCATGGCGAGCATGGCGAGGACCGGACTGGAGCGGCCGCGTGCTGCACGCGGCGGCGCAGGCGGGGTTGAACCGACCCGACCTTGGCCGGCGTGACAATGGAGAGGCAGTGGTAGGCTCTTTCTTTCCTGTGCCGTGCCAGCCGCGCGGTCGCTGGTGGCCAGGGCGCCTACTCTGGCCAAGCTCGACCACCGGACTGCTGCAACGAGGCGAGCGCCCCGCCCGGCGTGACCCGGACGAGGCGCGTCGTGCCGTCAGTCGCCGGTGCGGCGGGACCAGATGAGGCTGTAGCTGCCGGCCCCCTCGCCCTCGATCAGGGTGGCGTAGATCGGGGCGGGGAAGCTCGGATCGTCCAGCTTGACCGAGAGGTAGTCGCGCCCCTCGCCGGAGGTCTTCTTCCAGGCGGCGCCGAACTCCACCTGGGCGGCGAAGATGCGGTAGTCGGGCGCCTTGTCGCTGGCCTTCTCGGACGGCTTGATCGTGGTCTTGGCGCTGATGCTGAGGGTCTTGACCGCGCCGGTGAAGGTGTCGCCGGTCTTGATGAAGGTGCCGATGGTCGCCATGCTGTGCTCCTGTTGGTGTCTCGGGACCGCGCCCACCGCGGCCTCGATGGCGATCGACCGGCCGGAGGCGACCCTTGACGCACCTGCGCCCAGGGCTCCCGCGACGCTTGCGGCGCGGGATGGGCAGACAGGCCGCAGCGCAGCGGAGGATGGCTGCCGGCGGCTATTTTGCCTCGCGATGCAAAGCGCGCTCCCCCGGAGTCCCCACGTGGCCTGCCGCGTGGGGTGGAGCGTGCGGCGGAAAATAGCCGCCGGCCGCCATTGCGTCATAGGCGATCGAGGCGTCAGCCGTCCTTCGGCCAGATCAGGCCATCCGAGGCGGCGTGGCGCGCGGTCGGTAGCGACAGGCCTGGACAGCCCGTAGCGGCCCATTGGCACTCCAGCACCAAACGCGGTCCTGGCTGAGCGCAGGCATGACCGGCATGGTGCCCAGGTCGCGCAGGCCGAAGGGGGCAGGGGAGGGCGCTCTCCTCATGTGAGCCTCGCTGGTCCGGCACCCGACGAGACCTGGCAGATCCAGCGCGAACATGGACAAGCTTGCGATGTGTGACAAATCGCCCTATCATGCGCACACACCAGATGGCGAGGCGGACATGGCAGTGACGCAGGCGGCGCCCAAGACAAAGCAGAGGACGCGCGCTGGAGCCATGGGCGGACCGGCGAGGGTGCCCGGCTCAGCCCCGCTGCTGGCCTCCGTGCTGGAGGAGGCGCGCCGTGCCGGTCTCTTAGATGGCGAGAAGACGGAGCACGTGAGCTTTCGCGCGCCGCCGGCGCTGGTGGAGGCGGCCAAGCGGGAGGCTGGGGTCAGTTCGACCAGCGAACTTGGCGTGCTGGCACTGGCGATGCTGGCCCGGCCGGACCCGGTGGCGGCCTTCTTCCGCCGCACCGAAGGGCAACTCGGACCAGACCACGACCTTGAGTATTGATCTCAAGGTCATTCTTCGAAAACGCAAGCCCGCCAAGCGCACGTCGCAGTTTGTTCCGCGACCGCGGAATGCGCTCGTCGAACTGACAAGGTTGCCGGGCGGTCCGCCGCTGGTGCTGCTGCTCGACACCAACGTCTATATCAACCGGGCGGCGGGACGCCTGGAGGCTCCGGTGCGCGATACGATCGACCAGGCGCTGCTGTTCCACTGCTCGGTCGCACTCGCGGAGTTGGCGGTCGGCGTCGCGAACGCCGATCCGTCGCGACCCGGCTGGACAGCGCTGCGGGACCATTACAGCGCGCTGTTCGCAGCCATCCCGGCGAGCCGGCTGGTGACGCCTGACCCGCAAGTATGGGCGGACGCCGGGGTGATCGCCGGCATGCTCGCGCGCACGCAGGGCTTCCAGCCCCATCAGCGCAAGGAATGCCTGAACGACGCGCTGATCTTCCTCGCGGCGGCCAAGGCGGGCGTCCCGGTGCTGACCGCGAACCGCGACGAGTTCGATCTTATCCAGCAGATCGCCCCCGAGGGCCAGTTCATCCATTATTGAGTGGGGCAGGGGATACGGCGCTTACGCGCCGCCCCCTCCGGCCAGTTTTCCACGGACGATGTCCGCGGAACCTTGCTGGCCTGCGCCCTTGCGGAAGTCGAACAGCGGGATGCCGAGCTTCTTGGCCTTGTCGGCGAGGTTGTCGCTGATCCCGGAGCCGGGGAACACCACGACACCGATCGGCAGCACGTCCAGCAACTGGTCGTTGCGCTTGAAGGGAGCCGCGTTCTTGTGCCGGGTGAAGTCGGGCTTGAAGGCGATCTGGGGAACCTTGCGCGCGTCGGCCCAGCAGGCAGCGATGCGTTCGGCGCCCTTGGGCGAGCCGCCGTGCAGCAGCACCATGCCGGGGTGCTTGCCGTGCACCCGATCGAGCGCCGCCCAGATCGCCGGGTGGTCGTTGCACTCGTAGCCGCCGGTGAAGGCGACCTTGGGGCCGGGCGGCAGCATCACCTCGGTCTCGGCCCGTCGCTTGGCGGCCAGGAAGTCGCGGCTGTCGATCACCGCAGAGGTCAGCGCGCGATGGTTCACCATCGAGCCGGCCCGCGGCCGCCAGGCGGAGCCGGTGCGCGTCTCGAACAGCTCGGCGGCCTGGTCGCGCATCAGCTCGAAGGCGTTGCGCCGCTCGATCAGCGTCATGCCCTCGGCCAGCAGCCGCTCCAGCTCGACCGAGCGGATCTCGGAGCCGTCCTGCTCTTTTTGGCTGCGGCGCTGCGCCTGCTCGTTGCTGTCGAGTTCGCGTTCGATCCGGTCTCCGGCGCGGTGGAACAGGTTGACGGCGGACCAGAGCAGGTCTTCGAGGTCGGGCTCCATGCGGGTGTCGGTGAAGGTGGAGACCAGGGCGTCGAAAATGTCGGCGAGCGCGGTGCGGACGGTGCGCTCCTCGGGCAGCGGCCTGGCGTCGGGCTCGTCCTGGAACGGACGGTGGCCGTAGAGCTGCAGCTCGGTGAGCAGCGATGCGGTCGAGGACTCGGCGTGGTGCGGCTCGCGGTCGGTGAAGGGATAGTCGGTCATCGTGGTGTGCCTCCGGCTGGCCGCGCCCATCGCGGCCTTCGCGGGCGACGAAGAGCGGGGGCGGGCCGGGCTTGCACCGCCGCGCCCGAAGGCTTGCCTTGGGCGCGAGCGGCCGCAGCGCAGCGGAGGACGGCGTGGGGCGGCTATTTTGCTTCGCGATGCAAAGCGCGCTCCGCCCCGCGCGGCCTGCCGCGTGGGGCGGAGCGTGCGGCGGAAAATGGCCGGCCGCAGCCGTTGCCGGCCCGGGCCGCCTCCGGTCCGATCGCCCTCTCAGAAGGCCGTGGGCGCGACCCTCCGGCCGGATGCTCCCGCGGTGACCGCCCCATCCCCGAACGTCGTGCCCGCCCATGCTCGCCCTATCCATCCGCATCACCCGGCGGTTGCCAGAACCGGGTGACGTCCTCCGGGGCGAGCTGCACCCGCAGCGCCGATGCCAGTGCGCCGGGGCCAAGCTGCCGCAGATCGTCGTTGAAGTCCCCTCCGGCAGCTTTCCATCGGCCAAGGCCGCTGGAACCTTGGCTGCCTCCGCCCAGGATGGGCGCCAGCACCAGCGCCTCGATCCCGGCCGCCTGCGCCCGGGCCGTCAGCGTTTCCGCGGCCCAACATCCGGCCGGATCGTTATCGCGCACAATGTACAGCCGACGCAGCCCGCGAGGGAGCAGGAGCGCGGCGAGATGCCCGGCCGACAGGGCAGCGGCCATGGTCATCGTGGGCAGGACGCCACGCAGCGACAGCACCGTCTCGATGCCCTCGCCCGCTGCCATGACGTCGCAGGCCGTCCCATCGCTTGGCGAGTTCAACCGGACGGCATGGCCGAGCAGCTGGCCCATCGCCCGCCGCGGCGTCGCGACCGGCGCCTTGCCGCGGCCGGAGGGGTCGAGCCAGGTCCGCTGCACGCCGGTGACCCTGCCGTCGAGGTCGGTGACCGCTGCCACGAGCGCGGGCCAGGCGTCGCGCGCACTGTCCGGACTGTCAGGCGCGGCGCGGTAGAAGCAGCGCGGGTGGAAACGGAGCGCCGTTGCCGTGCTGGCGCACACGATGCCCCGCCCACGCAGGTAGGTCTGGGCGATCGTGCCGGCGATCGGCTTGGAGATCGCGAACAGACGCCGCGCGGCGTCCGGTGATCCCACCGGAACAGGGCAGGGGGGTTCCGGCTTCGCCCGCACCAGCCCGAGGAAGCGCCGCGCCTCGTCCAGCACGTCGCCGGTACTGGGCAGGCGTTGCGTGGCCGCGATCAGGTCGAGCAGGTCGCCGTGCTCGCCGGTTGCGGCGTCCGTCCACTTCCCGGCGGCGCCCTTGCCGGAACTGGGGCCACGCAGGCGGACATAGAGGCTGCGCCCGGGCGTGTTCTGCACGTCGCCGGCGAGCCAATAGCCGCCTTCGCGGCGGCCGTTGGAAAGGTAGTGGCGGCAGACAGCCTCGGCGTTCTCGGCGAGGCGGCGCGCCAGGTCGGATACCGTGTCCGGCATCATGGCCTCCGAAAAGGGAAAGGCCCGCCGCTGGGTACCCACGAAGCCCGCTTCGTGGGGTGGTCCAAGCCGGCGGACCCTGGAGTTAAGGGAGCAGGGAAGGGGGAGAGACCGCTACTCGGCTGCGGTCGGCCACTCCTCATCGGCGATCGCGCCTCCCCCGGCCCCAGGGGAATCGCTTGAAGGGCGGTTATGCTGGTTGCCTGAGCAAGGCCTTGAGATAGCTGGTATCCCAGGCGGCTGACTTCCGTCGCACTTTCAGGCTGTGTTTGTCCTTTGGCCCGCGCAGCAGGTTCATGGCTATGTGGCGGAGGGT
>JANXVC010000198.1 GCA_025351925.1 Rhodospirillales bacterium | reverse complement strand
CAGCGATTCCGCACGCCCGCACAACCATCACGCGAGAAACGCCTGTCTCGCAGGAGGTCGCTTCGGGCTGATGAATAATAGCGGCTAGGGTGCTCTATGGACGAGAACCTGATCAGCCGCATTTATGAGTGCGCGTTCGCACCCGAACTATGGCCTTTGGCTTTGGCCGAGATTGCTGATTTGGCAGAAGCGCGCGGCAGCTTGCTCCTGACCTCCAACACCGACGGCCTAGTGCTACGCTGGGCAGCCTCGGCTAGCTTACGCGAACTGACGGCAGGCTATGTCGCAACGGGTAAATTTTTGCAGGACTCCCGGGCCCATCGCTGGCTCGCAGCCCGCCACGCCGGTTTCTTGACCGATGGCGACATCTACACGTCCCAGGAGCTCGAGACCGACCCGACCCGACGTGCGATCCGTGCGGCTGGCCTGGGCTATTCTGCCTTCATGGGCGCTCCCTTGCCGACCGGCGACTGGTTCGTCTTCAGCATCCAACGCGACGCTGCTGGAGAACCATTTGAGGCGAGCACCGTCGGGCATCTCGATGCGCTTCGGCCGCATCTTGCGCGAAGCGCACTCATGTCGACACGGCTTCAAATGGAACGGGCGCAAATGGCCAGCGAGACGCTCGAACTGATCGGCCTGCCTGGGCTGGTCTTCGACAGCCGGGGCACAGTTCTCGCTGCCAACCACTTGATTGAAGAATTGACGGATCATATCACGTGGCGTGCACGAGGGTGCGTCTCGCTCAAGGATCGCACCGCTGACAATCTCTTCCAAAGCGCCATTGCGACGCTGCACATGGATCAATCAGGCCAGGTGCGCTCGTTTGCCGTCCGTGGAACCCACGGCGATGGAGCACTGGTGGCGCACATCGTTCCGATCCGCCGGACCGCCCGCGACATCTTCGTGCGCTGCGCGGGCGTCCTGATCATGACCCCGGTGACCTTGCCGCAGGCGCCGCCGGTGGAACTCGTCGAGTCGCTGTTCGATCTCACCCCGGCGGAGGCCCGCGTGGCGCGCGGTCTCGCGGCAGGAGACACCCTCGACCAGATCGCAAGCATCGGCAGCGTTTCGCGCAACACGGTGCGCACCCAGGTGCGCGGCGTGCTCGAAAAGACCGGCTGTCGCCGCCAGGCCGAGGTCGTTGCGCTGCTGAGCGGGATCGCCGTCCGCTCCTGAGACCCTGATCGCAGGCACCGCAGCCTTCGAGGCCGCCAGGCGGTTTTCCAGCGCGCAATCAATCACCGCGCTGAGCCAAAAGGATTTGCGCGACGTCATCCGTCTGGATGATGCGGCTCTCTCATGTCTGCCGCCCACTGCGGCTGCGGACGCGACAGTAGGCCGTTCCGCTCAGGGAGGTTGCAATGCGCCGATCTATCGTTTCATGTTTTTTGGCCACGGTCGCCATCGTGTCCAGCACGTCGCTGCCAGCAAACGCGCAGGATGATGCGAAAATGGCCTGTCAGGCGATGGACGCAACATTCGAGGCAGCGCTCGAAAGCGGCGATCCGGCGAAGGTCGTGGCGCTTTACACGTCCGATGGTGAGATGAACGCCCCGGAAGGCATCTTCCAAGGCACGGAGGCGCTCGCGGCATTCGCCAAAGCGTTCATTAAGCCCGGCATCAAGGACAACGGCGTTCTCAAGAGTACGCGCCAGGTCGGCAACGCGGTGGTGTGCTCCGGCGACTACACCTTGACCTTCCCGCCAGGGTCCCCCGTCAAGGAGGTCACCGGTCATTACACCAGGGTGCTGACCAAGAGCGGCAATGACTGGCGGCTCGCGCAGCTCACTTACAACTACACGCCGTCCCCTGCGGCGCATTGATCGCCTGAACCCGCTCGCATACGCGCCGACACGAAAGGTGACGATTATGAACACGTGCATTCTCGGCCTCGTGACATCACTGGCCCTGCTCCCTGGCGGCATGGCAACGGCTCAGGCCGCCGCCGATTCCGCCGCGAACAGCGTCGCGGAGCCCGCCGCGGTGGCGGACGCATTCGTCGGGCACTGGCTATACGACCCGCACGGCGACATCATCGGCAGCGTCCGCGGCCTGGCTGACAGCAAGCGCACGGCGATCATCATGGTCGGCTCCTATTTCCAGCCCGGCAGTCACGAGGCGCGGGTACCCGCCCGCTCGCTGTCCCTCGTGAATGACAAGGTCACACTGCGCGCCGAGGCGGTCGCGGCGTTGGACACTCGCCTCCGGCGGTGACGATAACCCGAAACGGATGGGGCCGGCGGAGAACACCGGACCCAACGCGCGCTGTCCCGAATGGTAGGCCGGCTACGTTGATCGCTTGACCAACACCGCCGGTGCGGCCTGCCAAGAGCGTCTGATGTGGCGCCGCCGCGCCACGAACGCCGTGCGAGCGGCGGGTTTGGAGAAAGCTATGCACGAACAGCCCGTCACCCCCCGCCGCCGCGAGGATACCGCGAAGCCAGCCCGGAGTGAGTATTCTGGCGGTGCACCTGGTCCGCGGCGGTGGGGCAGGGCGCAGGACACATCTTGCAGGACCTGGACCGCAGCAGCCCCGTTTTGCCCTGTCCTTCAGTCCACGGAACTGGCATGGCATACGGCTTCCTATGTCCCGCGGTCGGTCCGGGACACAGCGGGCGGTGTCATACTCGTGGGTTGCTTCCTGTGCGGGGCCGCGCTCGCCAGCGACCTGGGCCCACCCATTCTGGTCCTGGGTCTAGGCTTGCTCCGTCTTGGGGCGATGCCGCACGTAGTGGTGGCGAGCACGACCGGATGGCTGCTGATCTTCGTGTCCGCCGTGATCCTAACCCTTTATGTCCCCTTGCTGCTGGCCGCAATGTTCTGGGGACAGACGCTGAGGGTGGAGCCAGTCGCGGCTTCCTTCGCCTCGGCCTGCATGGGATTTTCCGCGCTCGCCTACGCCTTCGTGCTGCCCGTCGTTCTGCGGTGGATGTGCCCGCACCATCCACCCCAGACTGATCGGTCCGAAAAGCCTTTGTTGCGCCGTCTTGCAGCGATCGCATTCCTGGATGTGGCTGGCTATTCGCGCTTGATGGGCGTGGACGAGGAGACCACGCTTTGCGAGTGGTTGGCGTTGCGATGCGTGGTCATCGAGCCTCGGGTCAGAAGCTGGCGGGGCCGGATCGTGAACCGGGCCGGAGATGGAATTCTGATTGAGTTCCGCAGCGCACTGGATGCGTTCCACTGGGCGGTGGATGTGCAAAGCGCTATCGTTTCGCGCGCTCACGCGGGCGTGCCGATGCAGGTGCGGATTGCCGTGGCGTTGGTGCACTTGGAATTTAAATCATTGGAATCGCACAGGTTTTTGTAATTGCGATTTAGAACAACCCTTTGATATCATTTGACTCCTGAGTTGTAAGTGCACCAACGCCGACCAGCTGCGCCCTGGCGCCCAGCAGGGCACGCGCACGGTGGGCATCAAGCGACGTCACGTGCACCGGCCGATACCATCCCGTGCGCATGATCTGCGCCAGACCCTCGGCGTCGTTCTGGTCGGTCCTGTTCATCTGCATCTTCAGCGCAGCGCTGGCATGCCGGGCGTCCAAGCAAACAATGTCGAGCCCCCGGCCGCGCAGCTCATGCACCAGCCACGGCGTCATCGGCCCGGTCTCAACGCCGATCTTGGCGTCCTCTCCCGCATGCCCCCGCACCATCCGCTCGATCTGTCCGGGGTCCGTCGCGCACTGGCCGCGCCACAGCCTGCGTCCTGTCTCGTCGACGACGCAGATCGCCGTCAGCTTCTGCGACACGTCCAAACCAACAAATCGGGTCATCGAACCACCTCCCATGTGCGAACCGCCGGGCGACAGCGCCCGGATCGCAGCATCATGGATGGCCTATGCCCCCGCCGCGATTACCCGATGTCCACACATGGCACGGAGGGCGGTCATGGCGAGGCCGCTCCTTGGGAAGCCTCGTCTACAATGCAGTCAGCAAATTTTCAGGCCAAGGCTACATGACAGCCGTGGGTCGGGTGTCGCGGTAGGCTCGGCTAACGCCGATCATGGTGGACAGCGGACAACGTTCAGCGGCTTAAGCGACCCAAGGAGACCGCATGACGGAGTGCGTGTCTCTCCCATCCTGCGCACCGTTCCAGATAGTGAAGGATCGCTGCGCGGCAGCAAATGCCGTCGTGGAAGCACTCAAGGGTCATGTCTGGCTGGTAGTCGAGGTGAAGAACTCTGCCCGAAATTCGAGTAGATCGTATTGCGCAATATGCGGTGCTCCGAGCAACACAGGTTATGCATAGCTGCATGTCGCGCTGAAAATCTGAGAGCAAAACAATTGTTTAATCCCGTGTGACATCCGACACAGTCAAACCTCGGTTTTGCTCCGCATATTTTCGCCTGCTTCAATGAAGAAGACTGTCATGCTCGATACCCATTTAAAATCCAACGCCACGCAACGCCGGCTTCGATCCGGACCTGCCCCTGATCACATCGACGATTTCGCGGAATGGCGGCTTTGGAGCTGTCTACACGAAAGTCGGATCTTCGGGTTGAAATCTCAATCCTGAGACATTCCAGATCGACCGCCTATCGGCCGTTGCGATCTCAGTAACTAGCCAGTCTTATACCACTTCCCGCTGATTAGTACGCATTCGCCCAGTCGCGCATTCCGATCGACATGACGGTCCATGGCCGCGCAGCGAGTTTGTTCCACGCGTCCGCGCAATGGTCGACGATAT
>JANXVC010000189.1 GCA_025351925.1 Rhodospirillales bacterium | reverse complement strand
CAGCGATTCTAAATGGCCATTGAGTGGTATGGGTTTCGTTCTGGCCTGAGATGTGGTGCAAGCCGGCATGGAGATGCTGGAAGCCCTTTTGGACAGCGTGCGATCGGCCTGTGCGGCCTTTCCTGACAAGCGGCGCGGCGAGGTGAGATACAGCATGGCGGACATTGGTTTGTCGGCCTTTTCGCTGTTCTTTATGCAAAGCGAGTCGTTTCTGGCTTACCAGCGCGAGCTCGAGGCAGGCCGCAAAACCTCGAACTGCCACAGCCTGTTCGGCATGACGGCCATCCCAACCGACAACCATATCCGGTCCATGCTCGACCCGGTGCATCCCTCACACCTGCAGCCTGCCTTCGACCAGGCCCTGGGCGTTTTGTGCCAGCATGGTGGCCTCACGCCCTTTCAGCGGCTCGGTGGTCGCGTTCTGATCGCGCTCGACGGCACGGAATATTTCTGCTCGCAGAAGCTCGGCTGTCCGCAGTGCCTGACGCGCCGGCGCGCCAACGGCACGACCGAACGCTATCATGCCATGTTGGCTGGCACGGTCGTGGCTCCCGGCTATGCCATGGCGCTGCCGCTGATGCCGGAGTTCATCGCGCCCCAGGACGGCGCGGAAAAGCAGGATTGCGAACGCAACGCCGCCAAACGCTGGCTGGCCACCCACGGGGATCGCGTGAAGGTTCTGCGGCCGGTCTACCTTGGAGACGACCTGTTCGCTTGCCAGCCGATTGCGGACGCGATCACCGCGGCCGGCGGGGACTTCCTCCTCACGGCCAAGCCCGCGTCGCACAAGGCCCTGTATGACTTCATGCAAGGCGCCGCGTTCGATGAGCACGCGGTCACGCAGAGAACCAACGGCAAGCGCCTGACCTATCGCTATCGCTGGTTCGAGGGCGCGCCCTTGCGTGATGGCCAGGACGCGATGCTCGTCAACTGGGTCGGCGTCACCGTCACCGACGCCAAGGGCCACGTCACTTACAACAACGCTTTCGTGACCTCACTGCCCGTCACGCGCGACACCGTCGCCGAGATCGTGGCCTGCGCCAGGGCCAGATGGAAAATCGAGAACGAGAGCTTCAACGTCCTCAAGTCCAACGGCTACCACCTTGAGCACAACTTCGGCCACGGCAAGCAGAACCTCGCCATGATGTTCGCCGCCATGAACCTGCTTGCCTTCGCGTTCCATACCATTTGCGATGCACTCGAACAGCTCTGGATGCATGCCAGAACCGCCAAGCGAGTCCGGACGCGCTTCTTCGATCACATCAGAACCATCACGGCCTATCTCGTCTTCCCAGACTGGAAAACGCTCATGCAGACCCTGATTGCCTCAAAACCGCCGCCCCATGTCGAGGCCCAGCTCACACGATGATGCCCTTGCAGCGACAAGGCCATTTAGAATTGCTGGGCCTGCTCGGGGTGGCTTGGCTGATCGACGATTACATGCCCTGCCTGGCGCTCCTGTTTTGCTGTGGGATGCTTGGCATCCTGGGAACGTATTGCGGCCGGCATTCCTACGTTTGGCTGCTTGGCAGCGTCACAGCGTCGATGGTGGTCACATCATCCATGAGCGAACCCGATTTGGCAGTGCACGTCGCGACCTATCGCAGCATGGAAATCATAATAGGTTCGCTGGCCGCGCTGCTGGTCGCCTTCGGGCTGCACGACCCGGCTGCCGCCGCACCGCCGGCCGACCCGCCGCACGCGTGGTCGGACGTGCTAACGATAGAATCACCTGTGCTGGCGCACGCTGCACGGACCGGGCTCGCGTTGATGCTCGTTCCGATGACGTGGAATTGGCTGGAGTTGCCGGGCGTCAGCCAGATGGCCGTCTCGATCACGGCTGTGATGGCGGTGCCCGCCCTTGGCTCGACGGCGTCGGAAGGACGAAGCGCGGTCCTCGGTCGCGCACTGCTCCGGGTAATGGGTTGCGTTTATGGCGGCATCGCCGGCCTGGCGTTGCTTGCTCTATCGATCGAGTCGTTGTTTGGCTGGCTGCTGCTGCTTATGCCCGGGGTTTGGCTGTGCGCTTATGTGAACCAGAGCCGGCGCGGGGTGGGCTATGTCGCACTTCAGGCGAACGTCGCTTTGATCGTGACGATGATGCAGGGTTGGACACCACCGCTTTCACTGCTGCCCGCGATCGAGCGGCTGGCAGGCATGCTGGGCGGATTGGCTCTACTTCTCCTGATCTTGCTGGTGACATGGCCCGCTCCTGCTGCGACCTGAAAGCTCATGCCCTTGCGTGGAGCCTCCAGGGATGCAGAGCTAGGGGACGGCGAGGCGCTGACCGGCTTCCAGGAATGCGAGCAAGAACGGGAAAATGTCATGTGGCGCAGGCAGTTATTACAACGTGTCGCTCTGGCAGCGCCGCTGGTCTCCTCCGTGGCGGCCGGGCCTGCAAATGCGGCAGGGGAGCGTGACCCGGCGTCGCTGGATCAGGTGTTGCAGCCCTCATGCCTCCCCTCATTCCGTTTCAGTGATGTCCTAGGAAGGGGATTTCGCGGACGACTGGGTGTTTGCGGAAGAGCTCAGGCCGGCTTGCCCGATGTATGATGAGTGGCTGAAAGGCCTTGCAAGTCGCGTAGGGATGCGATTCTAGGCTGCCGTGATCTTCTGCACGGAGCTGGACCATGCCGACCAAGAAGCCGCTGTCGTTCGACGGGGTCCACTGCTTCCTCAAGACGCTGTTCGCGGACGACCTGCATGCCAAGCGCGTGCTTTCGCTGGCAGGCGCCACCTTGGGGGTGATCGAGTCTGCCTCGCTCGCGGTCGCCATGATCGGCCAGGGCCTGGCGCTGGCCCGCGCGCGCCTGACCAAGCATGCGATCAAGCAGGTGGACCGGCTGCTGTCCAACCAAGGCATCGACGTCGATGCCTTGGTGGTCCATTGGGTGCCGTATGTGGTGGGAAGCCGATCCAGCATCACGGTTGCGATGGACTGGACCGACTTCGACGCCGACGGCCAGGCGACGATCATGTTGTCGCTGCTGTGCCGCCATGGGCGGGCGACGCCGCTGATGTGGCTGACGGTCGGCACGGCCACGCTGAAGGACCGACGCAACGATTACGAGGACCAGGTGCTGATGCGCTTGGCCGAGGTGCTGCCCGCCGGTGTCCGCGTGCGCATCGTGGCCGACCGCGGCTTCGGCGATCAGAAGCTCTACCGGATGCTGACCGACGAGCTGAAGTTCGACTTCGTCATCCGCTTCCGCGGCAACATCAAGGTGACCGCCGCCGACGGCGAGGCACGGCCGGCGTCCGAGTGGGTCGGGGTGGGTGGACGCGCACGCGTGCTGCGCGGCGCCACGGTCACCGCTGCAGGCTATCCAGTCGCCACCGTAGTGTGCGTGCAGGCGAAAGACATGAAGCAGCCCTGGTGCCTGGCCACCAGCGTCACCAACGAGACCGCCAAGGCGCTGATCAATCTCTACGGCAAGCGCTGGGGCATCGAGTGCGCCTTCCGCGACACCAAGGACCTGCGCTTCGGCATGGGAATGGGTGCGATGCACGTCAGCGCCGCTGACCGGCGCGACCGCTTGTGGCTGATCAACGCATTTGCCGTCGTCCTGCTAACCTTGCTCGGTGTGGCTGGCGAAGCGCTCGGCTATGACCGGCACCTCAAA
>JANXVC010000129.1 GCA_025351925.1 Rhodospirillales bacterium | reverse complement strand
CGACGGATGGCGTCCGGCGTGTTTGTAAGGACGATGCCGCGCCGGGTCAGGGCCTCGACATCGACCGAATCGTAGCCGACCCCGTGCCGCGCCACAATCCGCACCCGGCAGTCCTCGCGTCCCACGGAGGCGCTCGTCACCTTTGGCGTATTGACATAGAGGCCGTCATAGCGGGCCGCGACCTCGGGCGTGACCTCACTCAGCTCCTCCGGAATATACTCCCAATGCAGCGCCGGGTGCTCTGCCAGCACGTCCAGTGCCCGGCGTCCAAAGCTCGGCTCGCCGCTCGCGTCCAGCACGTCGCGCGAGATGCCCAGGCGAAAACTCATGGTGCGCCCTCCCCCAGCGGCGACAAGATCGCGCGGTAGCCGTTCATCAGCACGGCGGGATCGGTGCCGGCCGCCAGCACGTTGAAGCCGAGCCCGCGATAGCGCATGGCCAAGCGAGCGTCGGTCGGCATGAATCCAAGGCCCTTGCTATGCCGGCGGCCGGCGGCCACCACGCGGGCGATGGCGTCGAGATAGATGGCATTGTCGAACTCGCCGGGGATGCCGAGGAAGTTGGTAAGGTCGAAATGCCCGACCCACAGGACGTCGATGCCCTCGACCGCCGCGATGCCCTCGACCACGCTTAGGCCGCGCTCGGTCTCGATCTGGGCGACGACGAGGTTGCGGGCGTCAAGCGCGCGTATTTTGGCATCGAGGTCGCCGGGAGCGTAGTCGTCATGGGCGAAGCCGAACGCCGCGCCGCGCCGGCCGGTTGGCGGATAGCGGGTGGCCTCCGCGATGGCACGGGCCTGCGCCACGCTTTCCACCATTGGCACCATAACGCCCTGAGCGCCGACGTCCAAGGCCCTGGCGAGAAAATGGTATTCGCCCCGGGGCACCCGGACCATAGGGGCGATTGGGAGGCCACGGCAGGTCGCCGCGAGGCTTTTGAAGGTCTCGAAGCCCAGCCCGGTGTGTTCCATGTCGAACATGGCGAACTCGGCGCCAGCGAGCGTCAGTATCTGTGCGATGCCGGGCGAGAAGCACTCGAACACCATGGCGCCGCGCACCGTGTCGCCTCGCATCGCCCGCTCGCGCAGTGTTCCTTCAGCCATGCCGCCCTCCCAGTTTCAGCCGCACGGGATCCGATGGCGCACCGAGCCGCAGGCCGTGGACGCTTTGGCAACCAAACTTGGCCAATTCGTGACTTGACGCAAGTGGTATAATCAGTGACTGAGCAGTTATGTTTGAAGCCGTCCCTCGCCGTAGGCTTTCGCAGGGCGTTGTCGGGCAGATCGCGGCTGCGATCCGCAACGGCGAGTATCCGCCGGGAACGGCCTTGCCGTCAGAACGGGCGCTGATGTCCGCATTCGCGGTCGGGCGTCCCGCGGTGCGTGAGGCGCTGCTGCAGCTTGAAGCCGAGGGCCTGATTGCGATCCACCACGGGCGGCGGGCCCGGGTCGCCGATCCGTCGGCGTCCGAGTTCGTGCGTGGGCTCGAAGCGGCGGCGGCCCGTGTGACGAGCCAGGGCGACCGCTTTGTCGAGGACGTGAAAGAGACGCGCCTGGTGCTGGAGGTTGCCATGGCACGGCGGGCGGCGGAGGTCGCAGGCCCAGAAAGCATCCAGACCTTGATGGCCGCCCTGGCCGAGAACCAGCGGGCCATCTCGGACCGCACCCGCTACTTAGCGACCGATATCGCCTTTCACCGAACCATCGCCACGATGACGGGCAATGCAATCTTTGAGGCAGCAGCGGGCGTGATCCTGGAATGGCTCGCCCGTTTTCGGGTCGATTGCGTCCATGTTGAAGGCGCCAACCTGCTTAGCTACGACGAACACGCAGGTATCGCCAACGCGATCGCCATGCGCGACCCCGATGCAGCCGCACTGGCTATGACGCGCCATCAGCAGCGTAGTCATACGCTCTATCGCCTGCTTGGCGCCGAAAGCGGCCAACCGAGCCAGGCTAGAGCATCGTCCGATCGGTCTGCTCCATCGATTGGACAAAGATGCTCGTAGAAACAAAGAACTAGAGCTTTTTTCCGATCCACTTCAATCGGAAAAAGCTCTAGGCGCCCGGCGTGTAAACGGCTGTTCGGCACATGCAGGACGAGGTAACCGGAACGTCCGCCTTGCCCAATGCCGCCGAAACCTTCATGCGCGTGCTCGCAAGTTCCGCAAATTCCCCACGTCGCTCGAGGCACTCCGCCAATCCGTGGAGAGCCCAAACGTTGTCCGGATGCTGGGTGCAGCGCTGAACCCTGCCGCTCAAGCCCAGATCATCCCGGTAAACCTCCTCGGCTTCGGGATAGCGGCCCTGCTCCAGCAGCAAGGCCGCAAGGGCATGCCTTGGCGGATGCATCCACGCCCACGGCTCGGTGTAGCCAAGATTGTCGTCCCGTTCGACGGCCTCACGCAACGCGGCGAATGCGGCCTCGTAGTTGCCCTTATGATATTCCAGTTCGCCCTCAAGCATCTTCTCGCCCACCCCCAGCGTGTCCAGCGCGTGGTTGCTGAGGAACCTGCGGTTCGGCGGCATGCGCTGCAGGCTTTCCTGGAACCGGGTACGCTCCTTTTCGGCACAAAGGATATTCTTAAGCGTCGCATAGGCTACGCCGCGGGCGTAGTGGTGCATCGCCGTTGACACTGGGTAAAGCTCGGGGTCGTCCGGCAAGGGTTCGTCGATGATCTCGTGCCAACGTCCAAACCGCACCAGAACGTGCATCTTCATGGAGTAGTAGCCCTCCGTCGTCATGGCGAGCTTCGGGCGTCCCTTGATGCTCAGGACGTCCTTGGTGAGGATGCGCTGGATAGCGTTCGCGGCATCCAGCGCCGGCCGGTACTGCCCAAGGAACATGCAGGTGAACATCATCAAATGCAGGTCGTGGCAGCGCGCGGTGACATAGAAGTTCATCGACCCGGCATAATCGGCATACCTGTCGTCGGCGCGGATCGCCTTCTCGCTGGCAAGCTTGGCCCGCTCGTAATCGCCACACAGGACGTAGATGTGTCCGGGCATGTGGTTCATGTGCCCAGCGTCGGGGCACAGCGTCGCGAGAATGTCGGCCGACCGCATGGCGTCCTCCGGATGGTTCGACATCTCCAATGCATGGATGTGCAGGTGCACGATCGCGGGGTGCTGCCGGGCGTGCGTCTGATCAGACAGCGCAATCGAGCGTTCGATGACGCGAACCGCCTCAATAACATCAGAGTTCGCCGCGGGCAGTCCCGTTCTCACGTTCCATAAACGCCGGGGCGTTCGGGTCAGCAGCGCCTCCGCGAACAAGGCCATGACGTCGTGATCGTCCGGGTGAGCGTAATGCACACGGCGCATCTCGGCCGCATACTCGTCGTCCCACCGGTCATAGTCCTCCTTCGGGACGGAATGCGGCTTCTGAAACCGCCGCGACAACGCCTCGATCAGATGCCGCTCGACGGCGGTTGCCCTGCCAAAGGAAAGACGGGCGAGGGCGATGTGCTTGGAGGCGATGTCCAGGGCGGTCGTCGCCTCTTCCTCGCCAAAATCCCTCCAGGCCAGGTTGTAGAACGGGCCGGACGCGTAGGCGACGCCCCAATGCGCCATGACGCAGTCCGGATCGGCCTCAAGCGTCTTTCGGAAGCACTTGGCGCCCTCCTCCTGGTTAAAGCCGAAGCACCAGTTCAGGCCAAGGTCGAACCACCGCTGCGCGTCCGGCGAAGCGGTCGAGATCATCCTGGTATGGGCACCCAGATCGAAGTGGTCCATCGCCGATATGCCTCTATTTTCATGGCCGCAAGACCCGGCTTGCGGCCCGCCGGCCGTCATGCAAGCTCCGGGTAGCCTAAGCAGGCCGCTTCGCGCTCGTAGTCGAGCAGGCGGCGATAAACCGCCGGATCGGCCAAAGCAATGCTGCGTATCCGCAAGGCCCCGAGCACGCCCGTGCGCGCCGGGTCGGCTGCGAGCCGCAGCAGCGACCCCCTCAGGGCAGCGACGATTTCGGGCGGCGTCGCATGCGAGGTGACGAAGGGAATCGCCGGGCTATCCGGGGTTTGGGCCAGCACCCGCAGCCGCGCCACCGCATCCGGCCGGTGATCCTGGAAAAACGCGAACGTCAGGCAATCGACGGAGGTGGCATCCGCTTTGCCGGCCGCGACGCGCGCCATACTGGCGGGATGAGTCCCGGTTTCGACGACCGTGCGGAAGAACGGCCGGCCGCCGGCCAGGGGAGCGAACAGCATACGCGGCAGGTTCATGCCCGAGTTCGAATGGCGGCTGTTCATGGCGAGAACGGCGCCCCGCAAGTCAGGCAAGGCGTGGAACGGCGAGTCATCGCGCACGAGGATGAAGGCGCAATGATTGGGGCCTTCGCAGCCCGGAGCATCGTAGCTCGGCACGCCAAGCAACTCATGCTGGCCGTCATAGATGGTCTGCAGGGGGTAGCCGCAGGTTTGCGAAAACAGCGTGTCCGGCCCGATCCTGGCCGGCACGGCGGGTCGCGCGAAGTCGAGCGCTGCGGGCAGTCCCTTCACCCCGTGTGCCCGCAGCTCCACCGCAAGGGCAGCCCAGAAAGCCGCGTTTGCGGCGGCCATCTCCGGGAGGTTGTACATAGGCAGACTGGCTTGGAGCTGAGGCATGGCACTCCCGGTCACGGTTAAGGCCGCGCTCAGCTAATGGCACAAATGGACCGGGTCTTGTCCTGTGCTACCGGCACCAAGGCGGGCCGAAGGGCGCGACCGAACTCGGTCCAAGGATGCTGCAGCGTCTTCCAGGTCGGACCCTCTTCCATCAACTTCCCATACCGTATGCCGTCGTTCCCGTATGCCCGGCCACCTCGCGAGCCACCCGGGCGCGGAACAGCATCCGGGCGGCTCCCACAGCGGTGACGCTTAGTGTGTCATGCGTGCCAGCCTCGTCGAGATAGACCTTTAGCACGACGACCGCCCCTGACTGCCCGGCCAGGACTGCGCGGCACGTTGCCAAAACGGAGCGTGCCGAACTTAATGGCCGCCGCCTTTATGCCCCTGATGGCTGGGTATAAGAAGCTATACGCTGCTTTTCCAAATCGGTCACCGTCAAGGCCATTGATACGATCGGCGAAGTCTTCTTGTGTTACGCCGCAGTCCCGTTCAAACGGCGGTCCACGATCGACAAGGAGCACCAGCTTGCGTGGGACCTTGGGCATCATCCTGCTCATTGGGCTTGTCGCCATGCTGTCCGGGCGCTGACGATGCTCGGCTTCTTCGTGACGGTGGCGGCGACGGCCGGGCTCGCCGGCGCGATCCACAAGGGCTTTTTGCCGCAGCAGGACACTGGGCTGATCGTCGGCACCGCCGACGCGCCGCAGGACATCTCGTTCGCCGCCATGGCCCGCCGGCAGCGCGCCGTGGCCGACGCGGTCGGACGCGACCCCGACGTGCGCGCGGTCGATAGCTCCGTGGGCGCGGGCACGGTCAACCCGACGCTGAACAGCGGCCGGCTGTATATCGACATCGGCTCGCCGGACCACCGGGCGCTGGTGCGCGTCGTCATGGATCGGCTGCGCCGGGCCGTCGCGGGCATCGAAGGCATCACGCTCTATCTGCAGCCCGCGCAGGACCTGGCCATCGAGACGCGGCCCTCGCGCACGCAGTACCAGTATGTGCTGCAGGATCTCGACGAGGCCGAGCTGCAGCTATGGAGTGACCGCCTGATGACGGCCTGGCGTAGCGAGCCCGCATTGGCCGACGTCGCGAGGGACCGGCAGGACGCGGGCCTGCGCATGCTGACCACCGTGAACCGGCAGGCGACCGCGCGCATGGGCGTGGCCATGAACGAGATCGACCGGACGCCGTATGACGCCTTCGGCCGGCGGCAGATCGCGACCGTGTACTCGCCGCTGACCCAATACCACGTGATCTTCGAGGTGGACCCTAGCTACCGCGACGACCCGGCGGTGCTTGACCGGATTTACGTCACCGCCGGCAGCACCCAGGCCGGCACCGGCAGCGACGCGGCGAACGGCATCCCGGGCGGCTTCCACCGCGCGTCGGCGCCAATTCCGTTCTCCGCATTCGCCCGTGTGGAGCGGCGGCTCGCCCCGCTGGCGATCACCCATGAGGGCCTGTTCCCGGCCACCACCCTGTCGTTCAACCTGGCGCCGGGCGCCTCGCTCGGGCAGGCCGTGGCCGCGCGAGGCGCCCGGCGGAGCAGCGGATCGGCCTGCCCGCAACGGTGGCAACCACCTGGCTGGCGCCGCGGCGGAGTTCCAGGCATCGCTGCAGAGCGAGGGTATCCTGGTGCTGGCGGCGCTGGTCACGGTCTATCTCGTGCTCGGGGTGCAAAGCTCGGCCGCGCGCTACCAATAAACCATGTCCGCGGCGAGCTCCGCCGTCTATGCCGGCCCGGCGTTCAACCTCGCCCGCAGCAGCGACGGCGCGACGCCGGATATCGGCTTCCTGCCCGAGGGCCAGCTCGACGAGCCGGGGCTCGAGTCGTTTTGCGCCCGGGTGGAGTGCCGGGTGACCCGGTGGTACGATCAAAGCGTCAGCCGGAACGACGCCGTGCAGACTCTGGCAAGCGCGCGGCCCACGGTTCGCCTGGCGCATCGGGTCGGTAACAGCACAGCGGTCCTATCGGACTACCAGGCAACCAGCGGGGAGCCGCCCCGGGCACTGACGTTGCCGAAGACGCTCTCGGTTGACAGCGGGTCCAAGGGCATCCTGTTCACCGGGCGGTTTCACAACGCCTCCATGTTGTCACCGGTGCTGGAGCTGGGCGCCGAAGGGAGCGCGTTCAACTTCGGCTTCTGGGACGCCCACGCCGATTTCTACCTCGGTACCCCAAGCCAGCTGAGCGAGCTTGCCGGGCGCGCGCCGGTCAGCGTATCGGTCGGCCTGATCTCCTCCTCGAAGGAGGGCATCGTCGTCAATTACCGCAATCGGCTGACCGGCTCCGGCGCGCTGAAGCCGGGGCTGCACGCCGGCGGTCTCATCGGTCAGACCACGACCTACCAGAAAAACGCGATGCTAGAGCTGTCGAGCCTGCTCATCTATAACCGTCCGCTCACGCCCGGCGAGCGCTTCTTCGGCCTGCAGGCGCTCAGCGAGACCTTTGCCATCCCGCAGCAGCAGCAGGATACCTACGTCGCCGACGGTGATTCCATCACCCAGGGCAGCGCCAGCCCCTATTTGCAATTCTATCCGTAGCACATGGAGCGACTGCTGCCGGGCTCCCTCGTGCTTTACAACGCTGGGTGGGCCGCCAAGACCTTGGGAGGCCCGAACGGCCTCGTGGAACGCTACGCCAATTTCACCGCAAAGCTGCACAACCCGAACGCCCGCAACAACGTCATCTCATCGCTGGCGGGCACCAACGACATCCAGGGCGGCAGCAGCGCCCAGCAGGTGTTGCGGCTGATCCGGCAGTACGCCGCGGCGGCGCGGCAGACCGGGTTTAGGTTCGTGGTCGGGACCATCCTGCCGCGCGCCACCTTCACCGGGCCGATGGAGGCCGCCCGCATTTCGGTCAACACGATGGTCCGCGCCGGATGGGCGGAGTTCGCTGATGGCCTGGCCGACGGTGCCGCCGACCCGACGCTTGGCGCGCCCGGTGCCGCGGCGAACACCAATGTGTATGCCCAGGATGGCATTCACCTGACCGACTACTGCTACCAGGTCCTGGCCAGCGCCATGGCAGACGCGGTACTCCGGCTGCTTCGTTGAGGCGTGGCCGGGCGAGCTGCGCGCCGCTTAATGTCCGAGATGGCTGTTGAAGAACGCCGCGATCTCGCCGAACGCCTCCTTCGTCTCGGGCACGCGGTCATCAAACTGATACTGCGCGTGCGATTCGCCCTCGAACACCACCAGGGCGGCCTCCACGCCCGCCCGGCGCAGCTTGCGGTGCACGCGCACCGTGTTGCTCAAAAGCAGGTCGCGCGTTCCCGTCGTCAGGATGGTGGGCGGGAAACCGTGCATGTCGCCGTTGACGGGCGAGAGCATCGGGTCGGCGAGGTCATGCCCCTTTGCATACACGACCGCTGCCGCATCGCAAAAGCCGTCACGGGACACCAGGATGTTGTCCACCAACTCGTTGGTATAGAACGAATCACCGGTTTTCGTCACATCCGACATCGGCGTACCCGGGGCAATGGCGCCCGGCATCGGCAAACCGTCCTGCTTGGCCCGAAGCACCGCCTCCAATGTCAGCGCACCTCCGGCCGAAGTCCCGAAGATCGCCATGTTCTTCGGCTCCGTCGTCTTCAGCGCCGTCTTATAGACCGTCATGACGTCGTCGAGCGCCGCGGGAAAATACGCCTCCGGAGGCATGCGGTAGTCAACCGAGATGACCTTGAACTGCCCGAAACCCGCCATCATGACAGCCTCGGTCGTCCCAGACTCGCCCGGGAACAACACGTAGCAGCCGCCATGCGTATGGATGAGCAGCTTGTTGCTGTTCTCTGGCGGGATGACCGCCGGCGTCAGTATATGGACCTTCACGCCGTCCATCGTTGACGCCTCGCTTTTGACGTGCAGGCGTTCGAGCATCGCTGGAATGGTCTTGACGGTCGCCGCCGCCTGCTTGTCGGCAAAGGCTCGCGTCTCCTCGCCGGTTTTCCATAGCTTGTCCCAGTTCGGATTGAGCGGTGCGGCGATAAACTTCTGCATCTCCGGACTGATGTCCGCCGTCGGCACCGGCAGCGACTTGGCCGGCTCCTGCAAAGGCTGCGGCGCGGCCGCGTCTGCGGCAGCGGCCGGCAATGCACTCAGGCCGGCCAGCGGCAGAGCCATCAGCACAGCTGCTCTCATTCGTCTTGCAATTTCCTGCGTCGCCGAGGCCGCTGCGTCCACCGAGTTCGGCATCGTTGACCCTCCCCACCCTCTTGCCGGCTCTCTGTTGAGTTAATCGGAGCCTGACATTCGCTAAGTCGATTCAGCATGCCCGCGTGCTCGTCACAAGTGCCTGACGCGCGCAGGCGGCCTGTCTTGGGTTTGCCGGCGGCCGATCGGTTGCCGTCTCGCCGTGACGCCAAGTGTTGCTACCACCAGCAATCACAGCAGGAAGCGCCGGTCGGGCCCATTGCCCCCCAGACTGGTTCTCATCGACGTGGCCCGCATCATTTTGCCCGGTCTGTGTCGCTCATCAAATCTTTGATGACGAGATCAGCCAATGCGAGATCACGATCGTCGGCCGGCGATAACGGGCTGAACAGGATCCTAACCCGGTTCATGGCGGTTTTCTCTGCGGCTTGCAGCCGGGTGGTGCGGATCATCCGTGCGATCTTCTCGCGCTGCGTCAATGGCCGTGGAGGGTTCATCGGAGTATCTCTGATTGCGGGGGGCTGCGCGCTCGTGCCGTTTGTCCATGCCGTTTTGTCGTTCTCGTACAGAGCTTTGAGCACACGCCAAAGTTCCGATGACGGGTGGACCAACGTTGCCGGGCTTGGACCCTGCATCCTTCGCACGGTTGTGCTGGCCGGCCGGATCAAGCGCCGCGGCATCAAATGGTGGCAAACGCGACCGAGTGCGAGACGTTAACCCGCATCGCGCTCCATGGACAAAAGTATGGCAGGGCTGCTTGTCCGGTCTGTGTCGCGCTGGTGATGCGGATCGCTGCGGCGCCGGGTTTCGATCCCATCGATGCAATCCGGAGCAACCTGGTGCCGGCCGAAGCCTTCCCATACCGGACCGCGGCCGGGACGCTGCTGGAATCCGGCGACTCGGGCCGAGGGGCGGCCGATCGCGTCGGGCGACGAACTCTAGTCGGTTCGCGCCGGTTGTGGCGGAGGCGGCGTGGATCGCGGCGATCCGGCTGCGCGACAAGCCGGCGCGGATGGCGGCGCCGGCGTGCGGTCGTCCGGCATCGCAATCGGCACCGAGATCGAATTTGTTCGGTGCGACATCACGCCAATCAGCCCGGGAATCTGCCCCGGGCAACGTCGGGGATGTCGCAGCGCGTCAGGCCAAGTCCGCTAAGCTCGCGGTCGGTATAGGTTTCCAGTTCCTGGGTGATCCGGGCAATTTCCTTCCGCTGGTTTCTTGCGTTCTGCCATTGGATCGCGAGCCGGCGTTGCTTCGCCCTGAGCGTGGCGAGACCGCGGGACGGCGCGGCGCCGGGCAGAAAACCGAGTAGGGTGGCCATGTGAAACTCCTCTTGTTTGGTGAGACGAGGTCGATCGAGGCGGGACAATCTACCGGCCTCCATCAGTTGCGGCGATCGATGCCGCGGGCAATCGCCGGGATTTCGGCGCGGCTGAAGCCAAGGTCGGCGAGTTGTCGGTCACTGCGGCCAGCAAGCTCCTGCGTGATCCGGAAGACCTCTCGGTCCTGCGCCCTGGCTTGCTGCCAGCGCTGGACCAGCATGCGCACGCTGCCTAAAAGTGCGGACGCGAACTGACGACTGCCCTCGTGCCGCTGGAGCACGATCTGTCCGTAGGTTTCAACCCAATTCATAACTGCGATCCTTTCATAGGCGGCCAAATATCAGCCGCGTTAAAAGGACGTTTCCATTATTATTCGCTCAAAGCGCACGCATGAGGCGCGAACAGCCGACATGTGCTCAGTGCGATTATGTGTCTGTTGCCGAAGCCTTTGCGGCTTCGATGCCAAGCCGGTCTTTGGAACGAGACCCGGAGACGGGAAAATCAACCGCCAACTCCTGCTGGCTATGTACAACCAGCCTTGTCTCATGTGGTGACCGACTTTGATGCATCCATCTGTCCCTTCCCCTTTCGGGCCTGGCTCGGTTGAGCCAAAAGGACGCTTCCAACACTTGTGCAGTGCAACATGTACCTCGGGGGCCGACGCTGCAAGCCACGGATTGATCGAAGTTCGACACGCGCACCGAGCGTTGCAATAACGCAACACCCGGGCGCGCACGGCGGCAAGGCCGGACACATGACCGCCGTCGCACCGCTCACCAAATCCAGCCGCAGACCCATGCACCCGACCGATCGTCCACGCATGCGCGCCAGCACCGCTATTCCGGCATCCCAGCTTCGCGCAGGTGAAGCAGCTAGCGCGCTCGCATGGCCGGAACTGCCCCGAAAATATTTGCCAGAAAAGGTGTTCGCATCGTGTGGCCGGGGCTAAGGCGAAGCAGCCCGGCAATCCTCGCCGTTGCGTCATCCCGTGCCCGAGAGCCATGTCGGCTGCCGCGGCTGTCACATAGGCCTCCGTCAACGCTGGGCTGCGTTCGGCCGCCTCGGCTGCATGTCGGCTCGCTAACTCGAAGCGGTCGAGTGCGTAAAGCGCCTTCCATGCAATCGAGGCAAAAGGCCGGACCAAATGGATCAACGGCGAGCGCCCGTTCGATGCAGGACAGCGAACGATCGCGGCCGCAGATCGATGGGAACGCCACCGCGACGGCAATCTACGACCACGTCAGGCAGACCGAAGTGTTCCAGGACGTGCTCGCGTCACTTTTAGTCTTGCTGAGACCTACAGCAGCGCACCAGAAACATTTAGAAAAGTTTCAGAACCTTTCAGCCGAGCTTCAAGACCTTTCGACTAGGCGAGAAGTAACGTTTGGGTAGCGGCGATCTTCCCCACGAGGACGCGCTGACACAAAAGGTGACGATTATGAACACGTGCATTCTCAGCCTCGTGACATCGCTGGCCCTGCTCCCTGGCGGTGTAGCAACGGCCCAGGCCGCCGCTGACCCCGCCGCCGCAGTGGCGGACGCGTTCGTCGGACGCTGGCTATACGACACCCACGGCGACATCATCGGCAGCGTCCGCGGTCTGGCTGACAGCAGGCGCACGGCGATCATCATGGTTGGCTCGTATTTCCAGCCCGGCAGTCACGAGGCGCGGGTTCCCGCCCGCGCGTTGTCCATCGTAAATGGCAAGATCACCTTGCGCGCTGAGACGGTCGCGGCATTAAACACCCGCTCCAAGCAGTAGGCGTGGTCGGCAAGGCCCGGTAGCCAAGTTTTTCGGGTCACCGCTGGAGCTTTCCTTATTTCAGCTTTCCCGGCCGCCCTACAACGCTGGCCTATCTGTTTTGGGAGCCCGCAAACGCCGTGGAGCATCCGCTGTTCGCGGAGCACAGATCGGAGTTGGACGGCTTTGCTGCTGGGGTCGCCGGCGGCGGCCCGGATTTCGTGTGGATGTCGTATCCGGAGCTCTGGAAATGGTGGGAGAACCTTCCAGGCGCCCCGGGTTGGCTCGGTGCCCACGTAAGCCGCCTCTGGGCGCGATACGGCTTTGCGTTGGATCAATCGGTCTTTTCTCGAACGCAAAGATAACCGGGCTTCGAACTGCGCGGTCAAGGTAGGATTATACCGCAAATGATGGTCTGTTACTAACTTAGTGTCTATCCGGGATTATTTATCGATTTGACATAGCTTTCGCAGCATGAGCCGGATTGAGGCTAGGCGCAGGAATGCGAGGGCTTTGCGGTTCAGGCATTCCCAGTCCTTGGCCAGCCTGCGGCAGCGGTTCAGCCAGGCGATGGTCCGCTCAACGACCGGCTGTACAATCTTGCCAGATAGGCGATTGGTCCCCGGCAGGGTTCGGCTGAGATGGACTTGCATCGTTGGTGGGCGGAGGAACACGGAAGACCACCTCGATATGGTCGCGGTCGACCTCAATCCGCCGCACGAGGGTCCGGATGATCTCGCGGGTGCTGATCCAGTCGAGGGCATGGAGGCTGTGTCGGACATTTGCGGCAAAGTCTTCGAGCTGGCCCATGATCAGGGTCAGTTCGCGTTCGGCCTCGGCGGCTTCGGCCGCCGCGCGCCGTTGGTCCTGGAGCTGGGCCACGCGCGACCGGAGCCCGGCGATACGCGGCTCGAACTCCGAGTGGTCGATCACGCCGGCGGCGTAGCTGTCGATCAACCGGCCGATCCCGCGCTGGAGGGCTGCCGTTTGCTGTCCAAGCTGGGCCAGTTCGTCCGATCGAACCGCGCTGCTGCTGGCCTCGTGTAAGCGGCGCCGGTATTCGTCAGCCAACTTGTCCGGCGCTTCCAGCAAGGCGCAGACCCGTTCCCACACCGCTTGCTCGAGGTGGTCGGCCCGCACGGATCGGTTGCAGCACAATGCGGTGCCCCCGAAGCGATACCCGTCAGTGCCGATGCAGCGGTATTGGCGATACTCGCCTTTCGAGCGGTCCTTGCTCGATTTGGGCACCGTCTTTCCGTAGAAAGCATAGCCGCATCGACGACATACCGTCAGGCCCTGCAACAGCCAGCGCGGCCCGCGGAGACCGTCCCGCTTGCGTTTGCGGTTCTCGGTCAACTGGTCCTGGGCGGCCTCGAACACCGCCTCGTCAACCAGGGCCGGCACCGGCACCTCGATCCATTCCTCCCGCGGCACGGCGACACGGGCCGTCGGGCGCGCGGATGGATGCGGGTGACCGCGGATCGGCCGCAGCCGCGGCGGCGCTGGCAGGTAGCGGGAGTGGCCGTAGACCGCACGTCCGACGTAGGCGGTGTTGGTCAGCATGCCCCGCAGCGTCGACGCATACCACGCCCCGTGTCCGTGCCGGTTCGAGATACCGGCCTGTTGCAGGCGGCGGCAAGCCTCACGCATGCTGAGCCGCTCCAGGCCGATCCAGGCAAAGACGAGACGCACGACGCGAGCCTCATCCGGCACCACCTCGAAGCGCGCAACACCACCGCCTTGTTCCTTGGGCACGTAGCGGTAGCCGAACGGGGCCGTGGTGAAAGCAC
>JANXVC010000085.1 GCA_025351925.1 Rhodospirillales bacterium | reverse complement strand
GGGCTCACTCGGAGGTGCCCCGGCCTGCCGGGCTTCATCTGTTTTCATTTTCCTGCTCACATCCTGTTCCTGGTCCATGTCGTCTGCTGCACTGCCCGATGGTCGCCCGGAGGTCCGCGAGGATCTGCTTCGGGCGGGTCGAAATGCCGCTCGCAAGGAGTGGCGCATTCGGACGCGAGTGCAGCGCGCCGTGTTTGCAAGCCCTCGGCCGGGTTCGGCGAGGCGCACGCAGCAGGCTGCTGTTCTTCCCTCTGGTCCAGGTTGCGGAAACGAACTGCGCTCCTGAACAGCCAGGCTTGCACGGTCCTGACTGCTTCCGGGCTGCCGCTAACAGGTGATCCCTGTCAGAAGTACTGGCTGCGCTTTTTGATGGTCGCCTTGATGTCCGCAAACATCTCTTCCGGGGTTTGCGTCCTGCCGCTTGCAATGGGTGGTTCATTCGGACGCGAGTGCAGCGCGCTTTGTGCAAGCGGCGGCGGCACGTAGTGCGGGACAGGCGGAGTGGGTGCCGGTGTCGCCAGGACCGGCGGCGGACGGTCCGCATTCACCCCGCGTTCGGATTGTCGGTTGCGCGGATGTTGCAGCAGTTCCCGTTCCTGCGTGGTGATCCGCAACGCGTCCACGCGCCAGGGCTCCTCGGCCGCTACATCCTGGCAGACCCTCGGCCATATCCGCATGATGGCCTTGGCCGTCAGTGGCTTGCCGTTCCCACCCTTAATCCCGGCAGCGACCATGTCCTCCGCAATGCCGCGCCAGCCAGGTTTGTTCCGCAACCTTGGAGACAGCTTCTCAAACCGAACCCGCAGCCAGGCATAAGCCTCGGTTCGGCCGCCATGTGCGCCCTTCCTGGGCCGCGCCATCAACCGGCTGAATGTCGTGTCTGTTGCCATGGGTCGTCGCCTGTCGCTGTTCTTCTCTTGGAACAGGATTGCTCAGGCGGACGCGAGTGGCTGCCTATTATGTCCAGCGGATGTCCAGCAACGGTCCAGCGGATGTCCACCGGATGTCCAGCAACGGTCCAGCAAAAGAGCGTATACACCATTGCATCCGCCCTCGGATGCGAAGGGGGCAGAATCCACTCGCGTCCGACTGCCCCATGCTGGCGTCTCCAACAAGGAGGCGCGGCAATGCTCGCAGAACTAACGCAAACGGCATCGAGAGTAGAGTTAAATCAACTTGAGATTGGGCAATGCATCAGGAGCTTGGTCGAGGACATCCGTGTGCTCTCGGCACAGCAGGCCGCACTGATCGAGCTGCTGACCCCGAAGGAAAAGCCCAAGAAAAGCGGTCCCGGCTTGGACGAACTGCTGGCCGAGATGATCGTCCGTCTCGACCAACAGAACTATCTGCTCAAGGACGTGAGCGATACCGTGAGCAAGGCGGTCATAGAGCTGCCCCTGTCAGTGGTGAAGGCCATCGCCGATGCATTCGCACACCCGGACAGGCCGGCAGGCGCCACGCCGCGAAACGGCCATGAGGGAGGTGCCGCATGATCTCCTTTCGCAAGATCAGCGCCGCCTCGAACGGCAAGCTGATCCGCGCCTACCTGTCCGAGGGCACGGCCTTGGACGATGCAGGCCGCAGGCTGGCCACCTATTACGCCGGCCGCGACCCCCGCGCGTCATGGCGGACGGACATGGCTCCGGAAGTCGCGCGGGCGCTCGGGATCAATCCCGGCCTGACGCCCGGCGACGAGGCGCTGGAGCGTCTGTTCGAGGCCAGGCGCGCCGACACCGGCGAGGCCTGGACCAAGAACAAGCGCACTGTATCGGCCTATGACCTGACGGCGTCTCCGGACAAGTCGGTGACGCTGGCGATCGAGTTCGCCCGCGACGACGCGGAGAAGGCGGCGCTGATCCTGGCGGTATGGCGGGCCAACGACGACGCCATGCGCTACGTCGCCGGCGAGATCGGCTGGGCACGGCGTGGCGACGGCGGCAAAGACGGGGCCGAGCCGGGCGAAGTGGGATGGGCGTCGTTCATGCACTTCACGGCGCGGCCGACGCTTGCGGTGCAGGACGGGCCGGACGGGCAGACTTACGTCATGGACGTGCCGGTGCCGGGTGACCCGCAGACGCACATCCACAATGCCATGTTCAACCTGGTCGTCACCGCGGACGGGCACATCGGCTCGCTCGACAGCGCCGAGATGCACAACCGGGTGCATGAGTTCGGCGCCTACTTCCAGGCCCGCCTCGCCGATGAGTTGCGGGCACTCGGCGTCGAAGTCGCCTACAACAAAGCCGAGCAGGCGGCGGTCATCGCCTGCATCCCCGAGTTCGCCCGGGAAGGTTTCTCCAAGGGCCACAAGGCGACCGTGCGCAAGGCCAAGGAGTATGCCCAGCGGCATGGCCTGGACTGGGATGCGCTGCCGGCCGAGCGCAAGCTCGCCCTGCTCGGCACCACGGCCCAGCACACCCGGCTGGAGAAGTTCGACGGCAAGAGCGACCGCGAGCTGTGGCGCGAGCACGCCGAGCGCATCGGCTGGCAGCACACGACGGCGATCACAGGCGATGTCCCGCCGGCGATGACCCGGGAGCAGCAGATCGAGCAGGCCACGCAGTTCGCCCTCCGCCACGTGGAGAAGGAGTTCGCCACCGCCGCCGTGTTGAACCTGAGCGTGGTCCGCACCTGGGCGGCGCGCGGGCTGATCGGCACGGGGCTGTCGGGCACGGAGGACATCGACGCCGTCGTGCGCGAGGTCGAGCGGCGCGGCGTTACGCTGCACGGCGAGCACGCCGGCCTGATCGTCGGCGAGATGGGTGCCAAGGTGCGCGACGACGACGCGGGACAGGTGCGCATGGCGCTGCGCGTCACCAACACCGTGCAGGTCAGGATCGAGCGCGAGCTGATGGAGTTGTCGGAGGCTGCCGCCGTGGACCGTTCGGGCGCGCTGTCCGAGGCAGCGGTCGGGCGCGCGGTCGCGGCATCCGGCATCGATTACCAAAAGGACCCTGCGGTCGGCCCGGCGCAGCTCGCGGCCGTGCAAGCCTTCGGCACCGGAGGCGGGCTGGTGTTCCTGGAAGGGGCAGCCGGAGTGGGCAAGACCAGCCGGGTGCTGCCGCCGGTGGTCGCGGCCTGGAAGGCGGACGGGCGGCGGGTGATCGGCCTCAGCCAAGCCTGGCGCCAGGCGGACGCGCTGCAGGACGCCGGCATCGACCGGACCGTGGCGATGCAGCCCTTCCTGGCGGGCATCCAGTCCGGAGACATCGAGGTGGACCGCAACACGGTGCTGGTGGTGGACGAGGCGGCGCAGATCGGGCCGCGGCAGTTCCTGGAACTGCTCAAGCTCTGGCGGGAGACGGGCTGCGTCATTCGCGCGCTCGGCGACCGCGAGCAGTGCCAGGCCATCGAGGCGAGCAGCGCCGTCGAGATCATGGCCCGGGTGCTGCCGCCCGAGGCGCTTCCCGAGCTGCTGGCGACCGTGCGGCAGAAGAGCGAGCGGACGCGGGAGATCGCCGGCCTGTTCCGCAAAGGTCGGGCTGCGGAGGCGCTCGACCGCAAGCGCGAGGATGGCACGGCGACGCTGGTGGGCGGCGACTACGACCAGGTGGTGGGCCGGATCGCGGGCTTCTATCTGGAACGTCACGATGCGCTGCGTGAGGCGGGCAACACGAGGGGAGTCACCGTGTCGGCGCTGACCAACGCCGATGCGGCGGAGATCAGCAAGGCGATCCGGGTGCGCCTGAAAGCGCGTGGCGAGCTCGGCACCGACGAGACCATCTATGCCGCGATCGACAACAGGGGCGAGCAATATGAGCTGCCGGTCACAACGGGCGACCGGTTCCGGCTCTACAAGCAGACAGCCGCCACCATCGACGGTCGGTATGGGTTCATCGGCGCCAACGGCGATGTCGTCGAGGTGGTGCGCCGAGCCGAGGACGGCCTGGTGCTGCGCGACAAGGACGGCCGGGTCGGGCGCGTGCAATGGCGCCGGCTGCGCGACCGGGACACCGGCCGGCTGCTGCTCGGCTACGGGCACTGCCTGACGGTGGACAGCGCGCAGGGCATCACCTCGGGCGAGCACATCAACGCCCTGCCGCGGGGCTCAGCCGGCATCACCGCGTTCAAGGGCTACGTGGCCGAAAGCCGGCACGAGCACGTGGCTTGGACCATGGTGGGCGAGTGGGCCGAACGGGAGGCCGAGCGCATGAGCCGCCCGCTCGGCGACCAGCGCGAGATCACCGAGGCCAACCTTTGGGCACGGACAGCGAAGAACATGGCAGCCAAGCCATACAAGTCGCTCGGCATCGATCTGGTCGACAAGCTGCAGCGCGAAGAAGATGCAGTCCACGACCGCTTCATCCGCTCAGACCTGCGCATCCAGCGCCAGCAGGCCGAAGGCCGCGAACTCGGGGCCGAGTTCGCCGACTGGCAGCAGGACCGGGCGATCCGCCGCGTGCTGGAGCCGCAGATAGAGGCGCTGGACCTGGCAATCCGGCGCAATGGCGAGGTGATCGAGGGCTTCCGCACCGCGGTGGCCGACAGCCTGCGCGAGCTGGGCCGGCGCATGGAGCAGGCGTTGCAGATGTTGGAGAAGCAAGTCAGGCGGGCGCGGCTTGCCATGCCGGCGCCAGCGCCCCAGCCACCTGCCCCACTGGCTACGCCGGATCGGCCGCAACCAGATGCGCCGGCACCATCTGTCCCGTCAGTGCAGCCGTCCGGGGGCTTTAGAATGTAGAATGATCCAATAGCGGTCTTTCTGAAACCATGGTCGCTTCGCCCCTATCGTCTGCTTATACCAAATCTCTGAGAGGCTGACCTATCAGGGTTTTCAGACTGCGGCTGATCTGTTTCAACACGGCAAATCGAGGAGGTTTGCCGTGCCTATGTCGCTTCCGCTCCGGGCTGATTTCGATGCAGTGCAGTCGCGGGCGGCTGCCAAGAAGACGAAGGATGGACCGCAAGCCCGGCGCCTCTTGGCGCTGGCTGCGATCTACGACGGGGCGAGCCGCACGGAGGCGGCCTTGATCGGCGGCGTGACGCTGCAAATCGTGCGGGACTGGGTGGTGAAGTTCAACGCCGATGGACCCGAGGGTCTGCTCGACCGCAAGGCGCCGGGTCAGCCGTCGCGGCTCAACGACGCGCACCGGGCGGCGCTTGCAGCGGTGATCGAGAGCGGGCCGATGCCTGCGATCGATGGCGTGGTGCGCTGGCGACTGATCGATCTGTGCCAGTGGCTGTGGGAGGAGCACGGCGTGACGGTGGCCAAGCCGACGCTGAGCCGCGAGTTGCGTGCCATGAACTACCGCAAGCTGTCCGCGCGTCCGCGCCATCATGCGCAGGCCGACGGGGCGATCGAGCTTTTTAAAACAGCTTCGCCGCCCGCTTGGACGCGATTGCGCGCGAGAAGGGCGTTGACCCCGCTGGGCTAGAGGTCTGGTTCGGCGACGAAGCCCGCATCGGCCAGAAGAACAAGATTACCCGGCGCTGGGCCAAACGCGGCACCCGGCCCTGTGCACTGCAGGATCAGCGCACAGCGTCGACCTACATTTTCGGCGCCATCTGCCCCAAGGACGGCAAGGGTGCGGCCCTCGTCATGCCCTGGTGCAACACCGACGCCATGGCCCAGCACCTGGCAGCCATCGCGGGCAAAATCGAGCCCGGCCGCCATGCTGTCCTGCTGCTCGACCAGGCGAGCTGGCACATGTCGGCCCATCTCGTCGTCCCGGACACCATCACCATCGTGCCGCTGCCGCCGAAATGCCCGGAGTTGAACCCGCAGGAAAACG
>JANXVC010000083.1 GCA_025351925.1 Rhodospirillales bacterium | reverse complement strand
CACCACTGGTTTTTCGCCAAGAAAACGTTCTGGGATATACAGGTCAATCGCTCTTTGCTACTGAGGGTTTGACGGTACCCCCGCCCAACCTGCACCGTTTCGGGGCCTTGCAGCCCAGAGAAGAATGCATCCTATATTACTAGGACATGTTCTTCAATATATGTTGCAGGACTGTTGTGGATATCTTCGGGAGGGCGTAAGGGAATGTACGGCACTGGACGACCAGGAGAACGATGACCTTCAAAAGTTCGCTACCATCTAACAGACGGTGAACCTGGAGGCAGTTCGGTCCGCCATCAAATTATATCCAGCGTGGATCGATAGGGCACTGTCCCGAGTTGCGGTTTTCTAGATCCGCCGGGACTCGGCGCACGAGGTTAAAATGACGCGTTTCGTTGAAAACCATGTATCGCCCGAAATGCTTGCGCTGTGGCTGCTCGAACTCCTGCTTTCGTTCAGCCTTGCCTACACCCTGCTCAGTACTGGCTCCCTGGCCGCCGGCGTGCAACCCTCAGTCGTGAACCATGCACTGATCCTCGCGCTCACCAGCGGAACCACCGCGTTCGCCATCGGGCTATACCGTCCCGAGGTGTTCCGCCGCACGCGCGGCATGCTGTTCAACACAGCGCTCGGCGGCCTGCTGGCTTTCCCCTCGGCCTGGCTCGTCAGCAAACTGCTCGGCATCGATGCCAACCAGATGTTCGGAGAGGACGCCTCCTGGCCGCTGAAGGTCGGCGCTGCCTGGATTGCCGCCCTATTCACGACGCGGCTGCTGTTCCTGGCGGCGGTACGGTCAAACTTGTTCGTGCATCCCATCGCGGTGCTGGGCCCGGCGAGTGCGATGGCTACGACCATCGCGGCGGTCCGCAACGGCCATGAGGGGTTCTTTGAGGTGGTGAGCGGGCCCGTTGCCAATAATGGGCCGGCGGGGTTGCGCGCCGCAGGGATACGCGATGCGGTGCTGCCCCGATCCGCCCTCGCCGCCATGCCCGCCAGAGAGCAGGCGAGCTACGCCGCGCAGGGCGTCACCTTGGAGACGGAGGCGCAGTTCTGGGAGCGCCGCCTCAAGCGCGTGGATGTGTCGAACGTGGACGCGGCCTGGGTCGCTGAACTCGACCGGCCGCGAACACGACCGGTGGTGGACGCGATGAACCGGGGCACAGACCTCGTCATCAGCCTGAGCTTCTTGATTTTCACCCTGCCGCTCATACTCGCCGTGGCGTTGCTGGTGCGGCTGAGCAGCCCTGGGCCGATCCTGTATCGCCAGGAGCGGGTCGGCCTGGGCGGGCGGTCGTTCACGCTGCTCAAATTCCGCAGCATGTGCGTGGATGCCGAAACACGCGGACCGGCCTGGGCTATGCAGAGCGATCCCCGGGTCACCCGCATGGGCTCAATCATGCGGCGCACCAGGATGGACGAGCTGCCGCAACTCATCAACGTGCTGCGGGGTGAGATGAGCTTCATCGGCCCGCGGCCCGAACGGCCGCACTTCGTCGAGCAGCTCACCGTAGCGATCCCGCACTACCGGCAGCGTGCGCGGGTGAAGCCGGGCCTGACCGGCTGGGCGCAGGTGAACTTTCCCTACGGCGCATCGGTCGAGGATGCGCGTGTCAAGCTTTCATACGACCTATATTATGTGAAGCATCGCAGCCCGTTGCTCGACCTTGCCATCCTGTTTGCCACCGTGCGGGTCATCCTGTTCCAGGAAGGCTCACGCTAGTGACCGCCTCCCATCGCTTGGTCCGCAAGCGGTGGGAAAGCCAGTCCAGTAGCCGAAGGGCAATCGTCCCGCTGTGCGGGCATTAAGTCCCATGAACACCATCCAAGTCCTGTATTGCGCTTGCGCCGCGGTCTATCTGGCGCTTCCGGCGTTCGTCGCCGTGCGGTCACGGGATCTGACGGGTGGGCTGCTGATCGCGTGCTGCTTGGTCACGGCGGCATGGGCGGCAGCCAACGCTGCCCCGCTGCCGGTATCAGCATACACCGGCTGGAACAGTCTGCCCAACGCGCTCGACCTGTTGCGGGCATTGTCCTGGTACGGCTTCGTCCTGCATTTGTATGGCCGTTTCGTACCGTCTGGTCAGGTCGGCCGTGCGTTCGCGACAGCCGGCGTGGCCGCTGCCGTCATCGCAGCCGCCGCCATCGTGCTCGAAAGCCGATACGGCGTTGCACGGCCGTCGATCCTGTCCCTCGGCATCATGGTCCGGCTCGGCATCGCCGTGTGCGAGCTGCTGCTGATCGAAAATCTCTATCTCAGCCTGCCGGACCACTACCGGTGGCATGTGGCGCTGCCCTGCGTCCTGCTGGGCGGCCTCGCGTGCTTCGACATCCTGCTCTGCGCCGATCTCGTGCTGTTCCAGCAGGCGTCGGTGTCGCTGACCGGCGCGCACGTCGTCGCCGTCATCATCGTGGCGCCTCCGCTGGCCGCCGCCGCGGCACGCGACCGGCGCTGGCGGACGAACCTACAGCTCTCCCGCGCCGTCGTGTTCCACAGCGCCACGCTGATCCTGAGCGGCGCGGTGCTGCTGGCGCTGTCGGCCGCCGGCGAGGTGTTCCGGCATTTCGGCGCCGGCTGGGGCTGGGCAGACTGGGGCTGGATGGCCGAGGTCAGCGTGTTCTTCGCGGCGCTGATCGGTATCGGCATGCTGCTGACCTCCGGCTCCGCCCGCTCCCGCCTGCGCCGGATGGTGGTCGAGCATTTCTTTGCCCGCCGCTACGACTACCGGCAGCAGTGGCTGGACTGCATCGACACCCTGTCGGCCACGAAATCGCAGGGGCGGGCGGCGCTGCATACCCGGGTGATCCGTGCGATGGCGGACGTGGTGGACAGCCCGAACGGCGCGCTGTTCCTGCGCGACGGCGGCGTCGGCGCGTTCCAGTGGTCGGGTTCCTGGAACATGCCGGCCTCGGCCCCAATGCCGCCGGCGCATCCCGTGGTGGCCGCGATGTCCGGCGGCAACTGGATCGCCGTGCTGGACGGCGCTGACAGCTTTGGGACCAACGCAGGAGCGCGGACGCCGCCGCTCGATCAGCTCGGGCGCCTATGGCTGTCAATTCCGCTGGTGACCGGCGACCAGCAGATCGGCCTCGTGCTGGTGGGGCCGCCGCGGGCGCCGTTTCAGTTGGATCAGGAAGTGTTCGACCTGCTGCGCATCGTCGGGCGCGAGGTCGCGAGCTTCGTCGCCGAACAGCGGGCGACCCACGTCCTGCTGCAGACGCGGCAGCTGCACGACTACGGCAAACGCTTCGCATTCGTCGCGCACGACATCAAGAACGTCTCGAGCCAGCTTTCGCTGCTGCTGTCCAACGCCGAGCGGCATATCGCCAACCCTGCGTTCCAGCAGGACATGCTGGAGACGGTCGGCGCCTCGGTGCAGAAGATCACCGCGCTGCTGCGCCGGCTCGATACGCCGGACGTTGACCGCGCGCCCGCTGCACTGACGCCGGTGCCCCGTCTGGAAGCGCTGCTCGCCTCATACCGCCGGGTGCGCCGGACCGCGCTGTCGCTGGAGCACGACGGCTCGACGGCGATGGTGGCCATCAGCCCCGACGCCTTCGATACGGCGGTCGCCCATCTGCTGAACAACGCCATCGAGGCGTCGGACGGGCTGCCGGTGCTGATCCGCGTGCGCCATGAGGCGCAGCAGGTCGTCATCGACATCATCGACAAAGGCGGCGGCATGACCTTCGAGTTCATCCGCGACCGATTGTTCCAGCCTTTCGGCACCTCGAAGCGCCAGGGCTCCGGCATCGGGGCATTCCAGGCGCGCGAACTACTGCGTGAGGGCGGCGGCGACGTGCAGGTCATCAGCACGCCGGGCGCCGGCACGACGATGCGGCTGGTGCTGCCGCGCGCCGACACGCCGGATCACCCGGCGGCGACGGGACGCACGACGAAGAACGGGGCGCCGATGGACGCAGATGGCTTGCTGCTAACCGAGACAGGGGATGCCGGGCCATGAACGCGCCGTTGCCGAAGCCGTCGCCAAAGCTGCTGCCCAAGCTGCTGATCATCGAGGACGACATCGGCCTGTGCAGCCAATACCGCTGGGCTTTCCCGTCCTGCCAGGTCCTATTCGCCCATACCAGGCTCCAGGCGCTGGCGGTGGCGCAAAAGGAGCGTCCGGCGGTCGCCATCATGGACCTGGGCCTGCCGCCGGACCCGGACGGCGTGAGCGAGGGTTTCGCAACGCTGGACGGCCTCGCCCGCCAGGCGCCCAATACCAAGGTCATCGTCGCCACCAGCCACGGCGACCGGGCGCACGCGCTGCGGGCCATCGCCGCCGGGGCGTATGATTTTTGCGAGAAGCCGATCGACATCGGCATGCTGGGCACGATCGTGGCGCGCAGCCTGCGCCTGCGCACGCTGGAGGACGAGAACCGGCGTCTGTCGGAGATGCCGTCGCCCTCGCCGATCAAGCACATCGTGACGGGCGACGCCGGCATGCTGAAGGTCTGCCGGGATATCGAGAAGCTGGCGGCGGCCAACGTGTCGGCCCTGCTGCTCGGGGAGAGTGGGACGGGCAAGGAGGCGCTGGCGCGCGCGCTGCACGACCTCGGCCCGCGGGCGAGCCAGCCCTTCGTCGCGATCAACTGCGGCGCGATCCCCGAGGCGCTGCTGGAAAGCGAGCTGTTCGGGCATGAGCGCGGCGCCTTCACCGGGGCGGTGAAGCAGACCCTCGGCAAGATCGAGCTGGCGCATAAGGGCACCCTGTTCCTGGACGAGATCGGCGACCTGCCGCAGCAGCTCCAGGTCAAGCTGCTGCGCTTCCTGCAGGATCAGCGGGTGGAGCGCATCGGCGGGCGGCAGCCGATCCAGGTGGACGTCCGCGTCGTGTCGGCGACCAACCAGGTTCTGCAGGACCAGGTGGACCAGGGCCGGTTCCGCGGCGACCTGTTCTACCGGCTGAACCCCATCACCGTGCGCATCCCGCCGTTGCGCGACCGCGGCGGCGACAAGCTGCTGCTGGCCCGGCATTTCCTGGCCCAATATGCCCAGGAGTTCGCCCGTCCGGTGCGCGGCTTCAGCGACGACGCGCTGGCGGCGCTGGCGGCGCACAGCTGGCCCGGCAACATCCGGGAGCTGGAGAACCGGATGAAGCGCGCCGTGCTGATGAGCGAGCAGCGGATGATCTCGGCGGCCGACCTGGAACTGACGCCGGGCACCGAGGACATGATGGGCTACGACCTGCGGACTGCCCGGTCGCGGGCCGAGCGCGACGTGGTGCAGCGCGCGCTGGCCCGCAGCAACGGGACGCTGGCGACGGCCGCGCGTCTGCTCGGGATCAGCCGCCCGACGCTCTATACCCTGCTGGAGGCGCACGGGCTGTCGGCGGACGGCAGCGGCGTGCCAGCCGGCGAGGATGCCGCCGCACATGACGCCCTCACCGAATAGATAGGACGGAACCGATGAAAAAGCTCCTGGTCCCTATTCTCGCCACGGTCGTTGTCGTCGGAGCCGGCGGAGCCTGGTACGTGTTCGGCCACACCGGCGACCCAATCAAAAACGCCCGGCTCCTGCTGCAGAAGGGCGACATGCGCGGCGCCCAGATCGAGCTGCGCAACGCGATCAAGGCCGATCCGAACAACGCCGAGGCGCATGTGCGTCTGGCGCAGCTGCAGCTGCAGAACTCCGACCCGATCGCGGCGGAAAAGGAGTTGAAGGTCGCGCGTGAGCTGAAATACGAGCCGAAGGCGATCGTCCCGCTGCTGGCCCAATCCTTCCTGGCGCAGCAGCGCTTCGCGGAGGTGCTGTCCGAGGTGCAGGTGGACCAGACCGATCCGGCGGAGGGCGCGCGGACGCTGGTGCTGCGCGCCATGGCGCAAATCGGCTTGGAAAAGATCATCGATGCCCGGGCAAGCCTCGACGAGGCGCAGCGGCTGATGCCGGACAACCAGGATGCGGCGCTGACCTTGGCGCGGATCTCCATCATCGAAAAAGACCTGGCGGGTGCCGAGCGTCAGGTTGATCGCACGCTGGCGCTCAACGACAAGCGGGCGGACGCGCTGGTGCTGAAAGGCCAGCTCCGGGCCGCCAAGGGCGACCACGCGGCGGCGCTCGACTACCTGGAGCGGGCCGTTGCCGCGGCGCCGGGCTCCATGGGCATGCTGCTGGAGCGGGCGAACGAGTATCTGGTTGCAGGGCTGGACCTGAAGGCGCGCGCTGACGTCAATAAGGTCTTGGCGACCGAGCCGCAGAATGGCGGGGCGGTCTATCTTGAAATGGTGCTGCTGATACGGGCCGGCCGCTACGCCGATGCGGATCTCGACCTGGGGAAGCTGGCGTCGGTCATCCAGCGCTTCCCCCGCGGCCAGTATTTCCAGGCGCTGATCAAATCCAATCTCGGCCAGACCGAGCAGGCGGTGGATGCGGCGCTGCGCTACATGACCCAGGTCCCCGACGACCTCGACGGCGCGCGCCTGCTGGCCCGGATCGAGCTGGGCGCGCAACGGCCGGAGCGCGCGGTGGCGGTGCTGACCAAGGCGATCGCGGCAGGGGCGATGACCGCGGAGACGCTGGACCTCCTCGGCCGGGCCTATGCGATCCAGGGCAAGGCGCAGCTGGCGTCCCAGACCTTCCAGGAGGCGTCGGCGCTGGCCCCGGCCAGCTCCGAAATCCTGACGCGCCTCGCATCCACCCGCATGCAGCTCGGCGACACCCCCGGAGCGACGACGGCGCTCGAAAAGGCGCTGGACCTGCGGCCGGCGCAGCCGAATGCCGGAGAGGCACTGGTCGCGACGGCGCTGAGCTCGGGCGAAGCCGACAAGGCGGAGGCGGCGCTCGACCGGCTGCGCCTGCAGAGCGGCGATACCGAGGCGGTCGGCATCCTCGCCGGCATGGTCAAGCTGGCGCGGATGGACCTGGAGGGCGCGCGGGCGCAGTTCGACGCAACCGCGCAAAAGTTTCCGGCGTCGAACACCGCCCGGGTGAATTTGGGCAAGGTGCTGATGCTGCTGAACCGTAAGCCGGAGGCCGAGGAGGTGTTCGACGGACTGTTAGCCAAGAACCGCGCGGACCTGGAGGCGCTGGCGCCTCTGATGCAAGCTCTGGTGCAGCAGGACAAGCTGCCGCAAGCCATCGCCGTCGTTCAGGCGGCACGGGTTGCTGCGCCCACGAATCCAGCCCTGACCGCGGCGCTGGTGGACCTGTATGTCAAGGCAAAGGAGCCGAGGAAGGCGCTGGAGGTGCTGCACCAGGCGCTGGAGAGCGGCGTGCCGCCGCCCGTCCTGCTTGCGGCGCAGGCGCGGGCGCAGGCTGCGGACGGCGACGTGAGCAGCGCCAAGACGACCTATCGGCAGATTCTTGCGGGCGCGCCCCTGGACCTTGCGGCGCGGCGGGCCTTGGTAGAATTGTCGTTGAACAGCAACGATGCCGACGGCGCGGAGGAGGCGCTCCAGGAGGGGCTCAAGCTGTCGCCGGGCAATCTCGGGATCATGAACACGCTGATCTTTGCCGCGCAGCGCAAATCGGGGATCACCGGGGCGTTGACGATGGCGGACGAGCTGCGGCGCGACCCGGCCAACCTGCCGGCATCGACCGTCATCAAGGGCGACACCTACATGGGCGCGCGCCGGTATGGCGACGCCGCCGCGGCCTTCGCGGCCGAGCTGAAAACGAACCCGTCCACGGCGCTGATGCTGCGGACCGCCGGCGCCTTGGCGTCTGGCGGCGGCCAGGAACAAGCGGCGCAGCAACTGCGGGCATGGATCGCGCAGCGGCCCGAAGACGCCGACGCGGCGCAGATGCTCGCCTCGCTCGACATCTCGGCAGGGCGCAGCCAGGACGCCGAGCAGCATCTGCAGACCGTCCTCAACAAGCGCCCGAACGACGCGGTCGCGCTGAACAACCTCGCCTGGGTCTATCAGACGAAGGGCGATCCGCGGGCGCGCAGCATGGCGCAGCGCGCCCACATCCTGTCGCCGACCGGCGAGACGTCGGACACCCTGGGCTGGATTTTGACCAAGGAGGGCGCCGCTTCAGAGGCCCTGCCGCTGCTTCAGGCAGCCGCGGTGCAGCGCCCCAACGATAAGACGGTCAAGTTCCACCTGGCGAGCGCGCTGAACGCCACGGGCAAGCGCGACGAGGCGGCCCAGGCGCTGGACGGCATCCTGAACGACGCCGCCGACTTCGACGATCGCGGCGCGGCGAAGGCGTTGCTGGAGCGGATCAAGGCGAGGAAGTAGCCGCGCCGGGCGGCCCCACCCGCATCAGGCCGGCCCCGTGCGTGTCGAGCCAATGCATCGCGAGGCGCCGGTTCGGCGTGAGCTGTGCCACAAGCGCCCAAAACCTTTCGCCGTGGTCCATATGGCGGAGGTGCGCGACCTCATGCGCGACGACGTAGTCCTGCACGTAGGGCGGCGCCATGATCAGACGCCAGCAAAACATGAGCGTTCGGTCCGCGGTGCAGCTGCCCCAGCGGGTGCGCGTGTCCTTCACGATGACCCGACGCAGCGCAAGGCCGCCATCGGCGGCTTTGGCGATGGCGAGCGCCGAGAGACGTCGCCGTGCCTCGGCGCGCAGGAAGTCGGCAACGCGACGGGCCAGGAATTCCGGGGCGCCGGACACCAGCAGGCTGCCCGGCTCGAGCCAGGCGCCGCGGCGGCCGTCTGGACTATGCCGGATACGATGCGGCAGGCCGTCAATGGGCACGACGGCGCCGTCGGCGAGCAGGATCGCGCGCGGCAGGCTGGCCAGCCGGTCGGCGACCCAGGCGGCGTTGTCCCGCAGCAGCGCCATGCCGGCGGCCTGTGCGGCGCGGGAGGGCAGGGTGACGATCACGCCGCCGCCTTTGGGATCAATGCGCAGGCTGATTTTGCGGGCGCGGGTGCTGCGGCGCCACATCACCTCGGTGGGCCCGGTCGGCAGGGTCAGGATCTCGCGTTGCGGAGCGGGCATGTCAACAGGATGCGGCTGTTAGGAGCGCCGGGCAACCGCAGTGGTGTTACACCAACTGCGGCACAGACTAAGATGCTCAAAATATTGCAAGTCATCCGTGCAACAACTTCCATTCTAAATTCCAGTCCTATTGGAAGCTTCCGCGTCGCATTAAGTCCGACAGGCTGCTAGGGTGCTCTATGGACGAGGACCTGATCAGCCGCATCTATGAGTGCGCGTTCGCACCCGAACTGTGGCCTTTGGCTCTGGCCGAGATTGCTGATTTGGCAGAGGCGCGCGGCAGCATTCTCCTGACCGTCAACACCGACTACCAAGTGCTGCGCTGGGCAGCCTCAGCTAGCCTAAGCGAACTGGCGGCGGACTATGTCGCAATGGGTTTATTATCGCGGGATTCCCGGGTCGAGCGTTGGCTTGCAGCCCGCCACGCCGGTTTCTTGACAGATGGCGACATCTACACGTCCCAGGAGCTCGAGACCGACCCGACCAGACGTGCGCTCCATGCGGCTGGCCTGGGCTATGCTGCCTTCACGGGTGCTCCCTTACCAACCGGGGGGCTCAGCTTCAGCGTCCAACGCGACGCTGCTGGCGGACCGTTTGAGGCGAGCACCGTCGGGCAGCTCGATGCGCTTCGGCCGCATCTGGCGCGAAGCGCGCTCATGTCGGCACGGCTGCAGATGGAACGCGCGCAAATAGCCAGCGAGACGCTCGAGCTGATCGGCCTGCCTGGGCTGGTCTTCGACGACCGGGGCACGGTCCTCGCTGCCAACCACTTGATCGAAGCATTGACGGATCATATCGCATGGCGCGCGCAAGGCCGCGTGTCGCTCAAGGATCGCAGCGCCAACGACCTCTTCCAAAGTGCCATCGCGACGCTGCATTTGGATCAATCAGGCCAGGTGCGCTCGTTCGCCGTCCGTGGAACCCACGGCGACGGAGCGCTGGTGGCGCACATCGTTCCCATTCGCCGCACCGCCCGCGACATCTTCACACGCTGCGCGGGTGTTCTGATCATGACCCCGGTGACCTTGCCGCAGGCGCCGCCGGTGGAACTCGTCCAGTCGCTGTTTGATCTCACGCCGGCGGAAGCTCGCGTGGCGCGCGGCCTCGCGGCTGGAGACAGCCTTGACCAGATCGCAAGCATCGGCAGTGTTTCGCGCAACACGGTGCGCACCCAGGTGCGCGGCGTGCTCGAAAAGACGGGCTGTCGCCGCCAAGCCGAGGTGGTTGCGCTGCTGAGCGGGATCGCCGTCCGCTCCTGAGACCCTGGTTGCAGGCGCCGCAGCCTTCGAGGCCGCCGGGCAGTTTTCCAGCGCGCAATCAATCACCGACCTGAGCCGAGAGGATTTGCGCGACGTCATCCGTCTGGATGATGCCGACCTCTTTCTTTCGCCGCCAACTGCTGCTGCGGACGCGACAGTAGGCAGTTCCGCTAAGGGAGGCTTCAATGCGCCGATTGATCGTTTCATGTTTTTTGGCCACGAGCGCCGTCATGTCCTGCGCGTGGCTGCCAGCAAACGCGCAGGATGATGCGAAAATGGCCTGTCAAGCGATGGACGCAACATTCGAGGCAGCGCTTGAAAGCGGCGATCTGGCAAAGGTTGTGGCGCTTTATACGGCCGCTGGCGAGATGAACCGCCCGGAAGGCATGTTTCAGGGCACGGAGAAAATCGCGGCGTTCGACAAAGCATTCATAAAGCCAGGCCTTGAAGATGATGGGGCTCTCAAGAGTACGCGCCAAGTCGGCAACGTGCTGGTCTGTTCCGGCGACTACGCATTGACCTTCCCGCCAGGATCCCCCGTCAAGGAAGTCACCGGCCACTACATCCGGGTACTGACCAAGAGCGGCAATGGCTGGCGGCTCGCCCAGCTAACCTACACCTACAGGCCGTCTCCTGCAGCGCATTGATCGCCTGAACCCGCCCGCGTACGCGCCAACACGAAAGGTGACGATTATGAACACGTATATTCTCGGCCTTATGACATCACTGGCCCTGCTCCCTGGCGGCATGGCAACGGCTCAGGCCGCCGCTGATGCCGGCGCAGAGTCCTCCGCTGCGGTGGCGGACGCGTTCGTCGGGCGCTGGCTGTACGACCCGCACGGCGACATTATTGGCAGCGTCCGCAGCCTGGCTGACAGCAGGCGGACGGCGGTCATCATGGTCGGCTCCTATTTCCAGCCCGGCAGTCACGAGGCGCGAGTTCCCGCCCGCGCGCTGTCCCTCGTGAATGGCAAGGTCACGCTGCGCGCCGAGACGGTCGCGGCGTTGGACACTCGCCTCCCGCGGTGACGACGACCCGAACCGGATGCGGACGGTAGAGGGCACCAGACCCAGCGCGCGCTGTCCCGAATGGTAGGCCGGCTATGCTGATCACTTGACCAACATAGCCGGTGCGGGTCGCCCCAAAGGGCGCATGGCACTACAGCGCCGCTCAGACCGGGCGGAGGAACAAGCCAACGGTGAGCGCGGCGCCGACCGCTACGATGCCGATACGCAAGACCCGCTCCGGCACCCGCCGCAGCAGCCAGGCGCCGACCAGGCCGCCGAGGATCGCCCCTCCGCAAACCACGGCGGCCGGCGCCCAGTGCACGTCGGGCGACCACAGGAACACCAGCAGCGCCGAAAAATTCATGACTCCGGCCAGCACGTTCTTCGTCGCCCCGGCAGCCCGGACGGCAAGGCCCGCCGTGGTCAGCGCCGCCAGCATCAGGAAGCCGATCCCGCCGCCGAAATAGCCGCCATAGATAGCGATCGCAAACTGCAGCAGCCCCGCTGCGGCCGTGCCCATCCGTCGGCCTCCGCTGACCGGCCGACGGAAAAAGCTGCCCCATGTGAACACGGCGGTCGCAAATAGCACCAGCCACGGCACCAGGCGGGCGAAGAAGGTCACTGGTGTGGCCAGCAGCAGCACGGCCCCGACTGCGCCGCCCGCCAGGCTCACGCCGCAAAGCGCTGGGAACGATAGTCCCGGTGTTCCCCGCGCGAGGCTGCGTCCGGCCCATCCCGACAGCACCTGGCCGGGGAACAGCGCCACCGTGGATGTGACGTTGGCGGCGCGCGGATCGAGCCCGGCGAGCAGCAGTGCGGGGAAGGTGACGAACGAGCCGCCGCCCGCCAAGGCGTTCTGCGCGCCAGCCAGCAACGACGCGGCGAATAGGACAACCAGGCTCATCTCATGCGACATGGCCGAACCATGCCCGAAACCGCCGGTCCTGCCAGCCTGCACATCGCACAATCCTGCATCTGCTGATCCGGCTGCGCGTGCTGGCGCGGGTGCCGGAGATGCACCTGCTCAGCGGCGGCGAATGCGATGGTCTGCTAGAGCATCGTCCGATCGATCTGCTCGTTCAATTGGACAAAGATGCTCGTCAAAACAAAGTGCTAGGCGGCCTGGCTCAGCACGAGCCGTCGGCGCCGAGCGCGCTGGACGGGCAGGGCGGCATAGACATCCTTCACCGCCTCGGTGATCGTGACGCCCGCCAGGCTCGGCGCGAGCCGTCGGCCGCCGTTCTCCCATATCGGCGCGCTGCGCAGGATGAGCCGGAGTTTGGCAGGCGGCAGATAGAGCGCGCTGTCACGCTGTTCGACCCGGAATAGGCTTGCGGCGAGCAGGCGGCCGATCTGGCCGGGTGAATAGGGTTGGCCATGGCCGAACGGCGTGCTTTCGACATGCGCCCACAGGCCCATGCGGTTCGGCGCAACCACCAGCAGCCGGCCATCGTCCTTCAGCACGCGCCAAACCTCCCGGAGCATGCGGCGGGCGTTCTCGGCGGCCTCAAGGCCATGCACCAGCAGGACGCGGTCGAAGCACAAATCGGGAAACGGCAGGCTGTCCTCCTCGATCGTGCAGGTGAGATTGGGGCTGCCGGCCGGCCAGCGCGCCACGCCGACCTGCGCCGGGGTGGCCGCGACGCAGCGCGCAGCGCTATCCCGCCAGGGCCGCAAATAGGGGGCAGCGTAGCCCAGGCCCAGCACGGCAAGCCCAGTCACATCGGGCCAGGCGATGGCCAGGCGGTTACGCACCAGGCGGCACGCCACCGCGCCGCGCGCCGTCGCATAGAACTCCGCCGCATGATGGGTATCGGCCGTCATGCCGGCGTCTATAGCACAATGGCTAAAAGCAGGGGGCCGGAAGCACAGGGGCCAGACGGCCTTCTCCTGCTTGATCTGCGGCCGCAGGTAGGACAGGGTGCGCCCACCCGCCGCGGAGCCCCGAATGACCCTGTCCGCCCACGCCGTCCCGCTATTGTCCGACAACTACGCCTGGCTGCTGCGGGACGAGGCGACCGGCACGACCGCCTTTGTGGACCCGGCCGACGCTGACGCCTGCATCGCGGCGATTGACGCCGCCGGGGGCCGCCTGGACATGATTCTGCTCACGCACCACCACGGCGACCACGTGGCCGGCACCGATGCCGTCCGCGCCCGTTATGGCTGCCCGGTGATCGGGGCCGCCGCCGACGCGCGCCGCCTGCCACGGCTGGACCGCACGGTTGTCGAGGGCGACACGGTGGCGCTGGGCGAGAGCAGCCTGCGGGTGATCGACACGCCCGGCCATACGGTCGGGCACATCGCCTTTTTCGGCGGCGGCAACCACGTGCTGATTTGTGGGGACACGCTGTTCAGCCTGGGCTGCGGCCGCCTGCTGGAGGGCACCCCCGCCGATATGTATGCGAGCCTGCACAAGCTCGCGGCGCTGCCTGGGGACACGCTGGTCTGCTGCGGGCACGAATATACCCAAAGCAATGTGCGCTTTGCGGTGCACGCCGATCCCGGCAACGCGGCGCTGCAGGCGCGGGCGGCGGACGTGGAGCGCCTGCGCCGGGCCGGGCAGCCGACAATCCCAAGCCGCCTCTCGGACGAGATGGCGGAAAACCCGTTCGTGCGGGCGCCGGACGTGGCGACGCTGGCCCGGCTCCGCGCCGAAAAGGATGGTTTCCGGTGAAGTTGCACTATTCCGCCACCAGTCCCTACGTCCGTAAGGTCGTTGCCTGTGCCCTGGCCTGCGGTATCTCGGATCAGATCACCCGGATCGAGACCAACCCCCACGCGTCGCCGCCCGACCTGCTGGCGGTGAACCCGCTCTCCAAGGTGCCATGCCTGGTGACCCAGGACGGTCTCGCGCTGTTCGATAGCGCCGTCATCTGCGAGTACCTGGACGCCATCGGGGCCGGATTGCTGTTCCCACCGCCCGGTCCGGCCCGTTGGCGGGCGCTGAAGTTCCAGGCGATCGGCGACGGCATCATGGACGCGGCGGTGTCGCGCCGCTTGGACATGGCCCGCCCAACCGAGGCTGCGCGCGAGGCCGCCATGGCGCGGCAGCAGGACGCGATCGTCCGCGCGCTCGACCTGCTGCAGGCGGACCCCCCCGCCAATCATCTCGACATCGGCTCCATCACGATTGCCTGCGCCCTCGGGTATCTCGATCTGCGTTTCGCGTCGGACGCCTGGCGTGAAGGCCGCGGCAAGCTCGCGCAGTGGTATGCGGCGATGGCTGAGCGGCCCGAGATCAACGGGTCAGCGCCGCCGGGCTAGCCCGCATTCCCGGCTAGCGTCCGGCTGGCAAACCTAGCGCACTATAGAGCCGTTCGCTCGGCGGCCAGGCGTACATGATGTCATTCCGCCAGGTCAAAGCGGCCCAGCATAGGCTGACGACGATCGCAACGCTCACGATCCAGCCGGCCAGTACCGCTGGGCTGGCCGTCAGGCTGAGGTTGGGACGCTCGAACGTCTGAGCGTAGGGACTCGGTGGAGGGAATAGCAGCGTCTCAGAGGGCGCGGGCGTTGGGTTTGAGGTTGAGGACGATCCAGCGTCAATGGGCGGCAGTAGCGGTCCAAAGGGTTTCGACGCGGGCTGGGCCAAGGCGACCGGCGTCCAGTTCGTACCGCACCGGGCACAGCCGACGGGCTGCCCGGGAATTACCCGCGCATCGGGTACATCATAGGCGGCGGCACAAGACGGGCAGACGATCCTCATGGGGGCGTGATACTCCGGGGTTGCAAATGCGAACAGGCCTCAACGGCTGGCTGGGGTACAAGTGACTGAGATGGGCAATGCAGGCACGATACAGGTGATGCAGACGGGGCATTCCGGGCAAACGGGGCAGATGGTGCATTTAGATAAAGTCGGGCTGGAGTTTAGCCGGGCCGGCGCCAGCAACCCGGTTTTGCACGGCCTGTCGTTCAGCATCCTGGAGGGCGGTTTCCGCTGGCTGCTCGGCCCATCCGGCGCGGGCAAGACCAGCTTGCTCCGGCTGCTGCATCTGGCGGTGCGGCCGACGCAGGGGCGCCTTACGCTGCTGGGCCAGGATATCGGCGCCGCCAGCCGTTCGCGGTTGCCGGAGCTGCGCCGGCGTATCGGCATGGTGTTCCAGGATTTTCGCCTGCTGCCGCATCTTTCGGCGTTCGACAACGTGGCGCTGCCGCTGCGGCTCGCCGGCCGGCCGGAGGGGCAGGTCCGGGTCGATGCGGTCGAGCTGCTGAGCTGGGTCGGCCTATCGAAAAAGCTGCTGTCCCGCCCCGCCGAGCTCTCGGGTGGGGAGCAGCAGCGGGTGGCGATCGCCCGCGCGGTCGTGGCCCGGCCGCTGCTGCTGCTGGCCGACGAGCCCACCGGCAACCTGGACGAACCCCAGGCCGAACGGCTGATGCAGCTGCTGCACGAGATGAACCGCCTCGGCACCACCGTCGTGGTGGCGACGCACAATGCTGCCCTCGTCAGCCGCCACCCGGCCCACACGCTCCGTTTGGCGGATGGCCAGTTGGTCCGCGATGACTAGGTCCGTCGCAGCGGTGCCCGAAACGGCCAGAGCTGCAGCGGCCAGGGCTGCGACGGCCAAGGCTGCAGCGGCCGGAACCGTGCGGCCAAGCCGCCGGACGCCGGCCTTGCTGCGCCCGGCCCGGTTTGACGACCTCGGTCTGCGCCGCGCCCTGTCGGACCGCCTGCTGCCGTCCCTCGTGGCGGCGATGGCGTTCTTGGCGGCCCTGGCGCTGGCGGGAACGATCGCGGCGTCCGCCTTGGCGCAGCATTGGCAAGAAGGTGCGGGCTCCGTGCTGACAGTGCAGGTGCCGCAGCCCGCTGCCGCCGCCTCGAACGGCGCTGGTACCCGCCTCGACCGGGTAGTGGCGCTGCTGCGAGCCACGCCGGGCGTCGCGTTGGCGCGCGCGCTGGATGACAATGAGCTGGCGACCCTGTTGCGCCCTTGGCTGGGCAGCGGGTCCGGACGGATCGCATTGCCGCTGCCCGCGGTGATCGACGTGCGGCTGACGGACGCTGCGTTGGATACCGGGCGCCTGCTGGCCCATGTGGAGGCGTTGGCGCCGGGCACGCTGCTGGAGAGCCATGATCGCTGGGCCCGCCGCTTGGCTGTCCTCGCCCGCAGCTTGCAGGCCTGCGCAGGGCTGGCGCTGGCAGTGGTGGGGTTCGTCGCGGTCGCGGTCATCGCCGTTGCTGTCCGTGCAGGCCTCGCCGCCCGGCGCGACGCCATTGAAATCGTGCACGGCCTGGGCGCGACCGACGGCTATATCGCCGGGCGGTTTGCCCGCCGGGCCACGCTGCTGGCCTCGGCCGGGGCGGGCCTTGGCGCTTTGGCTGCGGTGCCGGTCCTGCTCGGCCTCGCCGGATTGGCCGCGCCCTTCACCGGTCAGCCCGCGGATGTGGGTGCCGCTGGGTTTGCGAATGCGCTGCCGTTGGCGTTGTGGCTATCATTACCGGCGCTGCCGGTGCTCGCGGCGGCGGTCGGCTGGCTGACGGCGCAGAGCACCGTGCGCCAGTGGCTGCGGCGGCTGCCGTGACGGAGCCGCCTGGGCAGTGGTATGCGCGATGGGGTTTGACGGCGGTCAGCGCCGTGGTGCTCGGCGGCGGGATCGCCTGGGGAGTGGGATTTGCGCGGTTCAACAGCGCCGCACGGCAGGTTGGGGAGGCGCCAGCGATGGCGGATGGGATCGTGGTGCTGACCGGAGGCGCCGACCGGATCGAGGCCGCGCTGCGCCTGCTGGTGGACGGGCGCGCGCCGCTGCTCATGGTGTCCGGCGTGGCGCGAGGGGCGGATCTGGCAGACCTCGCCCACCGGGTGCCGCTCGATGCGGATCAGGCCGGCCGGGTGACGCTGGGCCACGCGGCGCAGAGCACCTCGGGCAACGCGGCCGAGACCGCGCCCTGGGTTCGGGCGCACGGCATGCGGCGGCTCATCGTCGTGACGGCCGGCTACCACATGCCGCGGGCGTTGCTGGCGATGCAGCGCGCCATGCCCGAGGTCGAGCTGCACCCCGTGGCCGTGCAGTCCCCCGCCCTGCGCGGCGCGCCGCAGGCAACGGCGGTCCGCATGCTCGCAAGTGAGTACGACAAGCTGCTGGCTGTTCGGTTCGGCGTGGCGCGCCTGCTGGACGGTGACGCGCCATGATCTGGCTGCGTTCCCTGCTGTTCAATATCTGGTTTTTCGTCGTAACCCTGCTGATGGGGCTGATCGGTGCGCCGGTGCGATGGTTCGCCCGGCAGCACGCCCTGTGGGTGGCGCAAACCTGGGCGGCGCTGGTGCTGGATGGCGCGGCAGCGTTGTGCGGCATCCGCGTCGTGGTAATCGGGCGGGAGCACCTGCCGAGCGAGGGCGCCGCGCTGATCGCATCACAGCACCAATCGGCGTTCGACACTTTGATTTGGCTGCGCCTGGTGCCGCGCGTCGCCTATGTGTTTAAGGCGGAGCTGGCACGCATTCCGCTATTCGGTTCGCTCCTAGTGCCTGCTGGACAGATTCCTGTGGACCGCGGCGCGTCGTTCAGCGCTGTCCGCAGCCTGTTGCGGGGCGCCGACCGGGCCAAGGCGGATCGCCGGCAGATCGTGATCTTTCCGGAGGGCACCCGGGTGGCGCCAGGCATTGAGGCAGAACTCCGACCCGGCATCGCAGCGTTGGCGGCACGGACCGGCCTGCCGGTGATCCCTGTGGCGACCGACTCTGGCCTGTACTGGGGCCGGCGAGCCTTCCGTAAAACACCGGGTATCATTCGCATCATTGTGGGTCCGCCCATTCCGCCCGGCTTGGCGCAGCCGGCTTTGATCAGCGCCCTACGGGGGAGATGGCGCGATGCTGAGGCGCAGGAGCGTGATGTGGATAAGTCTGTGCATAAGGATTGCAAGGCGTTAGCAAAATAGGTCTTATGGGCTGCGCAACATCCTCATTTGTCATAGTTTCATGGCAGTTTAAGAACGATATGACGCGAGATTCGGCGCATACGACGGGTGCGATATCTGTCTAACTCTTTGTTATTGCCCAGCAATAATATTTACGCGCGAGATGCGGACCACCTCGATAGTCTGAGTCGGCTTTAGAGTCTCACGTTTCGATGTTTTAACTGATGTCGCTGTGGATTATTGCAAGCTGCCTTGCGCGTGGGATCGCCAGTCAAGCCTTTTGGATTGCTGAATGCCAAGATCACTTCTGTTGTGGAAACCGATTGTCTGGGGCTGTGGCGCGTTCGCAGCAGTAGGCCTGGTGCATGGTGTTATCTGGCTCATTTCGGTCGATCGGATGGCTGTTCTCCTGCAGGAGCAAGCCCATACAATACAGACCCAGAATTGGCGCGTGATACTTGGCTCAGCCCAGCCGAGCGGGTGGCCGCGGCGTGCCGGCCTGGCGATCGGGCCGACCTCGATCGGCAGTGATGGGCTGAGCTGGCGGGCTGAGCGAGTGATCGCCGATACGGCGCTGCGCTGGCCTGGGTCGAACTCCGGTCCAATCAGCATCCGGCCAACGGGTCAGTGGGTTCGCTTCGGCTCCGGTGCGGAGCATGCGATTACGGCGCAGGATTTGGTGGCAGAGGTCACGGGCGACGGCGCCGTCATCCAGGGCACAACCCTTGAAGTGCCGGGCATGTTTCAAACCCAAACGCTGCAGCTGCAGCTGCGGCCGGGGGGCATGACGATGAGCGCTGAGCGTCTCAGGCTGTCCGATGCCGCCGGGGCGCCCGGGCCGGTCATCGACATGGTCTCTCTGAACGCCGCGCTGTCGCCGCCGGTCGCCGCCGCGGGCGGCTTGCAAAGCGCGGCGACGGCCTGGCAGGCCGCCAACGGCGTCATGGATTTGTCGGAGTTCACGCTGACCGCAGGACGTGCACGGGCTTCCGGCAAAGCCACGATTACACTCGATGCCAGCCTGCAGCCAAACCTGGACGGCGTGGTGCACGTCACCGGTTATGCCGCCGAACTCGACGGCCTTGTAGCGACAGGATTTTTGCGGACTCAGACCGCCGTAGCGGCAAAGGCAGTGCTTGGCCTGCTCGCCGCGCCTTCATCGGATGGGGGCGCTGACGTCCGAGTGCAGGTCGCCGATGGCATCCTGACCGTCGCGCAGTTTCCCTTGATGCGGCTGCCGGTCCTGGAATGGTCGGCTGCTAAATCGGGGCCGTAGCCTGCGCGGCGCTTAACAACGCTAGGAGGCCTTCCGCGCCTGAACAGCCGCCGATTTTAATCAGCTCGACGGTTCGCCGTTCGGCGTTGACTGTGCGGCGAGCGCGCGGGCCATCTGGCTCAGCGCCTCTTGATGTTTATGATTATCGATTGCGGCAAAGTTACGGGCCAATTCCAGGCACATGCGCTGTCGGTGGGAGAGTTCGACGGCGGGCGCTTCGGTGTCCAGGCCCTCAAAGAACCAGCTTACTGGTACATTCAGCACCAACGCAATTTCATAAAGCCGTCCTGCGGAAATACGATTCAGCCCGCGCTCATACTTGTGCGCCTGCTGATAGGTTACGCCAATCATCTGCGCGAGTTGCTGCTGCGACAGTCCCAGCATTACGCGGCGTTCGCGGATGCGCGCACCTGCATGGTGGTCGGCAATACTTGCGCGGCCAGGCGAGACGCCCTCAGACGCCAAACCCCCATTATTTGAAGCAGTTTCTGAATTTTGCTTGGAAGTCACGACTCGCCCCGCAATCTGATGCAAACACGCTTACACCCAATCGGGCGAAAGCAGCATCAAGATACCCACGTAAAACGTCAACACCCCGTGACTTCGAAGATATCGCAAGCAACGAACTGTTCCACCCTGTCGTCAGGCCGAGCCATCTTTCGGCTTGACAATACGGTCACGACGCACCGTTCGCAACGGCGCCGCCGGAGGTGAGTTGGCGGCAACGACCGGCACGCTGACAGCCGCAGCCGGCGTGTGGGCCAGCACCGCCTCGGCCCGGGCGATCGCAAGCTGGTTGCGCAGGCTGTCGATCTCATGCTGCAGCCGCCGCATTGCGTGCTCATCAGCTGCGTGCGGGTCAGCGGCGGGCTGCGGTGGCGCAATATCGCCGGCCGGTGGGGCCTCCGGCACCGGCGGCAAAGGCTCGCTGCCGCGGTGGAACGGATTGAACATGCTCATCGCACGCTCGATCATCGCCACATTCTGCCGGCTCATCTCTTCGACCCCGACAGGCATGAACGGGCTGAATGTCTGTTGCACCACTTGGCGCAGCTGCTGCTGCTGGCGGGCAAAACTCGACATCGCCTGTTCGAGGTATCGCGGCACCACGCCCTGCAAGCTGCCGCCGTAGAAGCCGATCAACTGCCGCAGGAACGCAGTCGGCAGCATCGAAGTGCCTTTGCTCTCCTCCTCGACGATGATCTGCGTCAGGACGCCGCGCGTAATGTCCTCGCCGGATTTTGCATCATAGACGACGAAATCGCGACCGGCCCGTATCATGTCGGCTAGGTTGTCGAGGGTGATGTAGCTGGACGTCTCAGTGTTATAAAGTCGTCGGTTAGCGTATTTTTTGACCACGACCGGTGGCTGCTGCGGCGCCGGCACCGGATTGGAAACCTCGGACTCGGGGACGGGATGAGTAGGAAGCGTGGATTGCGGCATGGCGTCCTCAGTTGCAGCGTTGACCCGACTGTATCACGCAGTTGCAGCATTGGGCGAAATTCGCGATTGCGCCTATCATCCCGGGGCATGTTATTTCGGGACATGGGCAGGAAGCATGACAGACCAACCGACGGCGTCGCCGGAAAACGCTTTGGCCGCCGATTGGGCCACGATCTGGCAGAGCGAGTGGGCCGCCGTCGCCGTGGACCCCGAAATGCACGAGGCATGGCAGCACATGGCCGTTGCTTGGGCGACGCAGGCCGATGCCAACCGGCCCCCGCCGGCCCCCGCTGATGCTGCGCCCCAATCGACCCGGCCCGCTTCGCCGACGCGGGCCCCGGCCGCTGCTGATGCATCTGACGCCCGAGACGCTGCCATCGCCAGCCTGCTGGACCGTGTCGCCGAACTCGAACGTCGGATCGCAAAGCCCGCAGCAGAACTGGTCGCAAAGCCCGCCGCCGATCCCGCCCAATGCTGACGCCGCACTGATCGCAGGCATCGCCGCCTACCGCCGGCATCCCTGGCAGCGCGACCTGCCGGAACCGCCGAGCTTGTGGGAGGAGGGCGACTCGCGGCTGCTCGCCTACGGCAGCGGAGCGGATGCACCAGTCCTGTTCGTGCCGAGCTTGGTCAACCGCGCCTACGTGCTCGACCTCGCGCCGGGCCGCTCGATGATGCGGTGGCTGGCCGGGCAGGGTGTGCGCCCGTTGCTGCTCGACTGGGGCTGGCCCGGACCGCTGGAGCGCAGCTTCACGCTCACCGACTACATCGCCGGGCGGCTGGAGCGTGCGATCCTGGCCGTGGAAGCATCGGTTATATTGGCCGGCTATTGCATGGGCGGGCTGCTGGCCTTGGCCGCGGCGCTGCGCCGGCCGGACCGGGTGCGCGGGTTGGCGCTGCTCGCCACGCCTTGGGACTTCCACGCGGTGGACGTGGCCCAGGCCAAGCGCCTCGGCGACTCGCTGCAGCGGTTCGAGCCGCTGCTGTCGGCGACCGGAACCTTGCCGGTCGATAGCCTGCAGGCGCTGTTCACCGTGCCGAACCCCGGGAGCATCGCTGCCAAATACCGCGCCTTTGGACGCATGGACCAGGCCGCCGCCGCTGCCGTGGACTTCGTCGCGTTGGAGGACTGGGCGAATGACGGCGTGCCGCTCGCGGCGCCCGTCGCGCGTGAGACGCTCGGCGGCTGGTATGGTGCAAACACCCCCGGCCGCGGCGCCTGGCGCGTGGCCGGCGCCGTCGTCGATCCCGCCCAACTGGCGATGCCGGCCTTCGTCGCGGTGCCAGGCCGCGACCGCATCGTGCCGCCGGCCAGCGCGCTGCCGCTGGCCCGGCTGATTCGAGGAGCCGTCTTGCACCAGCCGACCGCCGGGCATATCGGGATGACCGTTGGTCCGCAGGCCCAGTCGGCCCTGTGGTCGCCGCTGCTGGACTGGCTGCGCGGACTCTGATCGCCTATGTCTGCCTGACCAAGGGAGTATTAAGAAATGGAAGACGTCGTCATCGTATCCGCTGTCCGCACCGCCGTGGGCAGCTTCAATGGGGCTTTCGCCTCGGTTCCCGCCCACGTGCTGGGCACCGTGGCGCTGCAGGCTGCGATGCAGCGGATCGGCATGGACCCGGCCGACGTGGACGAGGTGATCCTGGGCCAGGTGCTGACCGCCGCCCAGGGGCAAAATCCGGCGCGACAGGCCGCCCGTGCCGCCGGCATTCCGGATGACAAGACGGCGTTCGGCATCAACCAGGTGTGCGGCTCGGGCCTGCGCACCGTGGCGCTCGCCGCCCAGCAGATCCGCACCGGCGAGAGCGCCATCGTGGTCGCCGGCGGGCAGGAGAGCATGAGCCAGTCCGCCCACGCCGCCTACCTTCGCGCTGGCACCAAGATGGGCGACCTGAGCTTCATCGACACCATGCTGAAGGACGGGCTGTGGGATGCCTTCAACGGCTACCACATGGGCACCACCGCCGAGAACGTCGCGACGCAGTTTCAGATCACCCGCGCGCAGCAGGACGAGCTTGCAGTCGGCAGCCAGCATAAGGCATCCGCCGCGCAGAAGTCCGGACGGTTCAAGGACGAGATTGCGCCGGTGACGATCAAGGGCCGCAAGGGCGACACTGTGGTGGTGGACGACGAGTATATTCGGCACGACAGCACGCCCGAGATGATGGCGAAGCTGCGCCCGGCGTTCTCGAAAGACGGCACCGTGACCGCCGGCAACGCCAGCGGCATCAACGATGGCGCCGCCGCCCTGGTGGTGATGTCCGCAGCCGAAGCCGCCCGACGCGGGCTGACGCCGCTGGCCCGCATCGCGAGCTTTGCCACCGCCGGCGTGGACCCGGCGGTGATGGGCACCGGGCCGATCCCCGCCAGCCGCAAGGCCCTGCAACGCGCCGGCTGGACCGCGGCGGACCTGGATTTGATCGAAGCCAACGAAGCCTTCGCCGCCCAGGCCTATGCCGTGAACAAAGACATGGGATGGGACGCTGGTAAAGTGAATGTGAACGGCGGCGCCATCGCGATTGGCCATCCGATCGGGGCATCCGGTGCCCGCGTACTGGTGACGCTGCTGCACGAAATGGGGAAGCGCGACGCCAAGAAGGGCCTTGCCACGCTATGCATCGGCGGCGGCATGGGCGTTGCCATGTGCCTGGAACGTTAAGGGCGTAGTCTAGCACTCCCCTGGCAAAGCGGCGAAGATGCCGTCGCTTAAGCCAGGGGAGGACAAGCAATGGCACGAGTCGCACTCGTCACGGGTGGCACACGCGGGATCGGCGCAGCTATCAGCACGGCGCTGAAGGCAGCCGGGCGGACAGTGGTTGCGAGCTATGCTGGCAACGATGCAGCCGCCACCGCATTCACGACAGAAACCGGCATTCCGCATATCAGGTTCGACGCCGGCGACTATGCGGCGTGCGAAGCGGCGATCGGCAAGATCCACGCCGAGCACGGCGCGATCGAGATTCTTGTGAACAACGCCGGCATCACCCGCGATACCACCATGGCCCGCATGACGCGCGACATGTGGGACGCGGTGCTCGATACCAACCTCGGCAGCTGTTTCAACATGTGCAAACTGACGTTCGACGGCATGCGCGCGGCGAAGTTCGGCCGGGTGGTGAACATCGGCAGCGTCAACGGCCAGGCGGGCCAGTATGGCCAGGTGAACTACGCCGCGGCCAAGTCGGGCATCCACGGCTTTACCAAGGCGCTGGCGCAGGAGGGCGCGCGGTTCGGCATCACGGTGAACGCCATAGCGCCGGGCTATGTCGATACCGAGATGGTGCGCGCCGTGCCGCCGGACGTGCTGACGAAGATCATCGCCCGTATCCCGATGGGCCGGCTAGGTCACGCCGAGGATATCGCCCGCGGGGTCGCGTTCCTGACGGCGGATGACGGCGACTTCATCACGGGATCGACGCTCTCGATCAACGGCGGCCAGCACATGTACTAAGGCCAGCCTTTGGGCGCAGTCCCGGCTGCGACCCTGGCCGGATGCGGCGCGATCGGGCTCTGGGCCTTTCTGGCCCTCCTGACCCGCGCCGCCTCCGAGGTGCCGCCGCTGCAATTGACGGCGACGAGTTTTGCGATCTCGGCAGGATTGGGCGTCGCGTGGCTCGCCGGACGGGGCAATCTTGCTCAGCTCCGGCAGCCGCCTTTGGTATGGCTGCACGGCGTCGGCGGGCTTTTCGGCTTCCATGCGCTGTACTTCGCCTCGCTGGCCCGCGCGCCGGCCGCGACGGCAAATCTCATCAACTATACCTGGCCGCTGCTGCTGGTGCTGCTGTCGGCCCTCATGCTCGGCCTGCCGCTGACCTGGGGCCATCTGACAGGAACCACCCTCGCGTTGCTTGGATGCGCAGTGCTGTTGGGCGGTGGCGCGGCATTTCCGGCTGGGGCCATGGTCGGCTACGGCTTGGCTGCAGCCAGTGCCGTGGTCTGGGCGCTGTATTCCGTGCTGGCCCGGCGCTTCACGCGTGTGCCGTCTGGTGCGGTGGCCGGGTTCTGCGGCGGAACCGCGGTGCTGGCTGCGGCGCTGCACACGCTGACGGGCACATGGATTGCACCTGGCCCGGCAGCCTGGGTGGCGATGCTCGGCATGGGAGCGGGTCCGGTCGGTGTCGCCTTCGCCTTATGGGACATGGGCATGAAGCGTGGCGACCCGCGTCTGCTGGGGACCTTGGCTTTCGCGACGCCGGTGCTGTCCACGCTGTTGTTGGCCGCCGCCGGAATGGCGCCCTTCACCGGCACGACGATGCTGGCGGCGGCGTTGGTCGCCACTGGCGGCTACGTCGCGGCCCGAACCGGTCAGAACGGCTTCAGCAACCGGTCAATATAATCCAGCTCAGGCTGCGGACGGCTGCGCTCGGCGCCGCGACGCCGCAACTCGTCCTGGATGGCCCGGGTACGGGCCTGCTCCATCTGGTCCGGCACCCGCACATCGCCGCTCTCGTCCGTGCCAGAGGTGCCCTGCTGCAGCGGCCGTCCCATCGGGTCGCGGCGAGCGGAACGCCGGCGGCCCGGCGTGGTGCCCTCGCCCGGCCGGGTGCCGGCGGAGGAACCATCGCGATTGGATTGATCCTGTCCGCCCTCGCCGAGCTGCCCGGGCTCGCCGCCCTCGCTCTCTTCGCCTTCGCCTTCACCGGGTTCCTTGCCGGTGCCGAACTGCCGGGCCATCTGCTGGCCCATTTCCTTGCTGCCCTTCTGCAGCGCCTCGATCGCCTTGGTCTGCGCGCTGCCCGCAGCCGCGTCCCGGCCCTCGGCGAGCGCCTGGCCGGCCTCCCGCATCGCCATGTCGGCCTCGCCCAACGGAGCCGGAACCTGGCCGGTAAGGTCGCCGAACCGCTGCATCAGCTCGCCCAACGCGCGGCGCAGCGCCTTTTGCCCCCGGCTGTCCGTCTCCCTGGGGTCCGCCGCCGGCGACTGGCCGGGCGAAGCCTGGTTCGGTGTCGGCTGTCCCGACGGAGCCTGACCAGACGGAGCCTGTTCAGGCTTCGCACGGCGCGGCGGCTCGGCCGTGGCGCGGGCCTGGCTGCGGTCGAGCATGCTGCCCTCGCGGCGGACCATGTCCTGCACGGCGTCCATCTGCTGCCGGCCGCGCTGCCGTCGCTCCGCGTCTTTTTTCTCCTGCGCCTCGCCGTGCTCCGGGCGTGCGTTCTGCAGCTGCTCCAACAGCTTTTCCAGCTCAGCCATCTGCTTGCGGGCGTCGTCCATCCGGCCCTCGCGGGCGGCGTCGCGCATCTGCTCCGCCAGCTTATCCAGGTCGCGGCTGTTCATCTTGGGCGCCGTGGCGTCATAGGGCAGCTCGGTGCCGTCCCGCCGCGCCTGCTCTGACAGCGCCTCCATATGCTTCTGGATCGCCTCGCGCAGCTCCTGCATGCGGCGGTCAACCTCGGCGCGCTCCTCCGGCGCCTCGCGACTGGCGTCCACCGCGTCCCGTACCGCCTGCCGCGCCGCCTCCAATGCACGGGCGGTCCGCTCGGCGGCGCCCTCCTCCAGCGCGAGCGCCAATTCCCACATGCGCGATTGCGCCTCATCCACGGCTGGGCTGCCGCGTCCCCGGACCAGCAGCGAACCGATGGCGCGCAGGTTCAGCAACACGCCGCTGGACGCCTCGGCGTTGTCCGGCGCGTCGGCCAACCCGTCCAGCGCGGTCCGCGCCTGCTGCCGTTCGTCGGGCGTCAGGCTGAGTTGCCGCCGGATTGCCAGCACAGCCCGCGCCAGCACGTTCTGGAACGGACGCTCCGGCAATACGAACTCCGCCTCTGCGCTCAGCCCAGTCTGGCCCGGCGCATCTCGCGCTGCCAGCCGGGCCACGACCGGCAGCCCCGCCCAGGGATGCGCCGTCAGGTCCTGAGTCTGCACACCCTGTGCATGCTTCGGCGCCGCAGTCAGCGTGATGGGTGCGAGCAACGGCGGCGCCGTGGGCCGGTCGCGCAGACGCAGCTCGGCGTGGAGCTCGGTGACGCCATAGTCGTCCTCGACCCGCCAGGCCATCCGGGTCTGCTGCGTCGTCCGGCCGCCCGATGCCGCAGCACCAGGCGGATCGGTAAAGGCCGCGGTCGGCGGATGGTCCGGCAGCACCGTCAACGCCCAGGACGCGACGGGTCCGCTGCGCCGCTGCACCGACAAAGTGCCGCCGGCGACCAGGTCGCGCTCCGCCTGCCAGCTCGCGCCGTCCAACGCACGGAACGGCTCGGCGGCGCCGTCCAAAGCGAGGCTGGGCTCACCGCTGCCGCCAGTGACGTTGACCGTCAAATGCGACCCTGTCGGCGCAGAGACCGCCTTGTTGTCCGGATGCAGGAACAAGGGCGGCAAACCGGTGTAGCCCGGCGGCGTGATCCAAGCCTGCACGATCGTGCCGGGCGCCGCAGCGCCCGCTGGGATCGTGGGCACAAAACCGCGCAGCAGCCGGGCGCCGGCGTCGGGTCCCGCCATGACCCAGGCTGCTCCCAGGCCGAGTAGCACAGCGCCGCGCAATGCCCAGCTATCCTGCGCCGCAAGGCCGGGCCGTGGCCGGCCGACGCGCAGCCGCCGCACCTGCGCCTGCAGCCGGGTCAGATGCACCTGCCATAGCGCCGCCGCCTCCTCCGTCGCCGCGGCGGGACGATCGGCCAGGGCGGTGAGCGGCCGGTGCCGCAGGCTCGATGCGCGCTCCAGCCGCCGGTCTGCCTCCGCCTCGGTCGGCATCCTGACCAGGCGCAGCTTGCGCCACAGCAGTCCGGCGGCCAAAACCAGCACGGCGGTCCAAAAAACCACGCGTGTCCAGGGCGGCAACAGGCTCGGAATGTCCAGCAATGCCGCGCAGGCATAGGCGCCCAACACGCCAAGCGCTGGCCAAATTGCGGGCCAGATCCGCTCGAACCAAAGGACGAGCCGCGCGGCCGAGCGCTTTCGACTCAGCGCCGCGGCGGCCGACGATGCCGGCGGCACGCTCACCCGAGCCAATCCGGGACGGTCTCTCCAGCCCATAATGCCTCCATAGGCTGACGCGCGCGAATTACCGACCAGCGGTTGCCGTCAACCAGCACCTCGGCGGCCAACGGCCGTGCATTGTAGGTCGAGCTCATCACCGAACCATATGCGCCCGCGTCCAGGATCGCCAAGCGTGCGTTTCGGGCCAAGGCCGGCAAGGCGCGGCCTCGCGCGAAGGTGTCCCCGCTCTCGCACACCGGACCCACGATGTCAGCCGGCGATGTGGGCTGCACGGCGTCCACGGCGGATAGCGGCACGACACCGTGCCAGGCGTCATACATCGCGGGTCGCAGCAGGTCGTTCATCGCGGCGTCCAGCACCACGAAGCGCCGGTTGCCGGTGGCTTTTACCAGCACGACCGACGCGAGCAGCAGCCCGGCCGATCCTACCAACCAGCGGCCCGGCTCGACCGCAAGCTCCAGGCCCATGCCGCCGAGCGTCGCCCGGATAGCGCCGGCGAAGGCGGCCGGGGTGGCGGCCGGCTCGTCCCGGTAGCCGATCCCGAGCCCGCCGCCGCAATCGACCATCCGCACGATCTGGCCCGCGGCGCGCAGGTCGCGCACCAGCTCAGCCGCGCGGGCATAGGCGGCACGGTAGGGCGTCATCGATAGGATCTGGCTGCCGATATGCAGCGCCAGCCCGACCGGCTCGATCCCCGGCAGGCCATCCGCGTGCGCGTACAGCGCGGCGGCGGAGTCATAGGCGACGCCGAACTTGTTGTCCGCGCGCCCTGTCGTGATCTTGGCGTGGGTACCGGCGTCCACGTCCGGGTTGATGCGCAGCGCGACCCGGGCGACGCAGCCCATGCCGGCCGCGATGCCGGACAGCATCGCCAGCTCCTCGGCGCTCTCGACGTTGATCTGGCCGACCCCGGCCTCCAGCGCGAGCCTCAGCTCCCATTCGGCCTTGCCGACGCCGGAGAACACGATGTGCTCCGGTGCGATGCCGCCGAGACGGGCCCGCTGCAGCTCGCCACCGCTGACCACGTCGGCTCCAGCGCCGCCCTGCGCCATGATGCGCAATACGGCCAGATGGTCGTTTGCCTTCACCGCGTAGTGCACCCGCGCCGGTAGACCCGCCGAGGCAAATGCCGCCTGCAAAGCCTGAAGCCGTCCGCGGATGCTGCCAGCCGACAGCACCCATGTCGGCGTGCCGACCTGGTCTGCGACCGCGTTGAGCGGCACGCCGTCCATCAGCAGCCCGTCCATGGCGTGCATCGACAGATGCGGCCGGGCGGCGACCAGCTCGGCGGTCGTGGGATCGGGATCGTGCGGCAAGGCAGCGGGATGGGGCATGGTCACCGAGATGGGTAGGCGCGGGGATAGCTGATTTCGTTGGCCGGGCCGGGCAGGTTGGGCGAACCCTTCTTGCCGCAGGCTGCCAGGAGGACGAGAGCGATCAGAACGGCTACCTTCACCGCAGCGCCGCCTGCCAGCGCGCCGCCTGCGTCGCCACATTTGCCGGCGCGGTGCCGCCGAAGCTGGTGCGGCTCGCCATCGAGGCATCGACCGTCAGCACGCCGAACACCTCGGCGGTGATCCCCGGCTCGACCGCCTGCATCTCGCGCAAATCGAGGTCCGCAAGCCCCACCCCGCGCCCCTCCGCAGCGGCAACCAGCCGCCCGGTCACGTGGTGCGCCGTGCGGAACGGCAGGCGCAGCACCCGCACCAACCAGTCCGCCAGATCCGTCGCCGTCGCGAACCCCGACCCCGCCATCGCCCGCATGCGCGGCAGGTCCGGCGTCATGTCCCGCACCATGCCCCCGATTGCCGCGAGCGACAGCGCCAGCGCGTCGGCGGCGTCGAACACCGGCTCCTTGTCCTCCTGCATGTCCTTGGCGTAGGCGAGCGGCAGGCCCTTCATCACCATCAGCAGCGCCACGAGCGCCCCGGTGATGCGGCCCGTCTTGGCGCGCGCCAGCTCCGCCGCGTCCGGGTTGCGCTTCTGCGGCATGATGCTGCTGCCGGTGGTGAAGGCGTCCGACAGCCGAACGAAGCCGAACGGCGCGCTGCACCAGATCACCAGCTCCTCCGCCAAGCGGGACAAATGCATGCCGCAGATCGCCGCCGCACTCAGGAACTCGATCGCGAAGTCGCGGTCCGACACGGCGTCGAGCGAGTTGGCCGTCGGCCGGTCGAAATCCAGTGCCGCGGCTGTGTCGTCGCGGTCGATCGGGAAGCTGGTGCCGGCCAGCGCCGCCGAGCCCAGCGGGCACTCGTTCAGCCGCCGCCGGCAGTCATGCAGGCGTCCGCGGTCGCGGCCCAACATCTCGACATAGGCCAGCAGATGGTGCCCGAACGTCACCGGCTGCGCGGTCTGCAGATGGGTGAAGCCCGGCATCGGATCGGCCGCGAACTCTGCCGCCCGGTCGGCCAGCGCGCGCATGACGTCGGCGACCTGCAGGTCCAGCCCGTCCACCGCGTCCCGCACCCAGAGCCGAAAGTCGGTCGCGACCTGGTCGTTGCGGCTGCGCCCGGTGTGCAGGCGCTTGCCGGCCTCGCCGATGCGCTCGGTCAGCCGCGCCTCGATGTTCATGTGGATGTCCTCCAGCTCGTCCACGAACGGAAAACGCCCGGCCTCGATCTCAGCGGCGATGCCGTCCAGGCCGCTGCGGATCGCCGCCTCGTCGCCCGCCGCGATCACGCCGGCGCGGGCCAGCATGGCCGCGTGCGCCAGGCTGCCGCGGATGTCCTGGCGCCACATCTTGCGGTCGAAGCCGATCGACGCGTTGATGTCCTGCATGATGACCGAGGGCCCGCGGGCAAACCGGCCGCCCCACTGGGCGTTGGCTTCAGCATTCCGCAAAAGCTCCGACGCGCTCGGACCCGGCTGGACCGGACCGCGTTCGGCCCCATTCTCTACTGCAGACGTGCTATTGACGGTATCGCTACTCAAGGACGCACCATGGTTCCAATGAAGCGCCGCGCGCTGTTTGCGGCGGCCCTGACCCTACCGGTCGTGCTCGGCCCGCGCAAACCCTGGGCGGCGGGCACCGGCCTGCCCGACCTGTCGCATCTGCAAATCGTCGATGGCGCAACCGTGCCGGAATTCCGCTTCACCACCCCCGACGGCACGGTCCGCACCCTTGCCGACTATGCCGGACAAGGGGTCGTGCTGAACCTGTGGGCCACCTGGTGCGTGCCCTGTGTCGCCGAGATGCCCGCGCTCGACGCCCTGGCGCGGCTGGTGACGAATGACGGGATTGCCGTCCTGACCCTATCATCCGACCGCGGCGGCGCTGCTCCGGTCGAGCGTTTCTACCGCGAAAAGGGCATCCAGACGCTGCCGATCCTGCTGGACCCCAAGGGCGACGCCGCCCGGGCGCTGGGCGCGCGCGGCATTCCCACCACGCTGCTGATCGATCGTGCAGGCAAGGAGCATGGCCGTTTGGAGGGTGCGGCCGATTGGGCCAGCGCCGACTCCGTCGAGCTGATCCGACGCATGGCCGGGCCGGGCCATCAACCGTCGGGCAAGTCCTTTCGCGGGTCGAACGCCTGACCCGGCGCCCACTCCTGCAGAAAGCTCCGCAGCGCATCGTCCGCCGGGCCGACCATGACGCGTAGGGTCGCGTAGGCGTCCCCCGCCGGCAGCTTGCCGTGCTCCGGAATGCCCTTGCCGCGCAGCCGCAGCTTGGTCCCGCTGTCCGAGCCCGGCGGCACCGCCATCGTGACGGCGCCGGCCACGGTTGGCACCGGGACGCGCCCGCCCAGCACCGCCTCGCGGATGGTGATCGGCAGGTCGAGGTGGATGTCCCGCCCCTCCCGGCGGAACAGCAGGTGCGGTGTTACGGTGATCTCGATCAGCGCGTCGCCCGCCGGGCCGCCAGCGCCGCCGGCTCCGCCCTTGCCGCGCAAGCGCAGCGTCTGACCGCTCTCTGTCCCCGGCGGAATTTGCACATTCAGGTCGCCGCCGCCCGGCAGGGCCAAACGCTGCGTGGCGCCGCGGGCAGCGTCCATGAACGAGACAGTGAGCGTATATCGCTGGTCTGGTCCCCGCCGCGGGCGCGTCGAGGCTCTTCCTTGGGCGCCGAACATGCTCGACAGGATGTCATCCATGTCGCCGCCGGAGTACTGGGTGCCGCCCGGTTGGTAGCCGCCCGACTGATAGCCACCCGACTGATAGCCACTGGGCCGATAGCCGCGCGGCGGGACCTCTTGCCCGGCGGCGTCGAGTTCGCCCCGGTCGAACCGCGCCCGTTTCGCGGAGTCCGACAGCAGGTCATGCGCGCTGGAAATGGCCTTGAAGCGCTCCTCGGCCTTTTTGTCCCCGGGGTTCACGTCGGGGTGGCTGGTCTTGGCAAGTTTCAGGAACGCGGAGCGGATTTGCTTTTCAGTCGCCGTCCGGGGAATGCCCAGCAGCGTATAGGGATCGTCGGCCAACGGCACCTCTCAAGGGTCGATCACGCAGCATAGCGCATTTGGCCTACCGACGCCCAACGCCTAGCGGACCGCCACCGCAAGCCGCATTTTGGGATGAATGCCGCATAGAACAGTGAAGGTCCCAGCGACGGTGAACTGCACCTCGGTCGCCTTGCCCGGTCCCTGCTCGCCGGTATCGAAGCTGAAGCTGGGCGAGGCCAGATAGACGTGATGCAGGAGCGTTCCATCATCGTTGATGAACCGGATCGTGCCGCCGCGGGCCACCTCGATCTCTGGCGGCTGAAACATGCGGTGCGATTGGGTCACGACGCCGATGGCCGGGGCTGCCGCGGCTCCTAGGATCATGGTCAGGCCCGCGCCAAGGGCGATCAGCCGCAGGCGGGCGTGGCAGCGTCTGCTCATGGCGCCGCTTCCGGTTTAGCCCCGGCGCGAGCGGCCACGACGTCGCGATGCATCGGTGCCAGCAGCGCCAGAAGGTGGTTCTGCGTCCAGAACGACACATGCTCCGCGTCCATCGCGTCCTGCAGATCCTCGACCAGCGCGTTGAAGTGCCGCGGCGTGAGATTGAGGTCGGCATGCGCCGCCTTCATGGTGCGGCCGGTATAGCGGCAGGGACCGCCGGTCAGCCCGCAAAGCTGCAGCACCAGCAGCCGCTTCAACCGATCGATGTTGGTGTCTTCCAGCGTGGCTTTGATCCGGGCGTCCGCCAGGGCGCGCTCCAGCAGGCCGTCCACGATCCGGGTCAGCCCGCGTTGTTCGCCGAGATCCGCATACAATGTGCCCGCCTGTGCTGGAGCAATTAAAAGGTTCGCAGCCGCGACCGTCGCGACCAACATCGCGATCGCTCCCTGCCTAGAAACCAAGCTGGATGCTCGCATAGACGCCCTCCTGATGTTTGCGCGTGGCGACGCTGCCGAGGTCCACGTAGGCCAGGGTTGCCGAGACCGCCTTCATCGGCAGCCAGGTGACGAACAGGTCGTACCAGTCGCTTTCGCGGGCAAAACGCAGGTTGTTCGGCTTCGTGCGATACTCGGCGCCCACCGCCACATTGCGGCTCAGCAGCACGGCGGCCGACCCTTCGAACTCCGGGTGGTAAGCGTTGCTGCGGTCGCCGCCGAAGCCGAGGATGCCGATCTGGTTCGCCCGGGTCAGCCGCATCGTGGCATTCAGCAGCAGGCTCTGCGCCAAGAACAGCTTGGTCGCCGCGATATAGAAATCGGCGCCCTGGTCCGACCGCGCGCCGATGGCGCGCAGCACCGCGCCGCGGTTGTTCACCTTGTATTGGATGCCGGCCGCGACCTGCGGCAGCCAGCTATCCTGGTCCAGCACCCCATCGCCGAACAGCCGCAGCTTGACACCGTACACGTCCTGACTGAACTGGTAGCCGCCGCCCAGGCCCAGACTGCGCCCGGTGGCGCCGGTGTCGAAGAACTGCCGGGCATAGGACAGCTCGACCCGGTCATACAGGCCGACTGCCAGTCCGAACGTGGACAGCGTGAAATCCGTCACCCGAACCACCGTGCCATGCACGTTGGCGCCCACGGCATCCTGCGTGCCGTATCCGGTGATGAGCGCCCATGGCGCCAGGCCGCCCCCGCCTGCGCCCTCAATCTGCATCAGACCGGCGGTCGCGATCAGCTTGCCGCTCTCCGGGCGTAGATCCTGCGCCTGCGCGGAAAACCTGGAAGCGGCCAGGGCAACCAGCGTGCCCAACGCCGCCATCGATGTCCGCGCCCTATGTCGTCGCCGCATCTTCACCCGCTCCAGCCATTCCGCGCGCATCCCGCAGCCTATTTATCTATGACATCAGAATAATGTTGAATTACAAACAAATAGTTTAGCGTTGTTCGTCGTCGCGGTTAAAACCGCCATGCATGGCATCGTAAGGCTTCAGTAAGGTTTCGCAGGCAAAATGCCGGAATGTCGATCCCGATTGCGCATCCCAGCATACCGGCCATGACACTGACGGCACTCGGCACCGTGCGGACCGGTTTGCGGCTGACGATCCGACGCAAGATTTTGCTCGCATTCTTTTGCATGAGCGGCATCACAGCCAGCCTGGGCGCCTATGCAGCCCTCAGCATCGCGGCGGTTGGCCATTTGACGGAACAGACGTTTGACGGCGCCCTGATGTCGATCGGCTATGCCCGTGCGGCGTCGGCGGATTTCGCGGGGATCGAGGCCGCGATGGCCCGCCTGGTCCTGCGAACCGCGCTGGCCGATCAAACCGGCCTACGGGCGCAGGCGGACGATCTGTCAAAGGCGCTGGACGACGACCTCGCCGTCGCCGCACAGCGCAGCCTGTCGCCGCAGGCCGTCCAAGCCGCCGCCGACGCCGCCGGTGCCATCGCCGACTGGCGCGCGGCCGCGGGGCCGGACGTTTCTGCGGGTTCCGCAGCCGATGACCGCCGGGTTGACGCGCTCGCCCGTATCGTGAATGAGCGGTTGGAGCTGCTGGTCAACCACGTCGCCGGCGATGGCTTCCGCTTCCGGCAGCGTGCGCGGGCCAAGGTGACGGAAGCCAAGTTCCTGGCGCTGCTCGGCACCGCCGCCGCAGTGTTCTTGGGCTGCATGATCGCCCTCCTACTCGCCCGGCGCATCGTCGGGCCGGTCGCCGCCGCCTCAGCGGCTGCAAGCCGGATCGCGGCGGGTCAGCTCAACACGCATATCCCGGCCGCCGGCACCGACGAGCTGGGCTCCCTGCTCGCCGCCATGGCGACGATGCGGGACAACGTCGCGGCGATGATGGCGCGTGAGGTCGCGCAGCGCCGGTCGGCCCAGACCTATCTGACCGACGCCATTGAGGGATCGAGCGAGGGCGTCATGGTCGTTGACGCCGCCGGCGTGGTGGCGGTGGTCAACACCCGGATGAGCGAGTATCTCCATGCGTTCCCTGGCGCACCCGCCGGGGCTCGCCGGTTTGCGCCGGCGGAGGAGAGCGCACCGCCGCTGGTTGCTTTGCTGCGGTCCGCGGATGATGCCGGAGAGACCTGCCTGCCCGATGGCCGGTGGCTGCGCATCAACCGCAGCGGCACCCGGGACGGCGGCGTCGTCGCGATCTGCAGCGACATCACGGCGCGCAGGCAGCATGAGGCGGCGCTGGAACTCGCCAACATCCGGCTGGACGCCGCGCTGAACAACATGGCGCACGGCCTATGCATGTTCGACGCCGACAACCGGCTGCGGCTGATCAACCGGCGGCTTTGCGAGATTTTTTGGCTATGGCCTGCGGTGCCGCCGATTGGCACGTCGCTTCGGGCCATGGTCAACCTGTGCGCCGACGCTGGCGCCTTCACCCCTGCGGAGGCCAGCCGGCTGTATGAGGGACGGACGGCGCAGATCGCCCAACGCGTGGCATACACCCAGGTGATCGAGATCGGCCGGGGCCGGATCATCTCGCTCGTGCATCAGCCGATGCCGGACGGCGGCTGGGTCGCGACCTATGAGGACGTGACGGATCGCGTGCAGGCTGAGAAGAAGATCTCCCACATGGCGCGCCACGATGCGTTGACCGGGCTGCCGAACCGGGCGGTGCTGCGGGAGACCATGGACCTCGCGGTAGCCGGACTGGAGCGCGGCGGCGCTTTCGCTGCTCTGTTCATCGACCTCGACCATTTCAAGACGGTGAACGACACCCTGGGCTTTCCGGCCGGCGACGAGGTGCTGCGGGAGGTGGCGGCGCGGATCACCGCCTGCCTGCATCGGACGGAGACGGTCGCGCGCCTCGGTGCCGACGAGTTCGCGGTCATGGCGCCCGGGCTGCAGCGACCAGAAGACGCGGGCGACGTTGCGCGTCGGGTGACCGAGGCGGTCTGCGCGCCCTACACGATCGCTGGGACGCAGGTCGTGATCGGGACCAGCATCGGCATCGTCATGGCTCCGATCGACGGCACCACGACCGACGCGCTGCTGCGCAAGGCCGATCTGGCGCTCGACCGCGCCAAGCAGGACGGCCGCGGCACCGTCTGCTTCTTCGAGCCGGAGATGGACGCCCGGCAGCAGGCCCGGCGCGCGATGGAGACCGACCTGCGGGCCGGCCTCGACAACCATGAGTTCGAGCTGCTGTATCAGCCGCTGTTTGACCTGCAGGCGAACCGCGTCTGCGGGTTCGAGGCCCTGCTCCGCTGGAACCGCGCTACCGGCCGCGTATCGCCGGGCGAGTTCATTCCAGTGGCCGAAGACACTGGCCTGATCGTGCCGATCGGCGAGTGGGTGCTGACCCAGGCCTGCATCGAGGCGGCGGCTTGGCCGAACGACGTGAAGGTCGCGGTCAACGTCTCCCCCGTCCAGTTCCGCAGCCCGTTCCTGGTGCTCGTGGTGCAGGAGGCGCTGGCGCAGTCCGGCTTGGCCGCGGCGCGATTGGAGCTGGAGATCACGGAGTCCGTATTGATGGCGAACACGGGCGCGACGCTTGAGACGCTGCATCAGCTGCGGGCGATCGGCGTGCGCATCTCCATGGACGACTTCGGCACCGGATTTTCGTCGCTCAGCTACCTTCGCAGCTTCCCGTTCGACAAGATCAAGATCGACCAATCCTTCATTCGCGATCTGACTGCGGCCAAAGGCTCCGGTGGCAATGCTGAGGCCATCGTGCGTGCAATCGCCGGGCTGGGCAGCAACCTGGGCATGCGGACGACCGCCGAGGGCGTCGAGACGCAGGAACAGCTCGACCGCGTCCGCCGCGAGGGGTGCACCGAGGTCCAGGGCTACCTGCTGAGCCGGCCGGCTCCGGCCGGTGATGTGTCCGAACTGATCCGCAAGCTTGCACTGGAGGGATAATCCGCCATTTCCGCACGGGGAGCATTGGGCGATCGTACCGTCGTTGAACCGACACATTCCCATGTGCTGACACCTTGTCCCGAACAGCGTAACAGTCGCCTTCTTTCCTGGCAGGATGCCTGCGCATGCCAAACGTCGCCTTTCCCGCCTTCGCGTCGGTCCGCCGCCTGCCCAACCTGTTCGACCTTGTCGCAGGCGTCTGCATATTCGGCGTGCTGATCTACGTGGCGGGCGTCGCGCGCGGGACCTTGGCGCCGCTCGACACGCCGGAGGCGACGACGATCGTGCTAGACCCCTGGTTTTTGCCGGGCTACGCGGTCCGCACGACGCTGCGCATGTTCGCGGCCCTGCTGTGCTCGCTGCTGTTCACCTTCACCTACGCCACCTGGGCGGCCAAAAGCCGGCGGGCCGGGCTGATCCTGGTGCCGATCCTCGACATCCTGCAATCCGTGCCGATCCTGGGCTTCCTGTCGTTCACCGTCGTGTTCTTCATGAGCCTGTTCCCCGGCCGCGTGCTGGGCGCCGAGCTCGCGGCCATCTTCGCCATCTTCACCAGCCAGGCCTGGAACATGGCGTTCAGCCTCTACCAGGCGTTGAAGACCGTGCCGGCGGACCTCGACGAGGCCACCCGCAGCTACCGCCTGACCGCCTGGCAGCGCTTCTGGCGGCTCGATGTGCCGTTCGCCATGCCGGGGCTGGTTTGGAACACCATGATGTCGATGTCCGGCGGCTGGTTCTTCGTGGTGGCGAGCGAGGCCGTGAGCGTGGGGGACGCCACCTGGAAGCTGCCGGGCATCGGCAGCTACGTGGCCCTCGCGTTGGAACAACGCGACATCAGCGCCGTGCTGTATGCGATCCTCGCCATGCTGGTCGTGATTTTGGCCTACGACCAGCTGCTGTTCCGCCCGCTGGTGGCCTGGTCGTCGAAGTTCCGCTTCGAGCTGACGGCGGCCGAGGAGGTCGAGGATCCCTGGGTGCTCAAGCTGCTCCGCCGCACCCGGCTGCTGCGCGCGGCATCGGGCGCGGTGGGCACGGTGTTCGACGCGTTCGGCGGCCTGCGGCTATCGTTCCGGACCAAGCCGCGGACGGTAAGCGCCCGGGTGCCGTCC
>JANXVC010000072.1 GCA_025351925.1 Rhodospirillales bacterium | reverse complement strand
TGTCCCGCCGGGCCCAACCACGATGATCAACCATAAGGAAAACAAGATGCTGAGAAGACAAGTGCTGGGCACCGCAGCCGCCGTCATCGGCACTGCGGCGTTAGGCGGGCGGGCGAAGGCGGCCGGCAAGGGATTAGTGAAAATCGTCTATGTCGAGTGGGCGGACGCGATCGTCGCCACCAACATCCTGGCCGAAACGCTGAAACAGGCGGGATACGAGACGCGGCTGACCCCGGTGTCGGGTGCGGCGATGTGGGAGGCCGTGGCCTCCGGCGACGCCGATGCGATGGTCGCCGCCTGGCTGCCGGCGACGCACGCGGCCTATTACGCCAAGCTGAAGAACAAGGTCGATATCGTCGGCGCGAACATCGAGGGCGCCAAGATCGGCTGGGTGGTGCCGGACTACGTGACGGTGGACTCGATCGCCGACCTCAAGGCGAACGCGTCGATGTTTGGCGGCAAGATCATCGGCATCGACCCCGGCGCCGGGCTGATGCGCGCCTCGGAGAAGGCGATGACCGAGTACGGCCTGGCGCCGATGCAGCTGGTCGATGGCAGCGACGCGACGATGGTAGCGGCGCTGAAGGACGCGATCTCCCGCAAGCAGCCGATCGTGGTCGCCGGCTGGACGCCGCACTGGATGTGGGCGGCGTTCAAGCCGAAGTACCTGGCCGATCCGAAGGGTGTGTTCGGCGGCAACGAGACGGTGAACAATGTCGTCCGCAAGGACCTGGCGAAGGACATGCCGGAGGTGCGCGCGATCCTGTCGCGGTTCAAGCTGACGCTTGCGGACGAGCAGGGTGTGATGATGCAAAATCAGGCCAGCGGCGTCGATCCCGCGAAGACCGCGGCCGAATGGGTCAAACAGCACCCGGACATTGTGAAATCCTGGGTGGCCTGAATCCCAGAACTGGCGATATCAGGCAAGCGGCGCGTCGCCAGCGCGCAAGCACGGCGCCGCCGTCCGACCGAGGATGACGTATGAAGCATTTCTCCGCCGCCCGCCTGCTCCGTGAGGCCGTCCGTGGACAATCCGGCTGGACCGAGCACTGGCGCTCGCCGGACCGCCCGGCGCCCGCCTATGACGCCGTGATCGTCGGCGCGGGCGGGCATGGGCTGGCGACGGCGTACTACCTGGCGAAGCAGCACGGCATCACGCGGGTTGCGGTGCTGGAGAAGGGCTGGCTCGGCGGCGGCAATACCGGGCGCAACACGACGATCATTCGCAGCAATTACCTGATGGCAGAGAGCGCCGCGCTGTATGACCACGCGGTGAAACTTTGGGAGGGGCTGTCGCGCGAGCTGAACTACAACGTTATGTTCTCGCCGCGCGGGGTGATGATGCTGGCGCACACCGTGCACGACGTGCAGGTGGCCAAGCGGCACGTCTATGCCAACCAATTGGCCGGTATCGACAATGACTGGCTGTCGCCGGCGCAGGCGCAGGCGTACTGCCCGCCGCTGCGGCTCGACGCTGGAATGCGTTACCCGGTGCTGGGTGCCGCACTGCAGCGGCGCGGCGGCACCGCCCGGCACGACGCGGTGGCTTGGGGCTATGCCCGGGCGGCCAGCGCGCTGGGCGTCGATATCGTGCAGAACTGCGAGGTGACGGGCATCCGGCGCGACGCCAGCGGCGCAATTTGCGGGGTGGACACCACCCGCGGTGCCGTTTCGGCCCGACGCGTCGGCGTCGTGGCGGCCGGGCATACCAGCGTCGTGATGGCGCAGGCGGGCGTGCGGATGCCGATCGAGAGCTACCCGCTGCAGGCTTTGGTCAGCGAGCCCGTCAAGCCGTGCTTTCCCTGCGTGGTGATGTCGAACACGATCCACGCCTACATCAGCCAGTCGGACAAGGGCGAGCTGGTGATTGGCGCCGGAACCGACGCCTATACGAGCTACAGCCAGCAGGGCGGCCTGCACATCGCGACGCATACGCTGGACGCGATCTGCGAGCTGTTCCCGCAGTTCCGGCGGATGCGGATGCTGCGCAACTGGGGCGGCATCGTCGATGTGACGCCGGACCGCAGCCCCATTATCGGCAAGACGCCGGTGCCGGGGCTGTATGTGAACTGCGGATGGGGCACGGGCGGGTTCAAGGCGACGCCGGGCTCCGGCCACGTGTTCGCGCACACGATGGCGCATGACGCGCCGCATCCGATCAATGCGCCGTTCGCGCTGGACCGGTTCCGTACGGGGCAACTGATCGACGAGGCCGCCGCCGCCGCGGTCGCGCATTAGGACATAGGCCGATGCTGCTGATCCCCTGCCCTATCTGCGGCATCCGGCCTGAGGCGGAGTTCACCTATGCCGGCGAGGCGCATATCGCGCGTCCGGCCGAACCGGCGTCGCTTGATGACCACGCCTGGGGCGAGTTCCTGTATGCGCGCACCAACCCGAAAGGCGACCACGCCGAGCGGTGGCGGCATACCCATGGCTGCGGCCGGTTCTTCAACGCGGTGCGCAACACCCATACCGACCGGTTCATCACCAGCTACCTCGCCGGCACCGCCCGCCCGCACGGCACCCCGTCCGCCGCGAGCCCGGACGCCCCGGCCATGCGCAACGACACCGAGCAATGGGGCCAGGCATGAGTCTGCGATTCAGCTTCGACGGCCGCAGCTACCTCGGCGAGCCCGGCGACACTCTCGCCTCCGCGTTGCTGGCGAACGGCGTGCGGCTGTTGGGCCGGTCGTTCAAGTATCACCGCCCGCGCGGCCTGCTGGCGGCCGGGTCGGAGGAGCCGAACGCGCTGGTCGAGGTGGACCGCGGCTACGGCGCGCGCACGCCGAACCTGCGGGCAACACAAGTGGAAGTGTATGACGGGCTGGTGGCGCGCAGCCAGAACCGTTTTCCCTCGCTCGGCTTTGATCTGCAGGCGGTGAACGACCTCGCGGCACCGCTGCTCTCGGCGGGGTTCTACTATAAGACGTTCATGGCGCCACGGGGTGCCTGGGCCAAGCTGTATGAGCCGCTGATCCGTCGTGCCGCCGGGCTGGGCCGCGCGCCGGATGTGGCGGACCCCGACCACTATGCCAGCCGCTATGCGCATTGCGACGTGCTGGTGATCGGCTCCGGCCCGGCCGGGCTCGCTGCCGCCGTCGCCGCGTCGGCTGGAGGCGCCCGCGTCATCCTGTGCGACGAGCAGCCGCGTTTTGGCGGCAGCCTGCTGGCGGATCGCAGCGCGCGCATCGATGGGCTGGCTGCGCCGGATTGGGTGGCGGCGCAGGTCGGTGTGCTGGCGTCACGGCCCGAGGTTACGCTGCTGACGCGCACCACCGCGTTCGGCTGGTATCCCGACAATATGGTCGGCCTGGCCCAGCGCCTGACCGACCATCTGCCCGAGCCTGACCCCACGCTGCCGCGCGAGCGCCTGTGGCAGGTCCGCGCCAAGCAGGTTGTGATCGCCGCCGGCGCCATCGAACGGCCCCTGGTGTTCCCTGGCAACGACCGGCCCGGCGTCATGCTGGCCGACGCCGCCCGCACCTTCGCCGTCCGCTACAACGCCGCCCCCGGGCAGCGCGCCGTGATCGCCACCACCAGCGATACCGCCTACCGCGCGGCGCTTGACCTGCAGGCCTGCGGCGTGGAGGTGGCGTTGATCGCCGACGCGCGTCTGCGTGCCGACGGGCCGCTGCCCGCCGCCGCCCGGGCCGCCGGCATCCGGGTGGAGACTGGGATGCGGGTGCTGGCGACCCGCGGGCGGCGCGGCATCCGGGTGGCGATCATGGGGCGCATTGACCTTGACGGCCGGGTGCGCAACCGCGAATGGGTACGCTGCAGCCTGCTGGGCATGAGCGGCGGCTGGACGCCCTCGCTGCATCTGTTTTCGCAGTCGCGCGGCGAGCTGCGCTTCGACCCGGCGAGCGAGACATTCCTGCCGGGCGCCTCGGCGGCGGCGGAGCGGTCGGCTGGTTCGTGCCGCGGCGTGCATGGCCTGGACGATGCGTTGGCCGACGGGGCCATGGCCGGCAGTGCGGCGGCGCATGACTCCGGGTTCGACGCCGCGTTGCCGGCGCCGTGTCATGTGGAGGGCGCCGCGCAGGCAGGCTGGACCTCCCCGGTTCCGGCCCGGCGCAAGCAGCGCCGCGCCTTCGTCGATTTCCAGAATGACGTGACCAGCAAGGACCTGCTGCTGGCGACGCAGGAGGGCTTTCACAGCATCGAGCACGTGAAGCGCTACACCACGACCGGCATGGCGACCGACCAGGGCAAGACCAGCAACATGAATGCGCTGTCGATCGTGGCGGCGGAGCTGGGCCGGCCGGTTCCCGCGGTCGGGCTCACCACCTTCCGCCCGCCCTACACGCCGGTGACGTTCGGCACCCTCGCCGGATACAGCCGCGGCGTGCTGTTCGACCCCGTGCGCACCACGCCGGTCCATGGCTGGGCGGCGGCGCATAAGGCGGTGTTCGAGGATGTCGGGCTTTGGAAGCGGGCGCGCTATTTTCCGCGCGGCGACGAGGACATGCACCAGGCCGTCGCGCGGGAGTGCCGAACGGTGCGCTCGGCGGTCGGCCTGTTCGACGCCTCGACGCTTGGCAAGATCGAGATCATCGGCGCGGATGCGGCCGAGTTCATGAACCGGATGTACGTGAACGCCTGGACCAAGCTGGCACCTGGCCGCTGCCGGTATGGGCTGATGCTGGGGGAGAACGGCTTCCTGATGGATGACGGCGTCGCCGGGCGGCTCGCGCCGGACCGCTTTCACGTCACGACGACGACGGGCGGCGCGCCGCGCGTGCTGGCGCAGATGGAGGACTATCTGCAGACGGAGTGGCCGGAGCTGCAAGTCTGGCTGACCAGCGTCACCGAGCAGTGGGCGGTGCTGGCGGTGCAGGGTCCCCGCGCCCGCGACGTGCTGGCGCCGCTGGTGGACGGGATGGATATCGAGGCTGCCGCCATGCCGCATATGAGCGTGGCTGTGGGCAGCATCGTGGGCGTGCCGATGCGGCTGTTCCGGGTGAGCTTCACGGGTGAGCTGGGTTTTGAGGTGAATGTGCCGGCAGGCCATGCCCAGGCCGTGTGGGAAGCGGTGCATGCCCGGGTGGAGGCGCTTGGCGGCTGTGTTTATGGCACGGAGGCGATGCATGTGCTGCGGGCGGAGAAGGGCTACATCATCGTGGGCCAGGAGAGCGACGGGACGGCGACGTTGGGCGACCTCGGGCTGGGTTGGGCGATCGCCAAGGCCAAACGCGATTTCGTTGGCAAGCGCTCGCTGGACCGGGCGGACATGACGGCGGTGGGGCGGCGGCAGCTGGTCGGGCTGCTGACGGCGGACCCGGCCTGCGTGCTGGACGAGGGTGCGCAGCTGACCGAAGCCGCCGCGGCGCCGGTAGGGACGCGCTCGCTCGGGCATGTCACGTCATCCTATGGCGAGGCGACATTGGGCCACTCGATCGCGCTGGCAATGCTGGCTGATGGGCGGGCGCGGCTGGGCGAGACCGTGTATGCGCAGCGCCCAGAGGGGGCGATGCCGGTGCGCGTCGTGGACCCGGTGTTCCTCGATCCCAAAGGAGTGCGGCTCAATGCCTGACACCCTCACGCCGGACCGCCTGCAGCCGCGGGATGCGCTGCCGATATTGTTCGAATTGCCGTATGACGCACGCCCACTTGTCGTGCCGGGCCGGCTGCTGCTGCACCCGGCCCCGGACCTGGCACGATTGGTGCTGCGCGGCGACGCGTCGGCCTTGGGTGTGGCATTCAGCCTGGAGCTGCCGACGCAGCCGTGCCGGGCCGTCGAGGCCAACGGCCGTTCGGCGCTCTGGCTCGGACCGGACGAGTGGTTATTGCTGGCGTCGCCTGGGACGCTGGTTCCCACGGTCTCAGTCCCGGGTGCGGCGGTGGTTGACGCTGGGCATCGCCAGGTTGGCCTCATCCTGGAAGGCCCCAGCGCCCCGGATGTGCTCGCGGCGGGGTGCCCGCTGGACCTGCATCCGACGGCGTTCCCGGTCGGCATGTGCACGCGGACGGTGTTCGGCAAGGCGGAGATCGTGCTCTGGCGGCAGGACAATGCGCGGTTCCACGTCGAGGTCTGGCGCTCCTTCGCGGCGTACGTGCACGGACTGCTCGAGCGGGCGGCGCCGCTCTAAACCTCAGCGCTGCGTCGCCTCCCAGCCCTTGGCGACATAGGCCGGGCTGTTGGACGCGGCCAGCGGTGCCCGGCCCAGCACATGGTCGGCGGCCTTTTCGCCGATCATGATGGTCGGCGCATTCAGGTTGCCTGTCGTGAGCGACGGCATGATCGAGCTGTCGATCACCCGCAACCCTTCTAGCCCGATCACCCGCGTCTTGGAGTCCACCACCGCCATCGGGTCGTCGATGCGGCCCATCTTGCAGGTGCAGGACGGATGGTAGGCGCTCTCTACTTTCTGCGCGATGAATGCATCGATCTGCTCGTCGGTCTGCACGCTGGCGCCGGGCTGGATTTCCTCGCCGCGAAACCGGTCGAAGGCGGGTTGCCCGAAGATCTCGCGGGTCAGGCGCACGCAGGCGCGCATCTCCGCCCAGTCATCGGGGTGGCTCATATAATTGAACAGAATGCTCGGCTTCGCCCGCGGGTCGGCCGAGGCCAGCAGCACGCGCCCGCGGCTCTTTGACCGCATCGGGCCGACATGCGCCTGGAAGCCATGGCCGGACGCCTTGACTTTGCCGTCATAGGTCACCGCGACCGGCAAGAAATGATACTGGATGTCCGGCGAGCGGATGCCGGCACGGCTGCGGATGAAGCCGCAGCTCTCGAAGTGATTGGTGGCGCCGAGACCGTCGTGGTGCAGCAGCCATCGCGCGCCAATCAAGGCCTTCGACCAAGGGTTCATGATCGAATACAGCGTCACCGGTTCCTTGCAGGCGACCTGGAAGTAGAATTCCAAATGGTCCTGCAGGTTCTCGCCCACGCCGGGCAAATCGTGCACGAGTGGGATGCCGTGCTGCATCAGCTCGCGCGCTGGGCCGACGCCGGAGAGCTTCAGCAGCTGCGGCGAGTTGATGGGGCCGCCGCACAGGATCACCTCGCGCCGTGCCCGGGCCACTTTGGTCGTATTGCCGCGCCGGTAGCGCACGCCGACCGCCCGTCGCTCCTCGAATATCAGGGTGGAGGCGAGGGCGTGCGTGACGACGGACAGGTTCTTACGGGCCAACGCCGGCTTGAGGTAGGCATTGGCGGCACTCCAGCGGCGGCCGTTATGCACCGTCATGCCCATCCGGCCAAAGCCCTCCTGCTGATAGCCGTTATAGTCCTCGGTGGCGGGATAACCGGCCTGCTGCGCCGCATCGAGCCAAGCGGCGTGCAAGGGATTTCCCAACGTGCCATAGCGGGTGTGCAGCGGCCCGGCGTCGCCGCGGTACTCATCGCCGCCCTCGTTCAGCGTCTCCGCCCGGCGGAAATACGGCAGCACGTCACGGTAGCCCCAGCCGGTCGCGCCCTCCTGCTCCCACCGGTCGAAGTCGAGCGCGTTGCCGCGCACATAGACCATGCCGTTGATCGACGACGACCCGCCCAGCACCTTGCCGCGCGGCGTGTGCAGCCGGCGCCCATTCAGATGCGGCTCCGGCTCGGTCTCATACGACCAGTCGTATTTCGGCATGTTCATCGGGATCGACAGCGCGCTGGGCATCTGGATCAGCACCGACGCGTCGGACCCGCCATATTCCAGCACCAGGACGGTGGCGGTGCTGTCCTCCGTCAGCCGGTTTGCCAGCACGCAGCCGGCCGAGCCCGCGCCCACGATGACGTAGTCAAAAACCTCGGCCATAGGCGGCCCTCCTCAAAACAGCGTCTCAATTTCGACGCGCGTCATATAGGCGGTTACTTGTCTAAGTGGGGCAAGATGCAGGCGGCGCGGGGCGAAATTATGTCGCTGGAACCCTGAGCGGGACCCTGTGCACGATGTTTGCGAGATAAAGGCCGGAACCAAGCGGAGGAGCGCGCCATGGAACAGTTCGACGACTGGATGAGCGACAACAAGATCCCCGTCGGCGCCTGGATCGCTTCGGGCATCGACGTGCTGAAGGCGCATGGCGCCGGGTTCTTCGACGGCCTGTCCAACAGCGTCCGCTTCGTCATCGACGGCGTCACCACGACCCTGGTCTGGGTGCCGAAGCCGCTGCTGATCCTGCTTGTGGTGGCTCTCGTGTACGCGCTGCGCCGGTCCTGGCAGCTTACCCTGTTCGTGGCGCTGGCGCTGCTGTTCATCCTGAACCAGGGCTATTGGCAGGAGACGATGGAGACGCTGTCGCTCGTGCTGTCCTCCGCCTTGGTCTCAACCGCGATCGGCGTGCCGCTCGGCATCGCGGTCGCGCACCGCCCCTGGCTGTTCCGCCTGATCCGCCCGGCGCTCGATCTGATGCAGACGCTGCCGACCTTCGTCTATCTCATCCCGACCCTCGTGCTGTTTGGCCTCGGCGCGGTGCCGGGGCTGATCTCGACCGTAATCTTCTCGCTGCCCGCCCCGGTGCGCCTCACCCATCTCGGAATCACTTCGGTGCCGCGTCAGCTCATCGAGGCCGGCGAGGCGTTCGGCGCCACCCGCCGGCAGCTGCTGTGGAAGGTGGAGCTGCCGAGCGCCCGGCCGATGATCCTGGCGGGGATCACCCAATGCATCATGCTGAGCCTGTCGATGGTGGTGATTGCGGCGCTGGTCGGCGCGGGCGGGCTCGGGGTACCGGTGGTGCGGGCGCTGAACACGGTGCGGGTGGACACCGGCTTCGAGGCCGGGCTTGTGATTGTGCTGCTGGCGATCATCCTGGACCGGGTCTGCCGCCCGGCCGAACGGGAGAAAGCATGATGCAGCCCGCGATTGAGTTCCGGCCCGCTATCGAGTTCCGCAACGTCGATGTGCTGTTTGAGTCCGGCTCGGCACGGCGGCAGGCAGCGCGCATCCAGCAGGCCCTGCGCCTGGTGGACCAGGGCCGCTCGCGCGGTGACATTGTGCGCGAAACTGGCGTGGTGGCCGGCGTGTGCGGCGCTAACCTCGCCGTGGCGCCCGGCGAGATTTCTGTATTGATGGGCCTGTCGGGGTCGGGGAAGTCCACGCTGCTGCGGGCGGCGAATGGCCTCAACAAGGTCA
>JANXVC010000001.1 GCA_025351925.1 Rhodospirillales bacterium | reverse complement strand
TGACGGCATGACCTTCGCCCCGCGCTTCAGCCCGGACGGCAACACTATCATCATGTCGGTCGCGCGCGGCAGCGGGTCGGAGATCATCGCCGTCGGCCTGGGCGGCGGGCGCGAGCGGCGGTTGACCACCGGCGGCGCGATCGACACCAGCCCGTGCTACAGCTCGGACGCCACGCAGATCGTCTTCAACTCGGACCGCGGCGGCGACCAGCAGCTCTATATCATGGACGCCAACGGCGGCGGCGTCCGGCGCATCAGCTTCGGCCGCGGCCGCTACGCCACCCCGGTGTGGTCGCCGCGCGGCGACCTAATCGCCTTCACCCGCCTAAACGGCAGCACGTTCGCCATCGGCGTCATGCGGCCGGACGGCTCAGGCGAGCGCATCCTGTCCGAGAGCTTTTCCGTCGAGGGGCCGACCTTCGCGCCCAACGGCCGCGTGCTGATGTTCTATCGGGAAAGCCCGGCGCGCGACCGCAGCGGCGGCGGCTATTCCTCCCGGCTGGTGTCCATCGACATCACCGGGTTCAACGAGCGCGTGGTGACCACCCCGACCGACGCCTCCGACCCCGCCTGGTCGCCGCTTTTGGCCTAATGCGCCTTGTGGTCATGCCGCCATACGGGTAGCGGGACGCTTGACCCGCTCTCAACAGCGGCGTAACGCGCTGGAAAGTGGAACGACCTGGGGCGCGGCCATCCGCCCCGCCAGGCATGCAGGGAAAGTAGCAACATGAAGCTCAAAATTATCGGCGTCCTCGCGGCCGTCGCCATGCTGGGCGCCTGCGCCGACAAATCCACGACGAGCGGCGCTGCCACAGGGTCCGGTGCCACCGCCAGCACGGCGGGCGTCACGCCGGGCAGCCAGGAGGACTTGGTCGCCAACGTCGGCGACCGGGTGTTCTACACGCTCGACAGCTCGTCATTGAGCGGGGATGCGCGCTCCACGCTCGACCGGCAGTCGGGCTGGCTGTCCCGCTATCCGCAATCGAGCATCCAAATGGCCGGCAACTGCGACGAGCGCGGCACGACCGAGTACAACCTCGCATTGGGTCAGCGCCGCGCCAACACCGCCCGCGACTACCTGGTCGCCCGCGGCACGTCGTCCGCGCGCATCACGGCCGTCAGCTTCGGCAAGGAGCGCCCGACGGCGGTTGGCTCGGATGAGCAGGCGTATTCCCAGAACCGGAACGCCACAACGTCGGTCCGCTAGGCTGATGCGGCTTTCGCTCGTCGTGATCGCGCTGGCGGCCGGCCTGGCGTCTGCTGGGCCGGCGCGGGCGCAGCTGGATAGCCGTGAGGCGATCGCGCTGCAGAACCAGGTCCTTGAGCTGCGCCGCGATCTGCAGAGCCTGCAGTCGCAGCGCGGCGCTCCGGCGCTGCCGCCGCCGACGCGCCGGGGCGGGGATGGCGGCAGCGAGATCGCCGCACAGCTCTTGGACCGCGTGACGCAGCTTGAGGACGACGTCCGCCGCCTGCGCGGACAGCTCGACGAGCAGGCGAACACCTCGCGCCGGCAGTCGGACGATTTGGCCAAGCAGATTGCCGATCTCAACTTCCGCCTGCAGAACGCGGCGGCGGCTCCGAGTTCGCCGCCGTTGCCCAGCCAATCCGGCGGTCCCGCACCCTCCGGCCGCCGGCCTGCCGAGCTCGCGATGCAGGAGGGCAACGCTGCCCTGGCCCGGCGGGACTACCCCGTCGCCGAGGCAGCGGCGCGTGAGGTGCTGGCCAATGGGCGAAGCGCGCCGCGCGCTGGCGATGCGCAGTTCCTGCTGGCCCAGGCGCTGATGGGCAAGCGGGACTATGCGGGCGCCGCCGTGGCCTACGACGACGCCTATAACCGCTCCCGCACTGGGTCGCGGGCGCCAGAAGCGCTGCTGGGGCTGGCGAATGCGATGGGCGGGCTGAACGATCGCGCCAATGCGTGTGGCGCGCTGGACAAGCTGCGGGCCGAGTTCCCCGCGCCGCGCCCGAATGTGCGGGAGGCCGCCGCCGCCGCGCGCGGCCGATCCGGCTGTCCCTGACGCACACGCCCGACTTGGTGCCCATCTCGGCGCCGGAGTTTGCAATGCTGATGGCAGCGGTGGGGCCATTCGGCGCTGACCGCCGGGTTGCCGTAGCGGTCTCTGGCGGCTCCGACAGCATGGCGCTCGCGCTGTTGCTGGCCGGTTGGGGCAGGCCGGCCGCGCTGATCGTCGATCATGGGTTGCGTCCCGAGTCGGCGTCGGAGGCAGCTTTGACCGCGGCCCGCCTCGCAAGCCGTGACATCCCCGCCCGCGTGCTGCCGGCTTTGGGTTTAGCGCACGGACCGGCATTGGCCGAACGCGCCCGCACTGCGCGCTACGCCGCGCTGGAGACGGCGTGTCGGGATGCAGGTCTCACCGATCTGCTTGTGGCCCACCACGCGCAGGATCAAGCCGAGACTCTGCTGCTCCGCCGGCGGGCCGGCAGCGGACCGTCCGGCCTTGCCGGCATGGCGCTGGTCAGCCACGGCGATACGGTCCGCGTGCTGCGGCCTCTGCTGCCGATCTTGCCGGCCCGTCTGCGCGCGACCCTGCGGCACGCTGGGGTGACCTGGGTCGAGGATCCGTCCAACAGCGATCTTGCAACCCCGCGTGGGCGGCTCCGCGCCGAATTTCACGGCGGCGGCGTGCCTGTAGCAGAACTTTGCAGTGAGGCGCACCGGCATGGTCTGGCTCGGCACAGCCAGGAGGCCCTTGTTGCAGACGAGCTGGCACGAGTCGTAAGCCTCTTGCCCGGCGGCATCGCCGTGATTTCTGGCTCAAGGATCAGCGCGGCAGCGTTGTCCGCCCTGCTTTGGACCGTGTCTGGCGCGCGTTACCCGCCTGCAAGCGCTGCCGTGGCGCACCTGGCCGCCCGACTACGGCCGGCAACCCTGCACGGGGCAGCGATACTGCCGACATCGGGCGGATGGCTCGTTGGACGGGAGGCAGCGGCGCAGGCGCCCGCGGTCCTGGCGCAGCGGGGCGTCAAGTGGGATGAAAGATTCCTTTTGCTGGCGGACCCACCCGAGGCCACCATGATAGGACCACTCAGCGACGACGCCGCACGGCTGCGGCGCTGGTCCGGTCTTCCAGCCGCCCTTTTGCGCACAATACCGGCAATCCGATGCAGACACGCATTGTTTGCTGTGCCGCATCTGTCCTATCCTGATAGAGAAAGCTGCCTTGCCGTGCCGATCGTGTTCTGTCCGTCCCGTCCGGCCGGCCCTGCGCCATTTGCTGCGGCATGAATGGGTGGGGATGTGCAGGCGGCATGGGCGCACTATGTTGAGGTTCTGTTAAGCGGCGCCGGCCTATATTGGGCCGGGAACGAACATACCGGGACCGCTCCGACTGCGCCCAGGCCCGGGTGAGATGACTGGATCGCCAGGATCAAATGATGAGCAATTTCGGCCGCAATCTAGCGCTCTGGGTCATAATCGCCCTGCTGCTCGTGGTGCTGTTCAATCTATTCCAGCCCGGAAGCACGCAGCGTACTGCGACCCAGGTCGCCTACTCCGACTTCATCGGCGACGTCAATGGTGGCCGGGTTCGTGACGTGCTGATCCAAGGCCGCACGGTCTCGGGCCAATTGACCGACGGGCGCACCTTCCAAAC
>JANXVC010000537.1 GCA_025351925.1 Rhodospirillales bacterium | reverse complement strand
GCGCTCGACCTCGCCGCCAAAGTCGGCGTGGCCCGGCGTGTCCACGATGTTGATCCGAGTGCCCTTCCAGATCACGCTTGTGCACTTCGCCAGGATGGTGATACCGCGTTCCCGCTCCAGGTCGTTCTTGTCCATCGCGCGCTCGGCAACCTGCTGGTGCTCACGGAACGAGCCTGACTGCTTCAGCAACTGATCAACGAGCGTCGTCTTGCCGTGGTCAACGTGGGCGATGATGGCGATGTTGCGAATGTCCATGGAAACCTTGGCGCCTGGCGTGGCCGCGAATGGGGATGGCGCAGGGGCATGACCGCCACCCACGTGTTGCGTCGCACACATAGGCGGACAATCGCATTGTTGCGAGCCAAAAAATCTTCATGCCCGCCCTATCCTGCCCGTTCAGCGGCTGAACGGCGGGGCAGAGCGGGCATAATGCCCAGCAAATTCGGAGTTGGCCCGTGCGGGCCAGCCCCGGGCTGGATCAGCTTCCGGTGGCCATCGCAGCGCTGATAGCCGACTTAGCGCCCGCCATGTCACGTGCCGCCAGCGCCCGGCGCGCCTGGCCGATCTGCTGCACCATCGGCATGTCGGCCGGGCTCGCCGCCATCGACGGATCGGTCGAACGGCTCAGCACCCGGGTCTCCGCACGCTCCAGCGCCTCCTGTGCCGCGCCGGTCTTGCCAGACGCCAAAGCGCGCTGCGCTGCGGCGAGGTAGCCCTCCGGCGTGTTGTTGGCGGACGCCGGGTCCGGCAGCCGCGGCGCAATGTCTGAGCGCGTATCGGACGGAGCGATGTTGCTGGCCCGGTTGGACCGCGGCGAACCGGCGCCGCCGCGATACTCGCCACCGCGCGGCGCATCCATTCCCGCCGCGTCAGCGTCGTTCGCCATCCCAGCCCGGCCATGCATCATTCGACCATGACGCATCTGACCCCGCATTGAGTGCATGCCAGTCATGCTTCCATCGTCAGGCATGCCGGACACCGGCATTGCCCTGCCCGGTGACGTCGTAGTCGTGCTGACATCGTTGCCCGGAGCCATGCGCGAGGCGGTTCCAGCGCCGGTCGGAATGCTGTTGGACATCTGAGGCGAGCCGGTGCTGGCGTTCGGCGACGGCGGACTCATGGTGGACGACGTCGAGTTCTGGGCGAGCGCTGCGCCACAGCCCAAGCCAAGCAACGCTGCCGACATCAGCAGTGTTTTCTGCATCTACGTATCCTCCTAAGTAGTATTCGCAACGTGCCACACATGGCATGTCGGAGCGAGGTAACAACGATCTTTGGTCAAAGTTCCAGGATTATTCCTGGATCGCCGCCATCATAGCACTGAGGTCGGCTCGCGGCCGGGCGCCGTATTGGGCGATAGCGGCGGCGGCCGCCTGGCTGCCGAGCTGTCCGCAGGCGCGCAATCCGCGGCCAGCCGCATAGGCCGCCAGGAACCCGGCCGCATAAGCGTCACCGGCTCCCGTCGTGTCCACCACCTGGACCGGGGCGGCAGCCACCTCCACCCGTTCGGCGCCGCGCAGCACGATGCTCCCCGCCTCGCTTCGGGTTAGCGCTGCGAGCGCCACGTCCGCGCCGGCGTGCCGCACCGCCTGCTCGAACTCGTTCTCCTCATACAGGCTGCAGATCTCGGCCTCATTGGCGAACAGGATGTCGATGTGGTCGCGCACCAGGTCGCGGAATGCCGCCCGGTGCCGGTCCACGCAGAACGCGTCGGACAATGACAACGCCACCAGACGCCCGGCGTCATGCGCCACCTTGGCGGCCCGGTGGAACGCCTCCTGAGCCAAGGGCGGGTCGAAGAGGTAGCCTTCGAGGTAGGTCACGGCACTGTCGGCCACCAGACTTTCATCCAGATCCGTCCCGCCGAAGCTGACGCAGGCGCCCAAATAGGTGTTCATGGTCCGCTGCCCATCCGGCGTCACCGCGATCAGGCAACGAGCGGTCGGCGCCTGGCCCTGCAGCGGCGCGGTCGGGAAGTGCACGCCGGCGGCGGTGATGTCGTGCCGGAACACCGCGCCCAGCTGGTCCTCGGCCACCTTGCCTAGGAACGCCACCCGGGCACCCAGCGCCGCCGCCACCGCGCAGGTGTTGGCCGCCGACCCGCCGCTGCTCTCCTGCCCCGGCGGCATCGCCCGATAGAGCGCCTCTGCCTGCTCGGCCGAGATCAACGCCATGCCGCCCTTCCGCATGTCGTGGCGCGATAGAAAGTCGTCTCCGGTAGGCGCCACGACGTCCACGATGGCGTTGCCGATGCCGAGTATGTCGAAACGGGCCGCAGATAGTTCCGAGGCCGGGGACACAGGGTGGGACATGGTTGCTCCTAATGCGTTAGCCGTGACGCGAGGGCCTGGCGTGCGCCTAACATCCGCCCCACCTGCCCGCAACCCAAGCCTCTTGTTTCGCCAAATCCCAGCCCCTCAGGATATCCGCATGCTGTTCCCGCTCTCGCGCGCCATCGCCCAGCTGCAAGACCCGGTGTTCCTCGGCGTCGTCTGGCGCAGCCTCGCGCTCTCAGCGGCGGTGTTCGTTGGACTGCTGGCCGGCAGCGTGTGGGCAGTGGAGCAAGTCGTGGCGCGACCGGGCTGGCTGGGCTGGCTCGCCGGCCTCGCTGGCGGCGTCGGGGCCGCGCTGCTGGCGTTGTGGCTATTCGTGCCGGTCGCCCTGGTGATCGCCACGCTGTATATGGACCGCGTCGCCGCCGCGGTGGACTGCCGCTTCTACCCGGACCTGCCGCTGCCGCTCGGCGCGCCGCTCGCGGTACAGGCTTGGGACGGCCTAACGCTCGGGGCCCAGGTGCTGGCGCTCCAGCTCGTGGCGCTGCTGCTGGCGATCCTGCTGCCCGGAGTCGGCATCGTGCTAGGCTGGATCGTCGCCGGCTGGGCCATCGGCCGCGGCCTGTTCATGGGTGTCGCCATGCGCCGCATGGGTCGGCCCGAGGCGCTGCAGCGCTACGCGGCGCAGCGCCTGCCGGTGCTGATCCAGGGAGTGGCGCTGGCGCTGGCGGGCAGCGTGCCGGGCCTGAACCTGCTGGTTCCCGTGGTCGGCACGGCGGCCATGGTGCACGTGCTGAACCGGGCGGGTCCGCGCCGGCTCGCGTTTCGTCCTGGGTTGTAAAATGTAACACTGGGTTGTGAAACGACGGGGGCCTGTGTTAGGCCATGCAGAACGCGCGTCGTAACATAGGGACGTGCAGCCTCGAAGGAGGGTCCGCTTGTTCAAGCGCCGCAAACCCGAAAGTTCCATGAGCAACGAACCCGCCGCTATGCAATCCGACCAGGACGGCGCCTCGGAGGGCCTGCTTGGAGGCTTCGCCATGCCAGATGCGCCGGGTCCGCATGCACCGAACTGGCCGGTCGATACTGGCCTCGGCGTTCCCCCATACCGTCCCATTCCGTCCAAGGAGGCTCCAGCCATGGGCCGCACGCCGTTTTCTGCTCCGAGCCTCGGCGTGCCCACCGCTCCCGGCTCTACAGCCGGCAGCATGACCGGCCTCGTGGCCCCGCCGCGTCCCAGCATGCCGCAGGACCGCGGGCGCGAAGCGTCCGAGCGCCGTACCTTGGTGGTGGGCCGCGGCATCTCCGTCCAGGGTACCGTCGCCGACGCGGAGCGTTTGGTCGTTGAGGGCACCGTCGAGGCCAGTATGATCCACGCGACCGAGCTGAGCATTACCCAGGGCGGCGTATTCAAGGGCGAGATCGAGGTCGAGGACGCGGAGATCGCCGGCGTCATCGACGGCACCTTGACGGTCCGCGGCAACCTGATCGTCCGTACCACGGGCAAGGTGCTGGGCACCGCCCGCTGCCGCCGCCTGCAGGTCGAGGATGGCGGGCAGATCACCGGGCGGATTGAGATGCTGACCGAGGGAGCGGCCAGGATGGACGCCTCCCGCATTGTGGAGGCCTCTGCCTAACGCGCGGGCCTCAGCTTTCCATCTGCGTGTGCGTCTTGGTGTCCCGCATCAGCGTGTAGACCAGCAGCGACAGGAACGTGAGCCCGGTGACGTACCAATAGAACCAGCTCTCGTGCCCCGCCGCCTTGAATTGCAGCGCGATCAGCGGCGCGGTGCCGCCGAAGATCGACGCCGCCAGTGCATAAGGTAGGCCAACTCCCAGCGCCCGCACCCCGGCCGGGAACAGCTCAGCCTTCACCACCGCGTTGATCGACGTGTAGCCGGACACGATCACCAGCGCCGCCAAGATCAGCAGCAGCGCATGGGTATAGCCGGTCGTGGAACCCAGCGCCGTCAGGATCGGCACGGTGCACAGCGTCCCCATCACGCCGAACCACATCAGCACCGGACGCCGGCCGATGCGGTCGCTGATGGCGCCGAACACCGGCTGCATGGCGGCATACAGGATCAATGTGATGAAGCTGATCTCGGCCACCCACTCGCGCGGGAACTTCAGCGTGTTGGACAGATAGGTCGGCATGTAGCTGCTGAAGGTGTAGAACGCCGTCGTGCCGCCCATTGTCAGGCCGAACACCAGCAGCAGCTCTTTCGGATGTTTAAAGAGTTCCTTAATCAAATTTCGCCGTGGTTCGCGGCTGGCGCGCTTCCACTCTTCCGTCTCCGCCAGGTTACGCCGCAAATACAGGCCGTAAAGTGCGCCGAACGCGCCGATGGCGAACGGGATGCGCCATGCCCAGGCTTCGATCTCATTTCCACTGAATGCCTGCTGCATAACCAAAAGCACGAAAGCGGCGACGACCTGCCCGCCGATCAGCGTTACGTATTGGAACGAGCTATAGAACCCTCGGTGCTTCGACCCAGCGATCTCGCTCAGATAGGTTGCCGAGGATGCATACTCGCCGCCCAATGACAGCCCTTGCAGCAGGCGGGCCAGCAAAAGCAATACTGGAGCCCAGATGCCGACGCTAGCGTAGGTCGGTAGGATAGCAATCAGACCAGAGCCTACGCACATCAGCATGACAGACAAGGTCAACGCAGCGCGTCGGCCCTTGCGGTCCGCATAGTAACCGAGCACGAAGCCGCCCACTGGCCGGATGACGAAGCTCACGGCGTATATGCCGTAGGCCGTAATTAACTGTCCTGTAGCGTCGGCGCTGCTGCTGAACGACTTGGCAAAATAAATCGCGAACGAGTTATAGACGTAGAAGTCATACCACTCGATCAGGTTGCCGATCGATCCGGCAAAAATGCTTTTGAGGCGGTTCGCGACCTCTGCCGGACGCTCGCCGGCCAGCGGGTTCAAGCTCGGATGATCCAACTACTCAATCCCAATCAGAAATTTATTGAGCATCGATGGCCTGATAGGCGGCGAGCCCGGCCAGGTCCACAATCTGACTGACCGACGCGCCCATCGGCACGATCTGCGCCGGGTGCGATAGCCCGAGCAGCAGCGGCCCGATTGTGCTGGCCTGCCCAAGCCGCGGCGCCAGGCGGGAGGTAATGTGCGCCGAGTGCAGGCCCGGCATCACCAGCACGTTGGCGTTCCCCGTCAGCCGGCAGAACGGATATAGCGCGCGGATCGCCGGATCGAGCGCCACGTCCGGGCTCATATCGCCGTCATACTCGAAATCGACGCCGCGGCTGTCCAGGATCGACACCGCCTCCCGGATGCCGAGCACCGTGCGGTGCATCGGGTTGCCGAACGTCGAGTGCGACAGCAGCGCCACGCGCGGCTCGTGCCCCAATTGCCGCGCCGCCGCCGCGCTGCCAATCGCGATGTCGGCGAGCTGCTGCGGCGTCGGGCGCTCATGCCGCAGCGTATCGTCGATGAAGATCGTGCCCTGGCCGCCGACCATCAACGTGAGGCCGAAGCTGATCTTGCCGGTGGCCGTATCGATGACCTGGCCGATGTCGTCCAAGCAGACGGCTGCCGAACGAGTCAGGCCGGTCAGCATGGCGTCGGCGTCACCGCTTGCCACCATGCAGGCCGCGAACACGTTGCGGTCCTGGTTCACCATGCGCTGGCAGTCCCGCTCCAGTACGCCCTGCCGCTGCAGCCGGGCATAGAGCAGCGCCACATAGCGCGCGTTGTGCTGCGACAACCGGGCGTTGTGCACCTCGATCCCGTCCGCCACGCCCAGGCCCAGGCCGGCCATCGTCTGCCGCACCCGGTCCTCCCGCCCGATCAGCACCGGCGTGCCATATCCCGCGTTGCGGAAGGCGACGGCGGCGCGCACGACCTTCTCCTCCTCGCCCTCGGCGAACACCACGCGCTGCGGCGCCGCGCGCACCCGCTCCATGATGGCGTCGAGCGCGTTGGCGGTCGGGTCCAGCCGGCCGGACAGCGTGCGGGCGTATTTGCGCAGATCGACCATCGGGCGCCGGGCGACACCGCTCTCCATCGCGGCGCGGGCGACCGCGGGCGGAATTTGGCTGATCAGCCGCGGGTCGAAGGCGTTCGGGATGATGTAGTCGGGGCCGAAATGCAGCCGCGCGCCGCCGGCCGACGCGGTGTGCACCTCGTCCGGCACGTCCTCCCGCGCCAAGGCGGCCAGCGCCTCGGCTGCGGCGACCTTCATCGCGTCGTTAATCGTGCTGGCCCGCACGTCCAGCGCCCCGCGGAAGATGTAGGGGAAGCCGAGCACGTTGTTGACCTGGTTCGGGTAGTCGCTGCGCCCAGTGGCGATGATCGCGTCGTCCCGCACGGCGCGCGCCTCCTCCGGGGTGATCTCCGGATCGGGGTTCGCCATTGCGAAGATGATCGGCCGCGGCGCCATGCTGAGCACCATGTCGGCCGTCAGCGCGCCGCGCACCGAGAGGCCAAAGAACGCGTCCGCCCCCGCCACCGCTTCGGCCAAGGTGCGCGCCTCGGTCGCGACGGCGTGGCCGGACTTCCACTGGTTCATCCCGGCGATGCGGCCCTGATAGACGACGCCCCGCGTGTCGCACAGCGTCACGTGCTCCGGCCGCACGCCCATCGCCTTCAGCAGCTCGACGCAGGCGATCGCGGCGGCGCCGGCGCCGTTCACCACAAGCCGCGTATCCGCCAGGCTCCGCCCGGTCAAATGGCACGCGTTGATCAGCCCGGCCGCCGCCACGATCGCCGTGCCGTGCTGGTCGTCGTGGAACACCGGAATGTCCATCAGCTCGCGCAGCCGGCTTTCGATGACGAAGCACTCCGGCGCCTTGATGTCCTCGAGGTTGATGCCGCCGAAGCCCGCGCCCAGGAAGCGGACGCAGTTGACGAACTCCTCCACGTCCTCGGTCGAGATTTCGAGGTCGATGCCGTCCAGGTCGGCGAAGCGCTTGAACAGCGCGACCTTGCCCTCCATCACCGGCTTGCTGGCGAGCGCGCCGAGGTTGCCAAGGCCCAGCACCGCCGTGCCGTTGGAGACAACAGCGACCATGTTGCCCTTGGTCGTGTAGTCATAGGCCAGCGCCGCGTCGCGCTGGATGTGCAGGCAGGGCTCGGCGACGCCGGGCGAGTAGGCGAG
>JANXVC010000469.1 GCA_025351925.1 Rhodospirillales bacterium | reverse complement strand
TCCTGGTAGCAGGCGTAGATCAGCGCATCGAGGCCGCGGTTGACGAACGGATCATACACCGTGCCGATCGGCAGCAGCCGCGCGCCGGTCAGGCTGTGCTGCAGCCCGGCCGCCGCGAGCAGCAGGAACAGGTTCTGCTCGGCGATGCCCAGCTCGATGTGCTGGCCAGTCGGCGCCATGCCCCAGCGTTGCGCGCTGGCGAGCTTCGCGTCGCGGAACACGTCGTTGCGGGTATGCCGGTCGAACACCCCGCGGCGGTTCACCCAGGGGCCGAGGTTGGTCGAGACCGTCACATCCGGACTGGTGGTCACGATGTGCCGGGCGAGCTCGGCGAAGTCGCCCTGGGCGCGGCCGATCTCGGCCAGGATGTCGCCGAACCCCGACTGCGTGCTGGCCCGGCGCTTCGGGGCGCCCGACACTGGCAGCGTCGCCGGAATGTCGATGACCGGCGTCGAGAGGCACCGGCCGCCGGGGGTCAGCGGCTTGGAGAACGGCGAGGCGTCGATGACGGCCTGCAGCTCGGCCGGCGAGAGGTCGAGGCCCTCCGCCACATCCCACTCGTGGCCGGGCCGGATGCGCATGGCCTTCTGAAAGAATGCCATCTGGTCGCGCGACATCAGGCCCGAGTGGTTGTCCTTGTGCCCGGCAAACGGCAGGCCCATGCCCTTGATCGTGTAGGCGATGAAGCACGTCGGCTGGTCGCCCTCAGCATCCGCCAGCCGGAACTGTTCTATTAACGTGTCCACGTCGTGGCCGCCGAGGTTGGTCATGAGCTCGGCCAACTCGTCGTCCGACATCGGGTCGAGGATGGCGCGGACACCGGGCTCGCGGCCGAGCTCGGCCAGCAGCGCCTGACGCCAGGCGCCGCCGCCCTGGAAGGTGAGCGCGGAGTACAGGCTGTTCGGGCAGTCGTCGATCCAGCGGCGCAGCGCCTCGCCGCCCTCCCGAGCGAAGGCGGCCTGCAACAGGCGGCCGTATTTCAGGGTGACGACGTTCCAGCCCATGTCGCGGAACAGGCCCTCGATACGGCCGAACAGCCGGTCGGGCACCACGCTGTCGAGGCTCTGCCGGTTGTAGTCGATCACCCACCAGACGTTGCGGACGTCGTGCTTCCAGCCCTCCAGCAGCGCCTCGTAGATGTTGCCTTCGTCCAGCTCCGCATCGCCAGCGATCGCCACGTGCCGGCCCGGCGGCAGTCCGGCATCCAGCCCATGCAGCCGCACGTAGTCCTGCATCAGCGCGGCGAAGCTGGTCAGCGCCACGCCCAGGCCCACGGAACCCGTCGAAAAATCGACCTCCGGCCCGTCCTTGGTGCGGCTCGGATAGCTCTGCACGCCGCCCATCTGCCGCAGGCCGGCCATCCGCTCCGCCCGCTCGCGGCCCAGCAGCAGGTTGATGGCGTGGAACACTGGGCTCGCGTGCGGCTTCACGGCTACGCGGTCCTGCGGACGCAGGATCTCGAAATACAGCGCGGTCATGATGCTGATGCAGCTCGCGCAGCTCGCCTGATGCCCGCCGACCTTTAATCCATCGCGGTTCGGGCGGATGTGGTTGGCGTTGTGGACGGTCCAGGCGGACAGCCACAGCAGCTTTTTCTCGATCTCCCGGAGGCCGATGATGCGCGGGGATGCTTCGCGGATAACGGGGTTTGGAGCGTTCATGACCAACCTCTTGCTAGGCGACGAACTGCGGTGCTGGCGTTGCGTTTGCCCTCGCCAGCGTAGTCCTCGTAATAGTCCTCGATTTTCGCCGGATCGCAGAGACAGTTGACCATCAGCGTTGCACTCACCCGTACAGCCTTGCCGGCAGTGTCGGCTCCCATGACGATACGCTCGACCGCGGCGCCGTTCGAGAGGTGAAAATGGGCAACAGGGTCCAGCGCCCGCCGGCAGCGTCCAGGCCCCCGATAGGTCTGGGCGAGCTTCGCCGCGCGATTGCAGGCGCTGACCTCGCCGCCGCGCGCGTCGAGGCAGGCGCGCATCTGGCTGGCGATGCCCTGGTCCTCGTCGCTGGACACGCGGTCGGCCATATCGCGCCACACCGTGGTGATCCGGCGGAGCGCGCAGTCGAACAGGCCGGGGGACGCGGTGGTCTCACTCATCAGACGGCTCCGTGTCGGGGCAACATACCATGGCGACGCACGGGCGTCATCGAGCGGCGGCCTGGGCTACGGCGTCGGCAATTTGCGCCAGCAAGTCCTCGGCGATCATGCCGCGACCGGCCAGCATGGCGGCGCGGCCGTGCAGCCAGGCGGCAGCGGCGGCGGCGTGCCAATCGTCCATGCCCTGCGCCAGCAGCGCTGCCACCAATCCGGCGAGCACATCCCCTGCCCCGGCGGTTGCAAGCCATGGCGGCGCATCGCAGTTCACCGCCACCCGGCCGTCTGGCGCGGCCACCACGGTGTCCGCCCCTTTCAGCAGCACCACGGCGCCAACACGACGCGCTGCGGCGCGGGCGGCAGCGATCCGGTCAGGGCCGACGGGTCCGAACAGCTTTGCGAACTCGCCCTCATGCGGGGTCAGCACCGCGCAGCCGGCGAGCGCGTCGGGTTGTCCGGCGTAGGCGCCGAGCGTGTCGGCGTCCGCCACGACCCGGCGTCCGGCGGCCAGCAGCGGCGGCAAGGCGGCGCGGGCGGCGTCCTGACCCAGGCCGGGGCCGCAGACCCACACGGTACGGCGCTGATCCTGCAGTAGTTCGGGCAGCAGCGCGTCGCTGACGATCAGTCCGGGCTCGCCGGTGCGATAGACATCGCCGCGGCCCGTGGCGGCGATCGACACCATGCCGGCGCCGCCACGGCGGGCGGCGGATGCGGATAGCCGGGCGGCGCCGGTCATGCTTGCCCCGCCCAGCACGGTCACGTGACCGCGGGTGTATTTGTGGTCGAGGGTGCCCGGCAGTGGAATGCGCCAAAGCGCCGGGCGGTTGTGCCAGGCCTTGGGCGCGATGGCCTGCAGCACGCTGGCCGGCAGGCCGATGTCGGCCAGCGTCACGTCGCCGCATAGCGTGCGGCCCGGCAGCAACAGATGCCCGGGCTTTAGGCGGAAGAAGGTGACCGTCATGTCCGCCGGGCGCACCCGGCCGCGTGGCTGTCCGGTGGCGCCATCGAGGCCGCTCGGCACGTCCACCGCCAGCACGCGTCGGGCTGCCGCGAGAGTATCGGCCACGTCGTCCGGTATTAAGGCGGAGAGGCCCGCGCCGAACACGGCGTCGATGACCAGCTCGGCCCGGGTGGCTTCGGCTGGATTGAACGGGACTATCGGACCGTGCCAGCGCATCGCGGCCGCGTGGGCATCCGACCCGGTGCGCGGCGGACGCAAGGCGGCGACACAGACCGGCCAGCCCTGCTGAGCCAGCAGCCGTGCGGCCACATAGCCGTCACCGCCATTATTGCCGGGTCCGCACAGCACCAGAGTGCGGCATGGATCGAAACGCTGGGCGGCGCGGGCAACGGCGCGGCCGGCAGCCTGCATCAGCATGGCGCCCGGCACGCCGGCCCGGGCGGCGGCAGCGTCGGCGGCGGTCATCTCGGCGGGAGTCAGGAGTTCGTGCGCCATACCCGTGAGTGTGCCAGGTTGCTCGTGAGGGCAAGCGCGACTCGCGACGTTGTGCGATTTGCCGGTGGTTGGGAATTCGCGCATGTCGATCGTGATCACGGTGGCGCAGCAAAAGGGTGGCGCGGGCAAATCGACGCTGGTGGCGAACCTCGCAGCCGCCATGGCGACGCTGCGCCGTGTGGCCGTGCTCGACATCGACCCACAGCACAGCCTGGCGCGCTGGAACGCCATCCGACTGGCGCGAACGGAGCCTGCGGCCACACTGACGTTTTCCGACCTGTCGGGCTGGCGGCTGGCAGGCGAGCTGGACCGGCTGCGGCGCGACTATGACGTCGTGCTTATCGATAGCCCGCCGGTGATCGACGCCGACGCGCGCCGGGCAATACGCGGTGCGGACCTCGTCGTGGTACCGGTGCAGCCCAGCCCGCCGGATATCTGGGCGGCGGAGGGCACGCTGAAGCTCGCCGCCGAAGAGAAGCGCCCGGCCTGCCTGATCCTCAACCGCGTGCCGACCGGCAGTCGGCTGCGGGACACGACGGACCATGAGCTGCAAGCGCGCGGGCTGGCGGTGCTGCCGGCGGTGCTGGGCAACCGGGCGGTATTCAGCCACGCGTTCGCCGAAGGCCTGGGCGTGACCGAGTCGGCGCCGCGAAGCCGGGCCGCGGTCGAGCTGCGGGCGGTGCTGGCAGCGATCCTTGGGATGATCGCCTAGCGAACGGCAGGAGACCCCGACCGGCCCTCCCGCCACCAGGCAAACAAGCCGGAGGCGACCAGAATTGCGATCCCGGTGAACTCCCAGCCGCTTGGCACCTCACCCCAGATCAGGAAGCCCAGCGCCAGCGTGTAAAGGATTGCGCCGTATTCGAAAGGCGCGAGCATCGTGGCCTCGCCGCTGCGATAGCCCTCGGTCATCAGCAGTTGCGCCACGGCGGAGATGGCGCCGACGCCGGTCAGGGCAGCCAAGACCCAGCCCGACGGCATGATCCAGACCGGGATGCACAGCAGCCCCGACACGACGGTGCCACCGAGGGTGAACAGCAGCACGATCGTGATGTTGCGCTCGCCGTATTGGCCCATGCGGCGAATGCTGATCATCGCGAACGCCCAGAACACGACGCCGGCGACGACGACCAGCGCGGGGAACGCCGGCAGGCTGTCGCTGTCCTGCCACGGCCGCAGCACGAACAGCACGCCGACCAGCCCAGCGCCGACCGTGAGCGCCCGGCCCGGCCCGATCCGCTCATGCAGCATCGGCACCGACAGGAGCGCGAGGAAGATCGGCATGGCGAACCCGAGCGCCGTGACAGTCGCGAGCGGCAGATGAGCGTAGCCGTAAAACGCGCCGTACATGCCGGCGAGGCCCGCCAGCAATCGCCATGCATGGCCCAACGGCCGTCTTGTATGCAGCACGGACCAGCCGCCGGCGCGCCAGATCAGCGGGATCATGCAGACCGCGGCCACGGCGCTGCGGAAGAACACGATCTCCGACGTGGGCACGGAGCCGGCGACGAATTTTACCATTGCAGCGGCGATGGTGAAGCAGGCGGAGGCGCCGAGCACGCACAGGATGGCGCGCCGACGCATGCGCGCGGCGAGCGTGGGAGGAGGGATCATTGGGCTCAAGACTCCCCTCATTTTTAGATCGCACCGAACATCTCGTTGAAGATCGGCTGTGCTGCCAGCATTTGGGCGAACTGTTCGACCAGGGGCCGCAGGCGATGCTCCGGCATGGTGGGGATGAGTTCGTAGAGCATGCTG
>JANXVC010000446.1 GCA_025351925.1 Rhodospirillales bacterium | reverse complement strand
GCGGCGGGCTGAGGTAACGGCTGTATGGAGGCGACCTTCCAGCTTCGTGAGGTCGCCCTGTGCCATTCGCTTTTTTGCTTGCCGCACTCGCCGAAGTGCCTGACCCGCGCCGTGCCCAAGGCCAGCGCTACAGCATGAGCCACCTGTTACTGTTCTCGGTTCTCGCGGTGCTGACGGGCGCCACCTCCTACAAGAAGATCATCGCCTTCATCGCCCTGCAGCGCGAGCGCCTGAACACCGTCTTCGGTGCCTGCTTCCGGCGTGCTCCAGCGGTCAACACGCTGCGCCACCTGTTCTTGGCGCTCGGCCGTGACGATCTCGAAGCCGCGTTCCGCCGCCATGCGCGCGACCTGAGTGCAGGAGACACGGCCAGTATGTCGCGCACGGTCGCGTTTGCGAGTGGCGCCGACAAGTGGGCCGACCCTGAGCATTGTCCTTGGACGATCGGTTGGAATCCGAGCTACCGCACGGAAGCGCAGATCTACGCCAAGCACATGCAGCAGACGGCGCCGGGCGCCAAGCTTGCGATCCTCTACCAAAACGACGACTTTGGAAAAGACTACTTAGCTGGCGTGCATGACGCGCTCGGGCCGAGGTTTGACCAGGTCATGGTCAAGGCTGTCTCCTACGAGGTGACGGACCCCACGGTGAACAGCCAAATCGTGAGCCTGCAAGCCTCGGGCGCCGACGCGCTGTTCACCGCGGCCACCCCGAAGTTTGCCGTGCAGACGATCAAGAGGGTGGCCGAGCTCGGGTGGCATCCCACGCCCCACTACCTGAGCGTCAATGCCGCCTCGGTCGGCGCCGTCATGATCCCCACGGGTGCAGAAAACGGTAAAGGCTTGATCAGCGCCATCTTCATCAAGGACCAGACCGACCCGCAATGGGCGAATGATGCCGGAATGCAGGAGTGGCAGGCCTTCATGAGGCAATGGATGCCGGAGGGAGACATCAAGGACACCTTCGCCACCTATGGTTACGGCACTGCGCTCCTGCTCAAGCGAGTGCTGGAACAATGCGGCGACGACCTCTCGCGCGAGAATATCATGCACCAAGCGGCGAACCTGAACGACTTGGAGATTCCGGTGCTGCTGCCTGGCATCAAGGTGAACACGTCGCCCAGCAACTTCCACCCTATCCGACATATGCAGCTCGCGCGCTGGACTGGCACGGCATGGAAGTTGTTCGGCCAAGTCTTGGAAGGAGCTTGAGGACGACGACACGCAACTTCATCAAAACGACTCCCGCTCGCCCGACCGCCGGAGGGCTCTCGGAAACACATTCCGCCCTGACGGCGGCATCGGAGAATGGCGATGGCTCGCGTTCTGTTCACAATGCATTTCGCCAATGATCTGGGTTTGCCGACCCGCATGGTCCCAATCGCACGGGAGCTTGCGGATCGGGGCCATGAGGTTTCCATGTGCAACCCGTCTCCTGCGCCAGCACGGCTGATTGAAGAAGCGGGGCTGGCCAATACCTCACTCCCACCTCTTCCCACGCCAGTCGGGCCCGAAAACGTTGCCGGGCAGTTCCGGGACGTCGATGAGTTCTGGGCCGGTCGGGGGATGATGGATGCGGCCTATCTACGGGCGCTCACAACAGCCTATGTCGACGTGATTCAGACGTCGAACGCCGATGTCGTAGTGGACTCCTTCAGCCCATACGCGTGCCTCGCTGCCCGCGCGTTGCGTAAGCCGCTGATCACGGTGTTGCAAGGTGACTTCCATCCGGCCAGCCGCGGCTTCCTGTGGTGGGAGGACGCGCCGCCGGCGAACCGTCCGAGCACAGTGCCAGTGCTGAATGCAGTGGCGGCATCGTATGGGCTTGCACCATTTGCGCGGATTGGCGACTTGTTCGCTGGCGACCTCGACTTGATTGCTGGCACGCCGGAGACCGATCCGCTCTCCCCGTCGGCGCGGGTCACCTATGTCGGGCCGCTCTTGTGGCAACGTGGCGACGCATCGCTGCCGGACTGGGCGGAGGCACTGCCCCAGGATGAGCCGGTGATCTGGGTCTACTCCGGCAACCCGCGATACCGGAGTGCGCCGTTCTGGGCCGACTCCATTGTCGTGATCCGCGCCGCCATCACGGCCTTGGCCGATGCTCGCGCGAAAGTGGTTCTCACGACGGGCCACCAGCCGCTACCCGACGAAGTCGGCGCGTTGCCGGCAAACTTCCGCCACGCCGGCTACGTTCCAGGCCTCGCGATGGCCCGCAGAAGCGATCTGATGGTGCACCATGGCGGGCATGGTTCCTGCCAAACGGGGCTGTCCACCGGCACGCCAGCTGTGATCATTCCGACCTATTCGGGTAGCTGCTCAACCCTCTTGCGAGTTGGCGTGATTGAGGCTGTGCGCGAGGCGGCTTGACGTAACCCTGGCGCTTGGGATTCAAGGCTGGGATGACCGAGCGTCCTGATCTCAGCCAGCTGACGCACGAGGAAAAGGAT
>JANXVC010000442.1 GCA_025351925.1 Rhodospirillales bacterium | reverse complement strand
CCCTGCGGCAGCTTCATCCCTGCGATTACGTCGCGGATGGACTGGACCACCTGGCCCTCATTCACCCCTCCGGCCGTGTTCGCCTGCACGACAATGCGCCGGGTGCCGTTCTCCCGCAGGATCTGGTTGGGGCCGTCGTCGTCCACCACCTCGGCGAAGGTCCGCAGCGGCACCCGGCCACGCGGCGTCTCGACCAGCATGTTGGCCAGCGCCTCCGTCGTGCGCCCGGCGTCGGACAGGCGCAGCACCACGTCGAAGCGCTTCTGCCCATCGACGACCTGGCTCTCGACTTTGCCGTTGCTGAGCTTCTCCAAGGCATCGGTGAGCGTCGCCGGCGTCACGCCATAGAGCGCGGCCCGGTCGTAGTCGAGCCGAACCTGCAGCTGCGGCACGCGCACCTGGCGCTCGACCAGGAGGTCGACCAGCCCCGGGATGGCCGAAAGTCGTCCCCGCAGGTCCTCCGCCAGGCCACGCAGCGTGTCCACGTCCTCGCCGAACAGCTTGACGGCGATGGCGGCGTTCACGCCGGACAGCAGGTGCTCCAGCCGGTGGCCAATCGGCTGGCCGATGTTGAACGCGGCCGGCAGGATGGCGAGCCGCTGGCGGATGTCGGCCAGCACCGCCTGCTTCGGACGGTCGGACCTGTTCAGGTCCACGTCCATCTCGCTGGAGTGGACGCCCTCGGCGTGCTCGTCGAGCTCGGCCCGGCCGGTGCGCCGCCCGATGCTCTTCACCTCCGGCACCTGCATAATGAGCCGCTCGGCCACCTGGCCCAGGCGGTTCGACTCCGCCAGGCTGATGCCGGGGGTGAACGTCATGCCAAGGGTGAGCGTGCCCTCGTTGAACGGCGGCAGGAACGCCCGGGGCAGCCGGGTCGCGGCGAACCCCGCGACCGCCACCGCCACCCCGCACATGCCCAACAGCAGTCCGGCGCAGCCGAACGACCAATGCAGCAGCCGCGTGTCGCCCCGCTTCAGCCAGCGCACGACGAAGCTCTCCTTCTCGGCCAGGCGCTTCATGCGGGGAATGAGGTAGTAGCAGAGCACCGGCGTGACCGTGATCGACGTGACCAGGCTGCCAAGGATCGAGACGATGTAGGCGACGCCCAAGGGCGCGAACAGCTTGCCCTCGATGCCCGACAGCGCGAACAGCGGGATGAACACCAGGATGATGATCAGCGTCGCGTAGATGATGCCCGAGCGGACCTCCTGGCTCGCCGCCGCGACCACCTTGAGCGCCGATACCTTGTTCCCGGCTTCGCGGTTCTCCTTCAGGCGCCGGAACACGTTCTCCACGCCCACCACGGCATCATCGACCAGCTCGCCGATGGCGATGGCCAGGCCGCCCAAGGTCATGGTGTTGATCGACAGGCCGAACGCCTTGAACACAAGCACGGTGATGAGGATCGAGACTGGGATCGCCACCAGCGAGATCAGCGTGGTGCGCACGTTCAGCAGGAATAGGAACAGCACGACGGCCACGACCACAACGGCGTCGCGCAGCGCATCCTCGACATTGCCGATCGACGCCTCGATGAAGTTGGCCTGGCGGAACAGCACCGTGTCGGCCTTTACCCCTGCTGGCAGGGTGCGGCCGAGGTCGTGCAGCGCCGTTTCCACGGTCCGCGTGAGGCTTACAGTGTCAGCACCGGGCTGTTTTTGAATGGACAGTATGACGGCCGGCTTACCGTTGGCTCCGGCGTCGCCGCGCTTGAAGCGGGGCGCATAACCGACCGTGGCGACCTGGCTCAGGATGATTGACTGACCTTGCTTCGTGGTCACCACAAGGCTGCGCAGGTCCTCGATCCGGGTGGTGCGGCCGATGTTGCGGATCACGTACTCAGCCCGGTTCTGATCGACGAACCCGCCGCCGGAGTTGGCGCCGAACTGCCTGATCGCGCGCTCCACCTCGTCGAGCGACACGTCGAGCCGGGTCATCTGGGCGATGTCGGGCGTCACCTGGTAGGTGCGGACCTCGCCGCCGATCGGGATCACCTGGGCGACGCCGGGGATCGACAGCAGGCGCGGGCGCACGGTGAAGTCGGCCAGCTCGCGGACGTCCATAGGCGAAACCTTGTCGCCGCCGGTCATGGCGACCAGCATGATCTCGCCCATGATCGAGGTGATCGGCCCCATCTGCGGCACGACACCGGCCGGCATCTGCTCGCGCACCGACGCCAGGCGCTCGGCGACCTGCTGGCGGTCGAGGTAGATGTCGGCGCCGAACTCGAACTCGACGTAGATGATCGACAGGCCGACGCCAGAGACCGAGCGCACCCGCTGCACGCCGGGCATGCCGTTCATCGCCGTTTCCAGCGGGTAGGTGACGAGCTGCTCGACCTCCTCGGGCGCCATGCCCTCGGCCTCGGTCATCAGCGTGACCGTCGGGCGGTTCAGGTCGGGGAACACGTCCACCGGCAGCCGGGTCAGGGTCCAGCCGCCGTAGCCGACCAGCACCACGGCCGCGACGAGCACGAAAACGCGGTTCTTCAGGCTCGCAGTGACGAGGGCGTTGAACAGCGCGCCCATCAGCGGACCTGGTTCAGCAGGTCGGCGCCCTGCACGACGATGCGTTGCTCGGCCTTGAGCCCGGCCAGCACCAAAACGTTGCCGCCGTCCAGCGGCTGCAGCCGGACCGGGCGCGGCACGAAGCGCTCGGCGCTGACGTGGTCCCACACGGCCGACCCGCCATTCGGCATCCGCACCACCGCCGTCCGGGGCAGCGCGAAGCCGCTCTCCTGCGTGGCAACGTTGGCGATCACCATGACGGGCGCCCCGACCGACAGAGTCGCAGGCGGGTTCTCGATCCGGAACTGCAGCGGCACCGCGCCCTGCCGCAGGCTCAGCCCGCGGCCGATGAACTGGACCGCAATCGGCGTGCCGTCCGTCGCGCGGGCGGAGGCGCTCGTCATCTGGCTGGCGATGGCGGGGTCGAAGGCGATCGCCTCGATCCACAGCCGCTTGGGGTCGACGATCTCGAACAGCACGTCCTTGCTCTCGACCACCTGCCCGGTCGTGACGTTGGCGACGGAGACGACCCCGGTTACCGGCGCGCGCAGCACCTCCCCCTGAACCAGTGTGGGCGACAGGGCCGCCCGCCGGGCCTGCGCACCCGCCAACTCGGAGCGCGCATCGTCGATCTCCCGGCCCGCGACGCTGCCAGCCAGCGCGTTCAATCGGGTGACCTTCTGCTGGGCGATGCGGATCTGCGCGTCGAGCTCCGCGATCTGCGCCTGCAGCCCGCCCCGCTCCACCCCGGTGATCACCGGGACGATGGTGGCGAGCGCGTCACCCTTCTGCACAGCCTGACCGACATGGGCGAGATCGCTCCCGGCAGGCTGGACGCGGCCGCTCTGAGTGCTCTGGACCCGTCCGGCGGTGGCGGGGTCGGCGATCACCTGGCCGATCACCTGTACCGTCCGAGCGGACTGCGTCTGTGCTGCCACGACGGTCCTGATCGCCAGCAGCCGTTGCGCGTCCTTCGGCATGGCGACGCTGCCATCGGGCAGGCGCCGCGGGGTGTCGGAGGCGACCACGGCCGGTGCCGGCCCATCGCCGTCGTCGGCGCCGCCATGGGCGAAGGCCGCGCCGGCCGCGACGAGGCCGACTAGCAGCACGGCCGCGCCTGATACCGCGCGCCAGCGCCCCCGGGCGCGCAAGGCGACCATGGTCAGCATCCCGAGCACAAACGACAGGGCGGCCGTTACCGCGCCGCGCCGTGCACCGAGCACGCTCTCGACCAGGCCGCCTCCGAACGCGCCGTCCCGTGCCGCCGCGGTGTGCGGGGCCTCCGGGATGTCGATGGTGGCGGTCAGCAGGTCGCTCGCATCACCGGCGCTGACGGTGAAGGTGAGGTCGTGCTTGCCGGCCTGCCCAACCCAGGGCGCGTGGACGAGGTAGGTGCCGTCGTCTTGCGCCTCCGCCTTTTCCGAGCCGTCCCCCTCCGCAACCTCGATGCTGCCGTCCGTGATCGGCTCATTGGTGGCGAAGCGGTCCAGGCTGATCACAAGGGCTTGGCTCCGGGCGACGGCCACCAGCTCGAACTCTGCGGAGGCCGCCTCTGCCCGGGGAGCCGCGCCGGGCAGAGCCGCCGCGGCAGGCTCCGCGTCGTCATGGCCCGCATGGGCGAAGGCTGGCGT